>JABMQS010000119.1 GCA_013202525.1 Candidatus Omnitrophota bacterium
AAGGTATCATTCAGCTTCTTTGATACGCAGACCGGGGGATACAAAACGATTACAAAGGGGCCTCTGCCGATCAAGGTAAACCCGCTTCCAAAAGGTGAGGAGCTCAGGATCCTTGAATTACCCTCCACCGGCACCTCTGAACCTGCTAAGCGCAAGGAGATACTTGGCAGGGATATCCTATATATAAAGGATGCACCTGGCAGGCTAAGGGAGAAGGGTGCGTTTTTGTGCAAAGATAAGATCTTTATTGCCTTACAGCTTATGCCGCTTTTGGCCGTTATCCTCACCCTGGTCTTCCACAGCAGGAGGCAAAGGCTCATGACAGACCTTGGTTACGCAAGGCGCCTTCAGGCCCCGCGCAAGGCAAAGAAAAACCTGGCTATGGCCCAGCGCCTGCTTAAATCAAAAGAGGCAAATAAGTTTTATGATGCGGTATTCAAGACTATGCAGGAGTACCTTGGTGATAAGTTCCACCTGCCTACAGCAGGCCTGACCTCAGATGTGGTAGAAGAGCTCAGGCGTAAGGAGATAGACGAAGAGCTCCTTAAGAGAATAAGACAGTGCTTTGATGATTGTGACAGCGCACGCTATGCGCCTTCAAGCATTACAAAGGAGCAGATGGCAAAGACATTTGATCTGCTTGCCGGTATTATAGCTGAGCTCGGGAGGATGAGGATATGAAGACAATAATGGTTTTGCTGATCTTTGTATCTTTGCTGATATTCGCGGGCCAGGCATATTGCGAGGATGGTGATTCCCAATCGCGCTTTCTATTCTTCCAGGCAGATAGTGATTATGGTAAAGGCGATTTTGAAGAGGCGATCGCAGGCTACGAAAAGATCCTGACTCTTGGCCTTGAGAGCGGGCCGCTATATTATAATCTGGGAAATGCCTATTTTAAATACGGCTCTCTGGGGAAGGCGATCTTAAATTACCTGCGCGCACAGACCCTTATGCCTGAAGACGCGGATCTGCTCTCAAACCTGGCATATGCCAGATCCAAGATAAAGGGCGGCATGATATCGCAAAAGAGAAACTGGTTTAAAGGTATATTTCTTGATATGGCTGCTTCACTTGGTCTGGATAAGCTTACACGCTATACCACGACTTTGTATTTTATCTTTTCAGGGCTTCTTATACTTATTATACTGGCAGCAAGGTTCAGAAGGCCCCTTATCTATATCAGTTTGCCAATCCTTGTGTTGTTGATTCTTTCCGCCTCGTTGTTTGCTGTTGAGTTTGATAAGATACTCATCCAGAAAGGGGCAGTCATTATAGCTGAGATGGCGGATTCCAAGTTTGAGCCCTTTGATGATGCGACTACATTTTTTACATTGAGGGAAGGCGAGAGCGTTGTTATTGTGGCAACCAAGAACGGTTGGGCAAAGGTCCGGCGCGTAGACGGCAAACAAGGCTGGATTCCCCGGCCCTCAATGGAACTGCTTTAAAGACAGTCTTTGAGCACGAAGCTCCCCGCACAAAGACAGTCTTTGGAGCGCTTACTAAAAAGTCCTTGTGTTTTGATATTACTTTGCTATAATTATAGTCTGCTCAAAAGCAAAAGGAGTATATAATGACAAGACAAGAGATACTAAAGACCGTAAAGAGGAAGAAGGTGGCTTTTATCCGCCTCTGGTTTACGGATGTATTGGGTTTTTTAAAGAGCTTCGATATGCCTGTCGAGGAACTGCCTCATGCCTTAAGCGACGGAATGGGCTTTGACGGTTCATCCATAGAGGGCTTCTCCCGCATAGAAGAGTCTGATATGGTCGTTAAACCTGACATCAGTACATTCCAGATCATGCCGTGGGTAGATGAAGAAGGCCCTGTCGCAAGGATGTTCTGCGATGTGGTTGAACCGGGCGGAAAGCCATTTGATGGCGACCCCCGGTATGTCTTAAAGAGAAACCTGGCCGAAGCAAAAAGAATGGGTTTTACAACCTTCAATGTAGGCCCGGAGCTTGAATACTTTTATTTCCGCAATGCAGGCGGCACAGAGATCCTCGATAAGGGCGGCTACTTTGATCTGACTCCCATGGATATAGGCCAGGACTTAAGGAGAAAGACCGTCCTTATGCTCGAGAAGATGGGCATAAAAGTTGAGTACTGGCATCATGAGGTGGCTTCATCACAACACGAGATAGACCTGCGTTACAACGATGCCCTTACTATGGCTGATAATGTCATGACATACCGCGTGATCGTTAAAGAGGTAGCTATGCAGAACAATCTCTATGCCACATTTATGCCAAAACCTATCTACGGTATAAGCGGAAGCGGTATGCATACGCACATGTCTCTTTTTAAAGGAAAAAAGAACGCGTTCTTTGAGAAGAAGGATAAGCTCCATCTTTCAAAGACAGCAAAATATTTTATCGCAGGCGTGCTTAAACATTCCAGGGAGATATGTTCAGTCTGCTGCCAATGGGTGAACTCCTACAAGAGGCTTGTGCCTGGTTATGAGGCGCCGGTCTATGTCTCCTGGGCACAAAGGAACCGCTCCGCACTGGTAAGGGTGCCTATGTATAAGCCCGGCAAAGAAAAGGCCACAAGGGTCGAGCTCAGAAATCCGGATCCGGCATGCAATCCGTATCTTGCCTTTTCTGTGATGCTGGCAGCCGGCTTAGAGGGCATAAAGAAGAAATATAAGCTTCCAGCGCAGGTAGCCAACAATATATATAGGATGACAGAGGAAGAGAGGAACGATGCAGGCATAGAGTCACTTCCTGATGACCTTTTTGATGCGATAAGGATCACCGAAAAAAGCTCACTCGTGAGAAAGGCCCTTGGTGATAAGGTCTTTGAGTATTTTATCCGCAATAAGAAGGATGAGTGGGATGACTATCGCAAACAGGTAACTAAGCACGAGATAGGCAAGTACCTGGCGATACTGTAAAGGCAAAAGAGATATGATCGAGAAGGCAAAAGAAAAATTCGCTGCTATAGTCAAAGAGCAGATTGAGCGTGTTGAGCAGATGAAGAAAGGCGCAGAGAAGACTGACTACGCCTCACTTAAGCCTATTATTATAGGAGTCTGCGGAGGCGATGGCATAGGTCCGTTTATCTCAAAGCATGCCGAGGCGGTCCTTGCGCATGCCTTGAAGGATGAGGCAGCCAGCGGCAAGGTGATATTCAAGCATATAGAAGGCCTTACCATTGAAAACAGGGCCAAGCACAAGAAGGCCATACCTGATGATGTGCTTACTGAGATAAAAGGCTGCCATGTCATATTAAAAGGACCCACCACGACACCGCAGGCAGGAGGCAAATGGCCAAATATAGAGAGCGCCAATGTAGCCATGCGCCGCTATCTGGACCTGTTTGCAAATGTCAGGCCGGTGCGAGTTGCTTTAGAAGGCATAGACTGGTGCTTTTTCCGTGAGAACACAGAAGGTGCATATATACTCGGTTCAAAAGGCTTTGATATAACAGAAGATATAAGCATAGACTTTAAGGTCATAACAGAGCAGGGCGCAGAGCGTATTATACGCATGGCCTTTGAATATGCCAAAGACAACAATATAGATAGGGTGACTGTGGTTACCAAATCCAATGTGGTAAAGACGACTGATGGCCGCTTTTCAAAGGTTGCATTTCGTATAGCAGAGGAGTATCCCAACATAAAACTAGATGAGTGGTATATAGATATTATGACTGCCAAACTCCTTGATCCGGCACGCCGTAAGGACTTTAAGGTCTTTGTCCTGCCTAACCTGTATGGCGACATACTTACTGATGAGGCAGCACAAATACAAGGCGGTGTCGGTACAGCTGGAAGCGCTAATATAGGATGGCGCTGGGCCATGTTTGAGGCTATACATGGTAGTGCGCCGCGCATGGTAGAGGAGGACCGGGCAAAGTACGCAGATCCATCATCTATGATACGCGCAAGTGCGATGCTTTTGCGGCATATCGGCTTTGCCGAAAAAGCGAAAAAACTTGATATGGCGCTCGATCTCTGCGCGCAGGCTGAAAAGAAGGTATCTATAACCGGAAGAGATAACGGTGCAACAGGTGATGAGTTTGTGAAATATCTTCTTTCATGTCTGGACAATGCAGAGCTTGATTCCCGCTGGGAGCAGGGCGTTTAGAATTTTCATGAATCCCTTGACTTTTTCAAGATTTGTGGTATACTTATAGTGACAATTAAGTACAGCGTATGTACAAAAAGCAAAGTGGCGTTCTTGAAAAAGGGCGTCTTTATTTTTGCTTGACAAATCTGATTATTTTGCTATGCTATTAGCTTAAGTGACAATGGCGTCTTTCTTTTTAGGAAGAAATGACGCCATTTTTTTATGCCCGCGGAGCAAACTACTATGAAGATATTAGCCAAAGAAATTATAACCAAGACAGAAGACACGACCATTACACGGTTTAAGGTAAGTGCTCCTCTTATTGCCGTAAAGGCACAGCCGGGGCAATTTATCGTCGTTATGGTAAAGGAGGAGGGAGAGAGGATCCCCCTGACGGCCGTCGATAAGAATGAGAAAGAGGGTTCGATCGTACTGGTTGTGCAGGAGATAGGTTTTAGTACGAAGCTCATGGGGACTTTAAATCCCGGCGATTCCTTGTATGCTATAGCCGGCCCGATGGGTCATGCCACTCCGATAGAGAACTACGGCAAGGTTATACTCGTAGGCGGCGGCGTGGGTATTGCCGAGATATATCCCCTGGCAAAGGCATTAAAGGAAGCCGGCAACCAGGTTATCACTATATTAGGCGCAAGGACAAAGGAGCTTCTTATATTAGAGGATGAGATGAGGGCTGCATCGAGTGAAGTTCATATTACCACTGACGACGGCTCCTACGGCAAAAAAGGCTTTGTCACCGACATCCTCAAGGAATTGGTGTCTCCGAACTCTCCCTCACTTCGTTCGGGACCTCTCGCTGAGGGATCCCGAGCGAATGCGAGGGGCAAACTCCCAACTCCGAACTTAGTATACGCTGTCGGCCCTATCCCCATGATGGAAAGGGTTGCGGCTGTAACCAAAGACTCCGGCGTAAAGACCGTAGTCTCACTCAATGCGCTTATGGTCGATGCAAGCGGAATGTGCGGCGGCTGCCGTGTAAAGGTCAAGGATGAGGTGAAGTTTAGCTGTGTGGACGGCCCGGAATTCGATGGACATCTCGTGGACTGGGATGAGCTTAAGATGAGAAGCAAGGTATACGCTGACAAGGAAGAACATATCTGCAAGTTAAATGAGCACATAACTTAGCGAACGTAGTGAAGCTAAGTTATAAGTGCGAATTTAATCCCCGCGCAAGCGGGGATCTAAATAGGATGTAAGTATGGATTCCCGCTTTTGCGGGAATGACAGGGCTTTTATGGGAATGACAAAGATGAAGAAAGAACCAATACACCCAAGAGAATTAGATGCAGCCGAAAGGGCAAAAGGCTTTGATGAGGTCTGTTTGGTCTATACCGAAGAGCAGGCACTTCAAGAGGCAAGCCGCTGCATCCAGTGCAAGGACCCTGCATGCATAGCGGGCTGCCCTGTTGAGATAGATATAAAGAAGTTTATCGCCCAAATAGCAGATAAGGATTATAAGGGTGCATATTTTACCTTAAGGGAGAAGAACAACTTTCCGTCTATGTGCGGAAGAGTCTGCCCTGCGGAATATCAGTGCAGGAAGACATGTGTCTTTACAAAGAAGGATGCGCCTTTTGCCTCGGAGAAGGCGATAAATATACATTTCCTTGAGAGGTTTGTCGGCGACTACGGCATGAAAGAGAAACTTGAGACCCCGGCATATATAGATGAGAGACTCTCTAAATTTAAGATAGCAGTGGTCGGTTCAGGCCCTGCGGGCCTGTGCTGCGCAGGCGAGCTCGCCAGAAGGGGCGTAAAGGTCGTTGTCTATGAGACACTCCATAAGCCCGGTGGTGTATTGCGATACGGCATACCGCCCTTCAGGCTTCCGCAGGATGTGCTTGATGTTGAGATAGACTACCTTAAGAAGCTGGGGGTCGAGATCAGGCCTAATATAATTATAGGAAAGACCAAGTCTTTGGATGAGCTCTTTGAGGAAGGTTTCTCCTGCGTATTTTTAGGGCTCGGCGCGGGAACACCATCCTTCATGGGAGTCGAAGGAGAGAACCTTTGCAATGTCTACTCTGCAAACGAGTTTTTGACCAGGGTCAATCTGATGAGCGCATACAAGTTTCCGGCCTACCATACACCGATAAATGTCGGTAAGCATATAATGGTGATAGGCGGCGGCAATACGGCCATGGACGCTGCGAGAGTAGCATACAGGCTTCAGATGATAAAGGGTATTGAGCCCAGCGTCACCGTATTCTACAGGCGCACAGAGACAGAGATGCCGGCCAGGAGGCTTGAGATAGAGCACGCCAAGGAAGAAGGTATTAGTTTTGAATTTCTGGTGCAGCCCACAGGTTTTATCGGGGATGACAAAGGTTATGTGAAGAAGATAAAGGCCCTGCGTTGTGAACTCGGTGAACCCGATTCAAGCGGCAGGAGGAGGCCCGTTCCGATAAAGGGTAGTGAGTTTGAGGCGGATTGCGATGAGGCGATAATAGCGCTTGGCCTTAAGGCAAACCAGATCCTGATCGAGGCGACACCGGAGATCAAGACAGATAAGTGGTCTGATATAATAGTTGATAAGGATACTATGGAGACCTCGATAAAGAAGGTCTACGCCGGCGGCGATATCGTAGGCGGCGAAGGTACAGTAATCGAAGCAATGGGGATGGCAAAGAAGGCCTCCCGCTCAATAATAGACTATCTTTTAAAACAATGAGGTTTTAAAGGCAGTAACCGGTAACTGTAAAAAAAAGGAGGTAAGAGATGACAGCAAAAATGACGTCTTACGCAGAGAGGGTTTTTGAGCTGGTAAAGAAACGAAACCCCGGTGAATCTGAGTTCCACCAGGCAGTGGAAGAGGTCCTGGGGTCTCTGGGTCCGGTGCTCGATAAAAACCCCAAGTATGAGAAGGCAAGGATACTTGAGAGGATCACAGAACCTGAGCGCGTAATAATGTTTCGTGTGCCGTGGCAGGATGATAAAGGAGAGCCGCAGGTAAATCGTGGTTTTCGTATAGAATTCAGCAGCGCAATCGGCCCATACAAGGGCGGATTGAGGCTTCACCCGACAGTATATCTGGGGCTGTTGAAGTTTCTGGCCTTTGAGCAGGTTTTTAAGAACTCACTTACCACGCTGCCCATGGGCGGCGGTAAGGGCGGTTCAGACTTTGACCCGAAGGGCAAGTCGGACAACGAGGTAATGCGCTTCTGCCAGTCCTTTATGACAGAACTATGCAGGCATATCGGTCCTGATACCGATGTTCCCGCAGGTGATATCGGAGTAGGCGGGCGCGAGATAGGGTTCATGTACGGCCAATACAAGCGCATCAGAAACGAGTTTACAGGTGTGCTTACCGGAAAGGCCCTGAGCTGGGGCGGTTCCCTGATAAGGTCGGAAGCCACGGGTTACGGAGCTGTATATTTTGCCGAGGAGATGCTTAAGACACGCAACGATTCCTTCAAAGGCAAGGTGTGTACAGTCTCCGGCTCCGGAAATGTCGCCCAGTACACAGTAGAGAAACTGAATCAGCTCGGCGCAAAGGCTGTAACGCTCTCAGACTCCGGCGGATTTATCCATGACCCGGATGGCATAGACGCTGAGAAACTCGCTTTTGTCATGGAGCTTAAAAATGTGAAGAGAGGCCGCATCAAAGAGTATGCGGAAAAATACAAGGTCAAATATTATGAAGGAAAGAATCCCTGGGGCGTGAAGTGTGACGCGGCGTTTCCTTCCGCTACACAGAATGAGATCAGCGGTGAGGATGCGCAGGCACTTCTCGATAACGGTTGCTTCGTGGTCGCGGAAGGCGCTAACATGCCTACTACTCCGGAGGGTATCGATAAGTTCTTAAAGGCAAAGATCCTCTATGGCCCTGGTAAGGCTGCCAATGCAGGCGGCGTTGCCACCTCCGGTCTTGAGATGAGCCAGAATTCACTCAGGCTCTCCTGGGCAAGGGATGAAGTGGATAATCGCCTCAAAGGTATCATGCAGTCGATACATAAGGCTGCTTATGAGGCTGCCGAAGAATATGGTTCACCCGGTAACTATGTTGTCGGTGCTAACATCGCCGGCTTCATCAAGGTCGCCGATGCGATGCTGGACCAAGGCCTTGTATAAGGTGAAAAAAGAGGCGTCTCTGACGCCTCTTTTTTTTGAGAGATAATATGGAAAAGACAGATGTGATCATAGTCGGGGCCGGTATTGTGGGGCTTGCTATAGCGACTGCTATAAGCAAAAACAGCAGGAGTGTCATCGTCGTAGAAAGAAACGAGACCTTTGGCCAGGAGACCTCGAGCCGCAACAGCGAGATCATTCATTCCGGGATCTATAGCCCAAAAGATTTTTTAAAGACGAAGCTTTGCCTGGAAGGAAGGCGCCTGCTCTATCAGTTTTGCGAGGAGCAGGATATTTCCCATAAGCGGTTGGGTAAGCTGATTGTCGCTACAGACAATGACGAAGCCAGGGAGCTAGACCATCTTTTTGAAATAGGCAAGGATAACGGTGTAGAGGACTTGAGGCTTTTGAGCGGAAAAGAGGCCAAGGAGTTAGAGCCTGAGGTAAATGCGATCTGCGCTATAGAATCTCCATCGACCGGTATCGTTGACACACACCAGCTTATGAAGAGGCTTGAGTATCTCGCCACATCCAGAAAGGTCGTATTTGCCTACAGCTGTGAAGTTACAGGCATTGAGAAGAAGCAGGATGGCTATGGAGTGAGCATACGCGATATCGATGGCGAAACCATAGAGTTGTTCACGCGGACTGTTATAAACAGTGCCGGGCTTGGTTCTGAAGCGATAGCGCGGATGGTTGGCATCGACGTTGAGAAGTATGGATATAAGCTCCACTACGCAAAGGGTGAGTATTTCCGCCTAAAGGCTTCCAAGGCCAAACTGCTTAATAGGCTGATATATCCTACGCCAAAACAAGAAAGCCTTGGAATTCACACGGTAACCGATTCCGGAGGCCAGAGAAAACTTGGCCCCAACGCTTTTTATGTGGATAGGATCGACTATGATGTTGACCCTTCCCATAAGATGGAATTTTATGAGGCCGTAAGTAGATATCTACCTTTCCTGGAGAAGGATGACCTTACCCCCGACATGTCCGGAATAAGAGCAAAGCTTCAGGGACCGGGTGAGGCAGCCAGGGATTTTGTAATAACGGATGAGACGGATAAGGGCCTTCCGGGGTTTATAAATCTCATAGGCATTGAGTCACCGGGGTTAACATCATCTTTAGCTATTGCCAAACATGTTGAGTGTATGATATAATAGAATCCCAACAAGGTCACAAATCCAAATATAACCACATAATACTTGCCTTACTATAACTGCTTAGATGAGCTTATACTTTTAGGGTGAGCATAAGAAAGGAAGAGGTGCGTATAATATGCCCAGAAGAGATGACATCCATAAGATTTTGATCATAGGTTCAGGCCCCATAATAATAGGCCAGGCATGCGAGTTTGACTATTCAGGCACACAGGCATGCAGGGCGCTTAAGGAAGAAGGCTATGAGGTTGTGCTCGTAAATTCAAACCCGGCGACTATCATGACAGATCCCGACACCGCAGATAAGACCTACATAGAGCCCCTTACAGTTGAGACTATCGAGAAGATCATTGAGATAGAAAAGCCTGACGGGCTCCTTCCAAATCTTGGCGGTCAGACAGGACTTAATCTCTCTTCCAGCCTCTACAAGAAGGGCATATTAAAGAAACACGGCGTTGAAATGATCGGTGTAAAAGCCGATGCTATAGAACGCGGTGAAGACCGTATCATATTTAAGGATACCATGAAGAAGCTTGGTATTGAGATGGCAAAGTCCGCACCGTGTTATTCGGTCGAAGAGGCTGAGAAGATTGCCACGCAGCTTGGTTACCCGGTCGTGTTAAGGCCCGCATATACACTCGGTGGAACAGGCGGCGGTATAGCCTATAATGTAGAGGAGCTAAGGGTTATAGTCGCGCGCGGCCTTGCAGCAAGCCTTGTTCATCAGGTTTTGGTGGAGGAGTCTGTTTTAGGCTGGGAAGAACTTGAGCTCGAGGTTGTAAGGGATGCCAAGAACCAGAAGATCACGGTCTGCTTTATTGAGAATATAGATGCAATGGGCGTGCACACGGGGGATAGTTTCTGCTCAGCTCCTATGCTTACAGTGCCTGAGGCCCTGCAAAAGAGGATGCAGGATATGTCCTATAAGATCGTAGATGCCATAGGCGTAATAGGCGGGACGAATATCCAGTTTGCGCACAACCTTAAAGACGACAGGATCGTTGTTATAGAGATAAACCCCAGGACATCGCGTTCATCAGCCCTTGCTTCAAAGGCGACAGGTTTTCCTATAGCGCGCATCTCAACAAAACTTGCTGCCGGAAGGACCATGGATGAGATACCTTACTGGAGATTGGGTACCCTTGATAAGTATGAGCCATGGGGTGAGTATGTGGTTATCAAGTTTGCGCGTTGGGCATTCGAGAAGTTTCCGCAGGCAAAGGATATGTTGGGAACACAGATGAGGGCCGTCGGCGAGGTAATGAGTATAGGAAAGACCTTCAAGGAGGCATTCCAGAAGGCCATCAGGTCCCTTGAAATAAAGAGGTACGGCCTTGGCGGCGCCAAGAATTTTAAGGAGCTTTCGCTTGATAAGCTAAAAGAGAAACTGTCCATGCCCTCGAGCGAAAGAATATTCCTGATATATGAGGCACTGCGCAAGGGCATAGAGGTCGAAGAGCTTTATGAGATCACCCACATAGGACGGTATTTCCTCAAAGAGATGAAGGATCTTGTTGAATTTGAAGAAGAGCTGCTTAAGCACAGCTGGAAGGATCTCCCTGATGAGAAGCTCGCAAAGGCAAAGGAGTGGGGATTCGCAGACAAATATCTTGCAGCGCTCTTTGATGTAAAGGAAAAGGTTGTCAGGGAAAAGAGAATTGCCATTGGCAAGCACGAGAGGTATGAGGCCGTTCCTGTAAGCGGCGTCGAGAATGCCGCTTATTACTATTCGACCTATATAGCTGAGGATTCTGTACCGGTCTCTCCGAATAAGAAGGTAATGATCTTAGGGGGCGGGCCCAATAGGATCGGACAGGGTATTGAGTTCGACTACACCTGTGTCCATGCGGCTTTTGCCCTGCGCGATGAAGGGCTTGAATCTGTTATGGTAAACTGCAATCCAGAGACCGTATCCACAGACTATGATACTTCAAATAAGCTATATTTTGAACCGCTGACCGTTGAGGATGTACTCTCAATATATGAGAAAGAGAAGCCGGAGGGCGTAATCGTCCAGTTCGGCGGGCAGACGCCCCTGAACATAGCGCAGGAGCTGAAGGATAACGGCGTCAAGATACTGGGCACAAGCCCTGAGAGTATACACCTTGCGGAAGACAGGGAGCATTTCAGGCAGAGGATGATAAAGCTGAATGTCCTTCAGCCAGAGAGTGGAACAGCGCGCTCGCTGGATGAGGCATTGAAGATCGCAAGGAAGATCGGGTATCCGCTTATGGTAAGGCCTTCTTATGTCCTTGGCGGACGCGGCATGGAGGTCATCTATGATGAAGAGCGGTTGATACAGTACGCTGAAAAGGCCATCCAGGTAAGCCCGGAACATCCAATGCTCATAGACAGGTTCCTCGAGTCTGCTACCGAAGTAGAGGTCGATGCGCTCTGTGACGGCACAGATACCTTTATCGCAGGCGTGATGGAGCATATTGAACTTGCGGGTATACACTCGGGTGATTCAGCATGCGCCATACCCACAAGGAGCATCAAAAAAGAACACCTGGAGACTATAAAGGAATATACGCAAAAGATAGGAAAGGAACTCAAGGTTGTGGGCCTTATGAATATACAGTACGCAATCTGTGATGATAAGGTCTATATCTTGGAGGCCAACCCACGCGCTTCAAGAACGGTTCCCGTCGTCTCCAAGGTGATGGCTATTCCCGTGGCCAGGATAGCAACACAGATAATGCTGGGCAAAAAGGTAAAGGACTTTCCTGAGCTAAGGGAAAAGAATATCCCGTATGTCGCAGTAAAAGAAGCAGTATTTCCGTTTAATATGTTCCCGGAGGTAGATCCTATACTGGGGCCTGAGATGAAGGCAACAGGGGAGGTCATGGGAATGGGTAAGACATTTGGCATTGCTTTCTACAAGGCAGAGCAGGCCGCGAATTCACAGCTACCGCTGGAGGGAAAGGCTCTTCTGACCGTTGCGGATAAGGATAAGAAGGAGCTGGCTTCGATCGCTTCAGACCTTAAGGAAGCAGGCTTAGAAATCTATGCGACAGAAGGCACAGCCAAGCTGCTTAAGGATAGTGGAATAGAAAGTACGTTTATCAAAAAGCTGCATGAGGGAAGGCCCAACATCAGTGATCTTATCAAAAACAGAGAGCTAAACCTCATCATCAACACACCAGCGGGCACCAGCAGCAAGTATGACGACAGCTATATCAGGAAGATGGCTATACAGTATAAGATCCCATACATCACTACCATTGCAGCTGCCAAGGCAAGTGCCGAAGGCATAAAAGCCGCTGCCACAGCGGATATCGCGCCCAAGGCGCTTCAGGATTATTACAAAGACCTGGAAAAGGCAGAAGCAGGAGTGGTTTCTAATACTGAATAGCTTTTACGATTCCTGCCGGCAGATTTACCTGCCAGCAGGCACGGCCCACTAGCAACGAAACGTTGAAAGTAAAGCATGGCAAGAGATTGGATTGCGATCCTGGACTTTGGCTCCCAATATACCCACCTTATTGCCCGCCGCATAAGGGAGTGCGGCGTGTACTCTGAGATAGTCCCGTACAACATAAAAGCCGAGAACCTATCCGCCAGGATGCCAAAGGCGATCGTGCTCTCTGGCGGACCTGCCAGCGTCACGTCTACAAAAAGCCCCTCTTGCGATAAGGATATCTTTAAGATAGGCCTCCCGATTTTGGGTATATGTTATGGTGCCCAACTTATGGCAAAGCTCTTGGGCGGGAAGGTCGCAAAGGCGAAGACAAGGGAGTATGGCAAGGCAATATTAAGGGCAAGATCCAGGAAAGATTTGCTCAAGGGATTATCTGCAAAAGAGCAGGTCTGGATGAGCCACGGAGATAAGATCACTAAGCTGCCGCGCGGATTTGACATAGTCGGCTCCACTGACAACGCCCGCATCGCAGCTATGGCAGATGAAAGAAGACGGCTCTATGGTGTTCAGTTTCATCCTGAGGTAGTGCATACGCCAAAGGGTAAGAGGATATTAAGAAACTTTCTCATCAATATAGCAGGCTGCAGGGCCGATTGGTCCATGCATTCTTTTGTCAAGGCATCTGTCAGGGAACTTCGCGAAAGGATAGGCAGCGAGAAGGTCTTGTGCGCTCTGAGCGGTGGCGTAGATTCTTCGGTCCTGGCCCTCCTGCTCCACAAGGCGATCGGAAAGAATCTGATAGCAATTTTTGTAGATAACGGCCTCCTGCGCAAGGATGAGGCAAGATCTGTCAGGCAGAAGTTTAAGGGGCGCTACCATATAAACCTTAAAACAGTAGACGCAAGGGAAAAATTCTTAAAGGCCCTAAAGGGCGTGACAGACCCTGAGAAGAAGCGCAAGATAATAGGCAGGGTATTTATAGAGATATTTGAGAAGGAAGCAAAGAGATCAGGTAGAATAAGGTTTTTGGCACAAGGTACGCTCTACCCTGATGTAATAGAGTCAAGGTCCGCTTTTGGCGGCCCTTCGGCCACGATAAAGACGCACCACAATGTCGGCGGACTCCCGCGGCATCTGAAATTTGGTTTGATAGAACCACTTAGGGAGTTATTTAAGGACGAGGTAAGGCTTTTGGGCAAGGAGTTAGGCCTTTCCGCTGAGATGGTTCACAGGCAGCCTTTTCCGGGGCCTGGCCTTGCGGTCAGAATAATAGGTACCATAACAGAGGCAAGGCTCGATATCCTGCGCGAGGCAGACTGGGTCCTGATCGATGAGATCAAGCGCTCCGGGCTTTACCGTAAACTCTGGCAGTCATTCAGCGTGTTATTACCTGTAAGAACAGTCGGCGTTATGGGAGATGAGAGAACATATGAGAATGTTGTGGCCGTGAGAGCTGTCACTAGCAAAGACGCTATGACGGCGAATTGGGCGAAGCTGCCTTACGGTTTGTTAGAGAGCATCTCCAGCCGCATAATAAATGAAGTAAGGGGGGTAAACCGCGTGGTTTATGATATCTCATCTAAGCCGCCAAGCACAATAGAGTGGGAGTAAAAAAAAGAAGGAGGAGATGACAGTGGCAGTAAAAGTCGATATAAATCTTGCAAAGGAGATGGGTCTTACAGAGGAGGAATTTAACGAGATCAAGAAATTGATGGGTAGGGACCCCAATTTTACAGAACTCGGTGTATTCTCCGCTATGTGGTCCGAACACTGCAGTTACAAGAACTCAAGAAAGCAATTTGCCAAGTTTCCCACAAAGGGCAAGCAGGTCCTGGTAGGAGCAGGCGAAGAGAACTCAGGCATCGTTGATATCGGCGACGGCCAGGGCGTGGCCTTCAAGATAGAGTCCCACAACCACCCTTCGGCAGTAGAGCCTTTTGAGGCATCAGCAACAGGTATAGGGGGATGTTTGAGGGATATATTTACAACAGGCGCAAGGCCGGTTGCGGTATTGGGAGCCCTTCGTTTTGGAAGCCTCGATAACGATAAGGTCAAGTGGCTGTTCAAAGAGGTCATAAGAGGGCTTGCCCACTATGCCAATACAGCAGAGGTGGATGCCGTTGGAGGCGATACCTATTTTGATGAGAGCTACGAGGGAAATCCCCTGGTAAACGCCTTTGTGGCAGGTATTGTCAATAACAAGGATATAGTAAGGGGTATTGCCGAAGGTAAGGACAACCCCGTCTATTATATCGGAGGCGATACAGGAAGGGACGGCGTAGGTGGCGCGAGCTTTGCCTCAAAGGAGATCACCGAAGACTCTGCCGAAGATACAAGCACAGTTGCCATAGGTGATGCAGAGCTCGGCAAGCGCTTAAGAGAGGCATGCATTGAGCTTATAGAGAAGGGCCTGGTCGTCGGAATGCAGGATATGGGTGCTGCAGGCCTTACCTGTTCTTCATGCGAGACCGCTACAAGGAGTGGCACGGGTATCGAGATAGATGTTGCTCTTGTCCCGCAGAGAGAAGAGGGCATGACGCCGTATGAGATCCTTCTTTCCGAATCCCAGGAGAGGATGCTTGCGATATTAAAGGATGGCAAAGAGGACGAGGCACTTACCATATTGAAGAAGTGGAAGATAAATGCGGTCAAGATAGGCAAGGTCACAGATGACAAAATCATGCGCGTCAAGGAGAACGGTACCGTGGTAGCAGAGGTCCCGGCCGAGGCACTAACAACAAAGGCCCCCCTCTGTGACAGAGAGTCAGAAGAGCCTGCATGGCTCAAGGATGCGCAGAATCTGGATCTGACTTCGGTCAAGGAGCCGGATGACCTCAGCAAGACATTGCTTCAGCTATTGGATTCACCGACTATTGCCAGCAAAGAGTCAGCATACAAGAACTTCACGGCCATAGATAAGGATGTAGTGATGGTTGGTGCCGGTTCAGACGCGGCTGTTATCAAGGTCAAGGGGACAAAGAAGGCCATAGCCATGAGCGTGGATTGTAATGGCAGATTCTGCTATCTAAATCCATACCACGGTGCTATGATGAATGTAGCGGAGGCAGCACGCAATATAGTCTGCTCGGGTGGAAGGCCGCTTGCTATCACCGATGGCCTGAATTTCGGAAGCCCCATGAAACCTGAGAACTACTGGCAGTTTGAGAAGTGCATAGATGGCTTGTCCGATGCCTGCAAGGAGCTCGATACCCCTGTTATAAGCGGTAACGTGAGCTTCTACAATGAGAATCCTAAAGGAGCCATAGACCCCTCACCGATGGTAGGTATGGTCGGGCTCATAGAGGATGCGGACAAGCACCTTACCCAGGGATTCAAGAATGAAGGTGATGCGATAGTCCTGCTTGGTGAAAATAGAGGCGATCTTTCAGGCAGTGAATATCTTTATTTGGTCCATAAGCAGAAGAAGGGTAACCCGCAGATCGATATGAAGAAAGAGAAGCAGCTTCATCAGGCTATTCTTTCAGCTATCGACTCAGGGCTCCTGAATTCCGCGCACGATTGCTCTGAAGGCGGGCTGGCAGTTGCCATAGCCGAATCATGTGTTACGGATTCAGCCAGGATGTTGGGTGCTGAAATAGGCCTGACAGGCGGCGCAAGAAAGGATGAACTCCTTTTCGGCGAGGCGCCTTCAAGGGTGGTAGTTTCTCTTGGTAAGGATAATTTAAGCGCGCTCGAGGAGATAGCAAAGAAGCATTCAGTCCCCTACCAGGTGCTCGGCAACGTAGGCGGCGAAAAGCTCACGATAAAGACAGACGCCAAGCCTGTTGTAGAACTTGCGCTGAATGAGATAAGCGATACCTGGAGGAATGCGATTTCACGCAGACTGAAATAACAACGCGTTTGTCATTCCCGCGCAAGCGGGAATCCAGTCGTTTGCCTGGACCCCCGTTTTCGCGGGGGTGACAGAAGCGGAAATATAATCGTTAGGATTGCGAACCCATGTGCGGAATATTCGGTATATATGGTCACAAGGACGCTGCATTACTGACCTACCTTGGGCTTTATGCCTTACAGCATAGGGGCGAGGAGAGCGCCGGCATTGTAGCATACGACGGCAAAAAGGTAATGCAGCATAAGGGTATGGGGTTGGTCAGCGATTTATTTCGTGAGTCAGCCATAAGATCCCTGCATGGCAGTATCGCCATAGGCCACAACCGTTATTCCACCACAGGTTCAAGCAACGCAAAGAACGTGCAGCCCTTCCTGGTAGGCCATAAGGGCGCTCATATAGTAATAGCACACAATGGCAATCTCACCAATGCTGTGTTTCTGCGCCATAAGCTGGAGGAGGCGGGCTCTATATTTCAGACCACCATGGATTCTGAGATAATCGCCCACCTCCTCGCACGCTCAAAGGGAAAGGCTTGCACGGAGAGCGTTTTGGAGTCGTTGTCGCAGCTCGAAGGCGCTTTTTCACTTGTAATGATGGTTGATGGCGTTCTTTTTGGAGCACGGGATCCCCTGGGCTTCAGGCCCTTATGCATAGGTAAGGTAGACGGTGCATATGTGTTGGCCAGTGAGACATGCGCGCTGGATCTTATCCGCGCAAAGTATGTGCGCGATGTCAAGCCCGGCGAAGTCGTCTTTATCGATAAAGGTGGATTAAGGTGCACCAGTCTTTCAAAGGCAAGGGTCAGCGCAAATTGTATATTTGAGTTCATATACTTTGCAAGGCCGGACAGCAACATATTTGGGGAGAACGTATACCTGACACGTAAACGCCTGGGCAGGCAGATCGCGAAAGAATCCCCCGTGAAGTGTGATATTGTTATGCCGGTTCCTGATTCAGGCAATTCTGCTGCCCTGGGTTTTGCCGAGGAGTCCGGCATCCAGCTTGAGGCAGGCATAGTGCGTAACCACTATATCGGAAGGACATTCATACAGCCCTCTCAGCATATAAGGGATTTTAACGTCAGGATAAAGCTCAATCCTATTAAGGATGTATTAAAGGGCAAGCGTGTTGTAATTATCGAAGACTCCATTGTAAGGGGCACAACGACCAAAAGCAGGGTCAGGACATTAAGGGAGGCCGGCGCAAAGGAGATACATATGAGGGTTACCTGTCCGCCTATCATATCCCCCTGCTACTACGGTATAGATTTTCCGACTAAAAGAGAACTTATAGCATCAAATCAAACAATAAAGCAGGTCAGGGATTTTATTGGTCTGGACAGCCTGGAGTATTTGAGTCTGGAGGGCATGCTCAAGGCCATGTCTTTGCCGGGCGGAAAATTTTGCACAGCATGTTTTACTGGTAACTACCCTGTTCCGCCACCGAAGAGATTCTCAAAGCGTGCATTTGAAAAGAAGGGATAGCTGTTATGGGAAGAGGCATGGGTTTTGATAACGATAAATATCTGAAAGAACAGACGCAGGCGATACTGGAGAGGGTCAAGAAGTTCGACGGCAAACTATATCTTGAGTTTGGAGGAAAGCTTCTCTTTGATTACCATGCCGCAAGGGTCCTGCCCGGTTTTGACCCGAATGTAAAGATGAGGCTGCTTAAGAAACTGAAAGGCAAGGCGGATATCATACTCTGTATATACGCGGGGGATATAGAGAGGCGCAAGATAAGGGCGGATTTTGGTATTACCTATGATGTAGCCGCCATGAAGCTTATAGATGAATTAAGAAGCTGGGGTATTGATATACTTGCGGTCGTGATAACACGTTTTAACGATCAGCCGCTGGCAAAGATATTCAAGAATAAGCTGGAGCGCAGGGGCGTAAAGGTCTACACGCACAGTTTTACAAAGGGGTATCCTACGGATGTAGATATGATAGTAAGCGATAAAGGCTACGGCGCAAACGAGCACATAAAGACCAAGAGCCCTCTTATCATAGTCACAGGCCCGGGACCGGGCAGCGGTAAACTGGCAACATGCCTTTCGCAGCTATACCATGACCACAAGAAAGGCACAAGGTCCGGATACGCGAAATTCGAGACCTTTCCCATCTGGAACCTGCCTGTCAAGCATCCGGTGAATATGGCTTATGAGGCCGCGACCGCCGATCTTAGAGATTTTAACCTTATAGATCCTTTTCATCTTGAGGCATACGCCAAGACAGCAGTCAACTACAACCGTGACGTAGAGGTATTCCCTGTTTTAAAGAGGATATTGGAGAGGATAACGCAGGCTGAATCACCCTATAAATCCCCTACGGACATGGGCGTAAACTGTGCGGGATTTGGGATAGTAGATGATAAGGTAGTGCGTGAAGCCGCCAAACAGGAGATCATACGCAGGTACTTCAGGTGTTCCTGTGAATATATTATGGGTGTTGTAGACGAAGAAGCTGTGCGCAAGACCGAGCTTCTGATGGAAGAGCTTGATGTTAAACCGGAAGACAGAAAGGTCGTCAAGCCCGCGCGCAAGGCCGCGGCGGAAGCGGACAAGAAGAAGAAGGGCCACGAGGGCATCTACTGCGGTGCGGCCATGGAGCTTCAGGATGGCTCTATTATCACAGGCAAAAACTCACCCATTATGCATGCTGCCTCAAGTCTGGTCTTGAATGCGGCAAAAAAGCTGGCAGAGGTTCCTGACAAGATACACCTGCTCTCCCCAAATATCCTGGATTCTATCGTCAAACTCAAGAAGAACGTATCAGGCACAAAGGCAGCGAGCCTAAATCTCGACGAAGCCCTTATAGCGCTTAGTATAAGTGCCGCGACCAACCCGACCTCTCAATTGGCGATGGAGAAGCTTAAAGAACTCCAGGGCTGTGAGATCCACATGACACACATTCCTACCCCCGGTGATGAGACAGGCTTAAGAAGGTTGGGTGTAAATCTGACCAGTGAACCGAACTTCTCCACAAAGTCACTCTTTATTGCTTAAGATGAAAAAAATCCTATATGCGATAACTATAGTGTTTATCCTGCAGCAGACTGCCTATGCCGCGTATGTAGGCAACCCATCGCGCGTATTCACATTTGAGGATGAGAAAAAGACCTTTTCTGTCTTTGGGGATGTGATAGCAGACATGACATATGATAGAAAGGGCAAGCACCAGGCAGAGGGTGCGAAGGTGGACTTTTATGAAGCGACGGCCGGATTTGTTTATAAGAACATGGTAGCTGCCTACGCCGGCGCCGGGGCCTCGGAGATAAAAGAGGTATATGATTTTATGGGTTCGAGGGTCGAGTGGAGCTCCGATTATGTCCCTGCCTTCCTGGTCGGAGGGAGGTTTAAGCTGTATAAGAAACAGCTTAAGAGCCCGAATAAGGCCAGGCTTATGTGCGACATTGATATACAGTGGCGCAGTGCAAGCCTGGAGCCGGATACGATAAAGATAGGTTCTACTGAATACAGCATACCGAGCGCTGATATAGAATACTCCGCCATGCAGTACAATGATTGGCATGTCGCGTTGACCTGTGAATTGAATATCGGACGCTTCTCGCCTTATGCCGGGTTAAAATATTCCGATTTTGAATCGTGCCTGCGTGTCAGGAGAGACGGCATTATGTATGAGAAGGATAATGTCGAGGCCTCCGACAACTTCGGTATCTTTATGGGCGGCAGTTTTAGATTTACCGATTATCTGTGTATGGGCGTAGAGGCGAGTTTTATAGACGAAGAGGCCGTCAGCGGCTCTCTATCCTGGAGGTTTTAGCTTGAGGCTGTGCAGCGGGTGCCTCTTGGGCATAAGGTGCAGATATGACGGAAAGAGCAAGCCGCACAAGAAGGTCATCGAGCTATCTAAAAAAGAGACGCTCGTTCCGGTATGCCCGGAACAGTCAGGGGGCCTCCCCACCCCCAGAGAGCAGTCCGAACTCAAAGGCACAAAGGTTATAACCAGATCCGGTAATGATGTTACCGGATATTTTGGCAAAGGGGCTAAAGAGGTCTTGAAGATAGCGAGGTTGCTTGGCGTAAAAGAGGCTATCTTAAAGCAGAGAAGCGGGGCGTGCGGAAGCGGCCAGATTTACGACGGGACCTTTTCCGGCAAGGTCGTAGCAGGCGACGGCATTACAGCAGCGCTCTTAAAACAGAACGGCATAGCGGTTATCTCAGAAGAGGAGCTCTAGGATATGTTTCCCAGCAGACACGTCATAGTATCCCTTTCAGCAGGCGCGGCATTTGCATTTTTTACAAAGTCCTTTTATGCCGGGGCTGTTTGCTTCTTTGCCGGCGTTCTATCGGATATAGACCATATTATCGAGTATATCATCCACCATGGTTTTAAAGGGGTCTCTATTGCCAAGGTCTATGAGGCGTCCCTGCATACTATGAAGCAGGAGGGGGATCGCAAATACAACAAGGTATACCTGATCTTCCATGCAATCGAATTTGTTCTCCTTCTGTGGATAATAGCCCTCCTTACCGGCAATATTTATCTTATAGCAGCAGCCCTGGGATATTCTCTCCATATAGGGATGGACTGCGTGGGAAATCCTATGCGCGTTTGTTCCTATCTTATAACGTGGCGTGCAATCAATGACTTTGATGTCCAACGGCTTTTCAGGAAAATATCTTAATAATACAGATAATCTGTGGCAAAGCCCGCCTTTTTTTTATATAATAACTTATAGCTTAATATAAAGGACGCAGTATGAGAAAGATACTATTGCTGTTGATGATAATTATGCTATTTCCTGCATGGGCCCTTGCGGGAAGTGGAGTTTTTTATGAGAGTGCCTTTGGCGGATATGTGCCCGCGCCGAGAATAATCAAGCCTGCCAGCGAAGAGGTAGACCTGACCGGGAAGAAGACCCTTGAGTTTAAATGGAGCCGGCACGAGGGCAGCAGCGTATACAGGAAGTACTACGATTTTAGGCTATACGATGGCTATAAGATGGTCGAGTCAACATTGATATTAAAGAAGCGCGTAGACCCCAGCCTGGACCATGTTGACCTGGATGCCGCACTTTTTAAAACCGGCAATGTGTATACGTGGGGTTTGAGGCAGGTCTACAGGGGCAATAAGAGCAGGCAGGTCCACTACCCGTTTAAGGTGATAAGGAAATGAGCCAGAATCTAAAGAGAGAACTGAGCCTGATAGATGTATTCTGCATTGCGTCAGGCGCGATGATAAGTTCAGGCCTGTTTATATTGCCCGGTATAGCCTTTGCCAAGGCCGGCCCGGCCGCGATATTCTCGTATATGCTGGCAGGCATTCTTATACTGCCGGCGGTTCTCTCCAAGGCAGAGCTTGCGACTGCCATGCCCAAAGCAGGGGGGACTTACTTTTTTATTGAAAGAAGCATGGGGGCCCTGCCCGGTACCATAGGCGGCCTTGCCAGCTGGTTTTCTCTGAGCTTTAAGAGTGCCTTTGCGTTGGTCGGTATTGGCATATTTGCTACTCTCATAAACCCGGCCATTACCCAGGTGCAGATAAAGTTTATTGCAGTGGCATTCTGCCTCTTCTTTATGTTCTTGAATATAGCAGGCGTGAAGGAGGTCGGAAGATTCCAGGTTTGGACGGTTGCAGTACTTATCTGCATACTCCTTTTCTATGTCTTTCGCGGTTTTTTCCATGTCCAGCCGGAGAGGTTTGTGCCGTTTATGCCTTTTGGCGCGGGTTCGGTCCTTGCGACAGCGGGTCTTGTCTTTGTATCATTCGGAGGCCTTACCAAGGTATGTTGTGTCGCCGAGGAGGTCAAGAACCCGGGACGCAATATACCTCTGGGCATGTTTCTTGCGCTCGCCGTTGTGGTGGCCCTGTATGCAGCAACGGTCTTTGTTACGGTGGGCCTGCTTAATTCAGCACAGCTTTCATCTTCGCTGACGCCGATCTCAACAGGGGCCGGAAGCTTCATGGGCAGATTGGGTATTATTGTAATGGCAGGGGCAGCCCTTCTGGCTTTTGTCTCCACGGCAAACGCGGGCATATTGACCGCATCGCGTGACTCCATGGCCATGAGCCGAGACAGCCTCCTGCCGGGGATTTTCCACCGCATACATAAGAGATTCAAGACACCATCTGTCTCCATAGTCTTTACAGCGGCCTTTATGATAATGGTCATATTATTCTTAAGTCTGGAGGATCTGGTCAAGACAGCATCCGCGCTTATGCTCCTTTTATTCCTGCTTGTCAATGTCTCCTTGATCGTGATGCGTGAAAGCAGGATACAGAATTATAAGCCCAAGTTCCACTGCCCTCTATACCCCTGGATCCAGATCGCGGGTATTGCCGGTTATAGCTTTCTTATATTTATGATGGGGAAGAAGCCCCTTATAATAACGAGTCTTTTCGTTCTGGGTGCAACGGTCTGGTATTTTATCTACGCAAAGAAAAGGGTCAGGCGTCAGGCAGCTTTAGTCCATGTGGTCGAAAGGCTCACAGCCAAGGAGCTTATCGATGCCACCCTTCCCGATGAGCTTAGAGAGATCGTCATAGAACGCGATGAGATCATAGAGGATAGGTTTGATCAGCTTATCAGCAACAGCCAGATATTGGATCTAAGGGGCTCGATGACTATGGAGGAGTTCTTCAAAAAGGCATCTGAGTCGCTTGGGCAGACAATGGCTGTTGACCCCGCTTCTGTAAAAGAGCTATTGGAAAAAAGAGAGAAGGAGTCGAGCACAGTCCTTAGAGAAGGCCTGGCCATACCACACATTATTGTTGAAGGAAACGGAAAGTTTAAGATACTCCTTGCGCGGTGCAAAGACGGGGTTGAATTTCCAGGCATTAAAACAAAAGTGCATGTTATATTTATACTTGCCGGTTCAAAGGATGAGAGGAATCTTCATCTAAGAGTCCTTGCGGCGATAGCCGAGATCGTCCAGGCAAAGGATTTTGATAAGAAGTGGTTAAGCGCGCGCAACACAGAAGAGCTGCGCCACCTTATCCTGCTTGCCGAAAGAAAGCGTTTCTTCGGTAAGTAGCATATTCCCCACCAGTTACTCTTTATATTTTCTACTTGAAGAAATTATAGAGATCCTTCGGAGACTCCCATTTGTCGTCTCCTCAGGATAAAATCTCCACTATAAAATTTACACTCCCTTCGGTCACGTAAATTTTGTGGAGATTTTACTTGACATATCCGAAATAACCCTTATAATTGAGAATAAGTCTCAATTACAATAATTATTACAGGAAGAGCTATGGAAGATAATAAGGATATATTCAAGAGCTTCTTGAAGAAGAGGGGCAGTAAGTGGACCCCGGAGAGAAAGGCCATATTCGATGTGGTCCGTTCTATGCGCTTCCATTTTGAGGCAGATGAATTATTCTTCAGGCTCAGACAGCGTAAGAGCAAGATCTCAAAAGGCTCTGTATACCGCACCATAAAGCTTTTGGAGGCGGCGGATATCATAAGGCCGGTGATCTTTACCGAAAGACACACGCATTATGAGAATATCCTGGGGCGTAAGCACCATAGCCACCTCATCTGCAGGAAGTGTGGCAGGATAATAGAGTTTTTCAGGCCCGAGATATCCGACGGCCTGAAGAAGGCCTACAGAGAATACGGTTTTAAGGAGATAGACCATAAGGTGGAAGCCACAGGTCTTTGCAGGAAATGTCAAAAGAAAAAATAAAGACGATTGCGGATATGATGCCCAAAGAGAAGGGCAGGGTGCTTAAGATCTCAGGTAAGGCACAGCTGCGCAGGAGACTGCTCGATATGGGTATCCTGCCCGGAGCATTAGTTGAGATGGTTAGGCACGCGCCTTTAGGCGACCCAATAGATTTAAAGATAAAGGGGTATCACCTCTCTTTAAGGAAATCCGAGGCAGCGCACATTACCATAAAGAAGGCAGGATCATAGGCAATGGCTCGAAAAAGAATAAGGCTTACTGAGGCAGACCCGGGCGCAGAGCTTCTTTTAGTTTCAATAGAAGGCGGGCAAGGCCTTGCCAAGAAGCTTACCGATATGGGCCTTATACCGGGTGAAAGAATAAGGAAGCTCGAACATTCCGGAAAAGGCCCTGTCATGCTGATTGTAAAAGGCTCAAAGCTTGCCCTTGGGCGCGGCATGGCAGATAAGGTGATAGTGGCAGAAGAGTATATTAAGAAGACCATTACTGTAGCCATAGCCGGCAATCCCAATGCCGGAAAGACCAGTATCTTCAACAACCTTACCGGCGCAAGACAGCATGTAGGTAATTATCCCGGCGTCACAGTCGAAAGGAAAGAGGGCATAGCCTCTTATAAGGATTATGAGATAAAGGTCGTGGATCTGCCCGGGGCATACAGCCTTACCGCCTATTCACTCGATGAGATGGTGGCGCGCAAGTTTGTGATAGAGGAAAAGCCCGACCTGATCGTCGATATAGTAGATGCCTCAAACCTTGAGCGAAACCTCTACCTTGCAACACAGTTTATGGAGCTTGAGCTGCCCATGGTCCTGGTGCTCAATATGAGTGATGTTGCCAAGAACATTGGCCAGGATATAGACGAGAAGGCGCTCTCCGAGCTTCTTGGCATGAGAGTGGTTTCGACCGTTGGCAACAAAAACATCGGCACAACCCAACTGCTTGAGACAATAGTCCAGGCCTACGAGAACAGGACCAGGCACAGGAGGGTTGCGGTCAACTACGGAAGAGAGGTAGAAGAAGAGATAACAAAGATCCACAACCTGTTGGCTGAAGAGACAGAGGTTTATCAGCGCTACCCCCTTAGATGGCTTGTGCTTAAGCTTCTTGAAGAGGACAGGGAGGTGCATGAATATATTAAGGGCCTGCCGGATTCAGAGAAGATCATCGGACAGACAGAGAAGAGCAGGGCTCACCTGAAGAGTATCTTTGCTGATGAGACGGAGACGGTCCTTGCGGACAGGCGTTATGGTTTTATAAGCGGCACACTGAAGGAGACGGTAGGCCATACTGCAGAGGCGCATATCAGGCTCTCCGATAAGATAGACAAGGTTGTGGCAAACAGGGTGGCCGGCATCCCTATATTTCTTGGTATTATGTGGCTTATGTTCAAGGCGATATTTACACTCAGTGAGCCGATGATGGCCTGGATAGAGAAGGCCCAGAGCTGGCTGGCTGTTACTGCAACGTCTGTCTTGCCGCAAGATAGTATTTTAGAAGGGCTTGTTGTGGACGGTATCATAGGAGGCGTTGGAAGCGTCCTTGTCTTTGTGCCTATAATATTCCTTCTGTTTTTCTGTATATCGCTGCTTGAAGACTCCGGCTACATGGCGCGCATTGCATTCATAGTCGACAGGTTTATGCACAAGATAGGCCTGCACGGCAGAAGCTTTATACCCATGCTCCTTGGCTTTGGCTGTAATGTTCCGGCCATAATGGCAACAAGGGTCATAGAGTCCAGAAAAGATAGGCTCACCACGATACTGATAAACCCGTTTATGAGCTGCGGGGCAAGGCTTCCGGTCTATGTGCTTTTTATAGGCGCTTTTTTCAGGAAAGAGATCGCCGGCAATGTCTTATTCTCCATATATCTGGTGGGTTTTGTTATGGCGGTGATCGTAGCAAAACTCCTGAGAAGGTTTGTATTTACCGGGCCTTCTGCCCCTTTTGTTATGGAGCTGCCGCCTTACAGGATGCCTACCATAAAGGCCCTCTTTATACACGTGTGGGAGAGGGGCTGGCTCTATCTAAAGAAGGCAGGCACGGTTATATTCATAGGCTGCCTCATAGTCTGGTTTTTGAGTAGTTTTCCCCTGAGCGCAGAGGGAGATTTAAATAAGAGTTATGTGGCAAAGATAGGAAAGACCATAGAGCCCATTGTAAGGCCTTTGGGTTTTGACTGGAAGGTGGCAACAGCGCTTGTCAGCGGTGTAGTGGCAAAGGAGATCGTGGTTGGGACACTCGGTGTCTTATATAAGACAGAAGAGCAGGAGAAGGGAGAGGAGTCTGTAGGCTTAAGAAAGGCATTACAGCAGGACAGCTATCCCGACGGCAGCAAGGTCTTTAGTCCGCTTATGGCATATGCCCTTATGCTCTTTGTGCTTTTATATATTCCATGCTTAGCCACATTTGCAGTGATACGGAAAGAGGCAGGCTCATGGGGTTGGGCCTTCTTCAGTCTGGGCTATTCGACTGCCCTGGCCTGGTCTGTCGCCTTTGTAGTCTATCAAGGCGGCAGACTGCTCGGGTTGTAGGAGCCGCCTCCGGCGGCGAACAAATAGTTTACTACCTGGATAGGCGGGACTTTCCAGTCCCGCATACCGAAGCAATCCAGAAAGAGAGGTTACGCATGAAGGAGAAGATTCAGGTATTTAAGATGAAAAACAGAAAAGGTTACGCTGCTATATGCTGCAGCCACCTGACAGAGGGCAAGACCCCTCAGCTGGCACGTGACAGGATGGAAAAGGCCCTGCGCAGAAAGCGTAAGAGGAAGGCTTAACCCGTTATTAGCTAAAGAAGAAAAAATCTTACAAAAAACACCCTCCCGCCCTTGAAAATCCCTGATTATAGGGCATACTTATATTACTATCCCTACTGCCAAATACACGTTTATCTAAAGGTGGAGTATGTTTAAAAGACTACTAACACTAATAATTAGCGTTAATCTACTTATAACTAGTGCAGGGGTCTACCCTGCGTCCTCAGTGAAGGAGTCTGCCTAAAGGCCTTTGGCAACAGGCCTGATGGACAAAGACGAACTCGCATTGAACATGCTCACCTATGGCAAGAGCCAAGGAGAAGCCAACGAAGCGGGAAAAGAATATGCTCAAAGCCAGCGCCTTCTTGCTGCAATATGCAGCTATTGCAACATAGTTTATAACGTACAACGGGATACAGGAACTTCTGGCTTGTCACATGGCATATGTGCTAAATGTTTTATAGAAATGATGGGAGAAGACAAAGCGCTGAAGTTTGCAAGTAGGGAAGAGATTAACGAGCAGGCAAGAAAGAGAGCCTTTATCGAAGCACTCATGGGCAGTAGGCCCTCTGATGCGGTTTCTTCAGATACCCCATCTGCCCCCAAGGCACATTCTAGCGGAAATCAAGATTTAGCAGATGAAAAAGCTGCAGAGCTAGCTTCAGGCCTGATAGATAAACATGAGATCGCCCTAATCAAGCTAACCTATAGCATGGATGGAGCAGAGTCGAACAAGGTGGTAAAAGAATATGCCAAGGAGCATAAGCTTCTTATTCAAAAGTGCAGTACATGCAACATGATTTTAGGAATAGACTATGATGCTGAAGCCTCGGTGGGCGCGTCGCATGGCACTTGCTTAAAGTGCTTATCAAAGCAACTGCCATGGGAAACGATCTTAAAACATTACAGCGCAGAAGAGATCGAGGATCAGGAAAGAAAGAGAGCCTTTATCGAAGCATTCATGGGCAGCAGGCCTGACGGCAAATCACCGCCTTCAAAGGCCGCTTCTACAGGCGCAGAAACTCAAACCGCACCAGTATCAGCAGAATATGGAGAGCAGGTACTCTGCCAGAAGGCAATAGACTTTTCCGCTTAATATACCCACCAATCATTACCTTTTTACCTTGAAAACACCCCCTCTATAGGCGTAGAATAGGTGTAAATAGGAGGAGGAAATGAGGAAGCTGTTTATTATTACCATTTTAACCGGTGTATTTCTTATGGCATTCACGAACTGTTCTTATTCCGAAGATATCAGCCCACGCGATGAAAAGATATTGCAAAAATGGGAACAGCAGCAGGAAAGATTCGATAAGATTTTGACTAAATGGGAACAGCAACAAGAGCAATATGATGAAATATTGAAAGAATCACAGAGGCAGCAGGAAGAATTTAACAAACAACAGGCAGAATCCCAGGAAAAATATGATGAGTTGCTAAAGCAGAGTAGCCTGCTCAAAGATTAAAGAATGGGTTCAAGCGGACGCCAAAAGCAGACATAAGAAGAGAGCCAAGCATACAGCCCCAGCTTAACCGCTGGGG
Organism: Candidatus Omnitrophota bacterium; assembly: GCA_013202525.1. GTDB lineage: Bacteria > Omnitrophota > Gorgyraeia > JABMRG01 > JABMRG01 > JABMQS01. The sequence continues at coordinate 28,485 of JABMQS010000119.1, forward strand.
TTTTTTAGCAAAGCTTGAAAAATTACTTGACATGCAGATGTATAGGTTGTATATTGTATATACAATAATATATACAAATTAATACTATGAAAGATATTAAGTGGAATATAGTCAAAAGCGAGAGGTTAAAAAGAGCAAGAGGGGTGTCTTTCGAGGAAATTCTATCAGGAACTCTTGTCGCAGTTAAGAAACACCCAAAAAGAAAGAATCAAGACATAATGATTATCAGATATAAACGGTACTTGTGGATAGTGCCATACATAGAGGATAAAGATTATATATTTTTAAAGACATTGTATCCAAGCAGGAAGTATACTAAGATCTATAAGGAGGATCTATTGAAATGAAGAGGATAAAGCTTACCAGGCAGGAGAAGGTTATTGAAAACAGTTTGCTGAAGCAGGAATATGCGAATGTATCGAAAAAAGAGTTTGATTCTATCGCAGAGTCAATAGTCGCTAGAAAAAAAGACGCGGTATTGAACATAAGGGTTAACAGCAGGGACCTGTCGAGCATTAAGCAAAAAGCAAAGAAATTTGGTGTAAAGTATCAGACCTTTATATCGGAGTTGCTGCATAAAGTAGCACAGGCCTAGAATGTAACCCCGCTGGTATTTTTGTTTGCTCTAGGGGTATTTTTTCTGGTATAATACGTGACGCTATTATAGAGATTGCTTTGTTTAGACTTGTCTGGATTCCCGCTTTCGCGGGAATGACATAGTGCGGCTGTAGCTCAGTGGATTAGAGCACTAGTCTACGGAACTAGGTGTCGCAGGTTCGAATCCTGCCAGCCGCGCCATCCTACGCCTCGAAATGTAAGAAGTTCATGGAAGAAGGCTACGGATGGTAAACCAGCCTAGTGATATAATAATATGGATGATGCGGTATATATGAAAGAGGCGCTGAAAGAGGCGCAGAAGGCGTTTGATGAGGATGAGGTGCCTGTGGGTTGTGTCATTGTGCACGATGGCAAGATCATCGCACGGGCCCATAACCAGATAGAGACGCTAAAAGACCCCACTGCCCACGCTGAGATGATAGCTTTGACCCAGGCTGCCTCAGCATTAGAAACTAAATGGTTGAATGGCTCTACTGCCTATGTTACAATTGAGCCATGCCTTATGTGTGCCGGTGCTTTTGTATTGGCACGCATAAAGAAGTTGGTATTTGGAGCAGAGGACCCGAAGACAGGCGCATTTGGTTCAGCGCACGACATCCTTAAGAGTGAAAAGCTTAATCATAGATTTGAAGTCTCATCTGGTGTGCTAAAGCCAGACTGTTCTTTTATAATATCGGAGTTTTTTAAGAAGAAGAGATGATGGAGAGGTGGCTGAGCGGCTGAAAGCGGCTCCCTGCTAAGGAGTCGGCCCTATTGCTGGGCCCCTGGGTTCAAATCCCAGCCTCTCCGCCATCAGCCTTCGCTTTTATGACACGTAGACAACTTGAAAGCTACGGCTGATTTTTAAATGACATGTATTACGTATACATATTGAGAAGTAAGAAAGATAGAGACCGATTCTATATCGGCTATACAACCGATTTGGATCGCAGGCTAAGGGAGCATAACGAGAGCAGATCCTTGTATACTAAGCGGCATGCTCCTTGGTGCGTAGAAACGTACATTTCTTTTAGTAGCAAAGAGTTAGCTAAAGATTTTGAAAGATACCTTAAAAGTGGCTCAGGTAAGACCTTTGTTAAACGAAGGCTGATGGCGGCCTTGCGATAGGGCACCGTAGGCTGCAATTAGCTTACGTGTAATAAAGCCGAAGGCGGCCCAGCCTCTCCGCCATTCTGTTTCGCCCTTCAGGTTAAGCAGTTAAAGAAGTAGAAAAAAAGAGCGGCTCATATTAAACGAGCCGCTCTTTTTATGATTATGTCTTAGAAGCCGATATGTCCTCTGAGGCCAAGTATCGTGATGGCGCTATTTCTTTTTTCACCGCTCACAACATAGTCATCGCCAAAGGGGTTCCATACTACCTGCAGATCCGGCGAAACAAAGAGCATATCATTTACAGCCCATGAGTAGTATATTTCAAAGTGGCCTTCGTCTTTTGCCTCCAGGTTTGAGCCGCCATATTCTTTATACTTATCGCTTGGCATCACCCAACCGACAGCACAGCCAATATTGTCTTTTTCCCTTCCCCAGGGCTTGCCGGTCACCTGGAAGCCCGCCGACCACGTCTGCTCCAATGATATGACGGTGCCTGCCGAGGAGATATTATCCGGGTCATAGACATCAGGGTTTTCCCAGCCATATCGGCCGAATACGCCGATAATATCGGTGATCTCCTGGTCTATTGTTACACCAAAGCCGTAGCCATGTTCTTTGGTCTTTGATCTATCGCTCCATTGCGTATAGTATGTATTCCTGAGCCAGCCGTATACCCTGTAGTTTCCGGTGCGTCCGCTTATGGTCGGCTTTATATTGAGCTCAGGTGTTATCTCCATGTGGTCTAATATATTATCCCAGCTGCCGTCGCCTGTAAATGCCTGCACCATAAACTCAAACCATGGCGTTTCATGCGGCTGTACATTTATCATGGCGCCGGGCGCCTTACTCGGCACATCCCATGTGGGGGCATTGTTGAATATGCTCCCCAGGAACTGCATACTGTCATTATTGGCGTAGGCGTTTGTATCTACATAATCGGTCGGGTCCCATTTACCGATGGTCAGGGCGAGCTGCCTGTCGAGGAATTTCTGCTGATACCAGAATTTTGTCAGCCAGGCCCTGTTGTCTGTGTCATCGTTGTTATTATCCACGTTTGAGAATACTTCAAGGTCAGGTATTACGCTCAGGCCGTCGCCGCATTCCAGCTGTGCAAAGGCATGGCCGAATTCACCGATATCTCTGTCGAGCATTATGTCTATCTGGTAGCTACCGGCGGTTTTATTTTCCTTGTTATTTGGGGTGCGGTTTGCATCAATGGCATTCTGCACGATCATGGTGGCACAGGCGCCGATGTCCAGCTTTTCCAATTCATCCTTAACCTTTGCCGCAACATCGCGTTTTGCAGGCGGTTTTTTCTTAACAGCTTCTTTTACAGGAGGTTTTACCGGCTTTCCCTCAAGTTTATCCACCTTGGCTGCCAGCGCAGAGACCTGTGCCTGGAGCTTTTTTATGTATTCCATGAGCTGGGACTTCGAGGGTTCATTACCTTCGGAAAACCCCGCGTAGATGCTGCCGTCTGTATCCAGGGGCCTATCCCTGTCAGCAATCTCCGCATAGGATGTACCGGCTATAAGAGAAAAGACCAGTACTAAAAGGATGCATCTTTTCATCTGCTTCCTCCTTTTTTATTTTCGGTTATATTGGAAAGGCAGACAGCTGCAGCACCGAGTATGGGTGCGTATTTTGTCTGCTGTGAGAATTCGATCTTTAACCTCTGCACCGATTTAGTAAAGGTGAAAGTCTTTATCTGTTTCCACATGCTATCTTTAAAGAATTGTTTTGATGCCGCGATGGAGCCGCCTATGATTATAGCCTCCGGGTCCACGGCACACATTATCGTCTTTACGATATTACCCAGGTGAAAGCCGAACTCCTCAAAGACCTTGAGGGCGGCCTTGTTGCCGCTTTTTGCCTTATCATAAAGCTTTCTGCCGTCTATATTGTGCATCCTGCTGAAGAAGAGGCTGCCGCAGTAGTCCTCGTAGCGTTTGTCTTTATAGAGTACCTCGCCGAATTCACCCGAGCCGCAGTTTGCATCTTCAAGAAGCCTGCCCCTGTTTATTATGCCGCCGCCTATACCGGTGCCGATAGCAAGGCCTACAAAATTCTCATATCTTTTGCCCTTGCCGTAGAGTTTCTCTCCGATGGCAAAGCAGTTTGCGTCATTGTCGACAAAGGCCGGCACCTTAAACCTCTTCTCAAGCATAGATTTTAAAGGCACCCTCTTCCACGCCGGTATATTTACGACATCATAGACTATGCCTTTTTTTCTGTCGACGACACTGGGCACACCCACGCCTATACCTTTTACCCTGCTGCTGAATATGGGGTCTATGGTACTCAGCAGCGCCTTCATTACTTTTTTGGCATCCCAGAGATCCTTTTTCCTGAGAAAGACGTTTTGGTATTTTGTTACTTTTGAGCCGGCGACCAATCCGGAGGCGATCTTCGTCCCGCCCATGTCTATGCCTATGATGTGTGGACTATTCGGCATATCTAAATCTCCTTATTCTTTCGCAGTGCTAAAGATGGTTTCATTTTGGACAAGGGGTTTGGCAAAGACAGCGATAGAGAACATGTAGAGCAGTGTTATGTAGAGAACGCTCATCGCTGTTTTAAGGCCCAGTGCATCGCCCAGGGCCCCTATTATAAGCGGTACTACCGCCCCTCCCATGATAGCCGCGCAGAGTATACCAGCGAATGTGCCGTGATGGGACGGCAGGGAGTTTAAGCCCAGAGAGAAGATGCTCGGATACATGACCGACAGCATAAACCCGCAGGCAGGAAAGGCAATAAGGGCGACCTTGCCGGACCCAAAGAGGGCAAACGAAAGAGCGACAAAGGTCAGTAGCAAAGAGCCCCCGAAGACCTTTTTAACATCAAATAGTTTAAGCAGTGCCAGACCCAGCAGTCCGCCGACGGTCATCATGAGCCAAAAGTAAGACAAGGTTTGCGCCCCGACGGTATCGGGGTCATAACCATGGTAGGTTTCCAGGAATTTGGATATCCAGTTACTAAACCCCTGCTCCGTCCCGACATAGGCAAAGATCCCGAAGAAGAAGAATATGACCGTCTTGTTTGAAAGCAAGCTAAGGAGCACGCTTTTGCCTTCGATCTTCTCATCCTCCTTGGCCTTGACTACAGGAAACTTTAAGAAGCAGAGCGCTATGACCATAAGCACAGATATGAGTGTCGATACCCAGTATATAGAGACCCACGGCAGGCCGGCCGGAACTACCCTGTTTAAGAAAGCAAGTACAGGGTTTGAGATATCGGCCTTTTGAAGGTGGACTACCAGGTATGAAAATGCGACAGGGCTTACAAAGGATGCCAGGCCGAAGATGAGCTGGGCCAGCACGCTGTTAAAGGAGTAGTGCTCTTCGCCGCCGGCAGTCCTGAGCAAGGGGTTTATGACGACCTGCAGCATCGCCATTCCGCATCCCACCAGAAACAGTGATGGCAGGAAGGTATAAAATGTAGGAAAGAGCACAAACAGAAAGTTTGCAATCGCCGCCAATACGAAAGCTGCGATCATTACCTTCTTTTCCCGGTACTTCTCCACCAGGTATCCTGCCGGTATGGACATAATACCGTATGCTATAAAGAATGCAAACGGCAGTATGCCGGCCATAGTAAGGGTCAATCCCAGTTCCTTCTCTGCATCGGGCAGGATAGGGCCTATTATGTTTGTCAGGAATGATATAACGAAAAAGGTAAACATAACCAGCCATACCATCACAAGACTTCTGTTGGCATTCTTGGCTTTTGCTTGAGCCATTATCTCCTCCTTCGGCTAAAAGGTTTCGGTTATCTTTTTAAGATTCTCCGGAGCATCGGGATTGCAACCGCGCCTTACGGCAAGCTGCGCGACCATAAGATAGAAGGCCTGGATTATCATCAACGGGTCGCATAGTTTGTGGACACTTTTAGGAAGGGGCAGGTTCAGGGAAGATATCTCCTTTAACATCTTCTTTGGTATCTCATCCTTAGGAGAGGCAAGAAGTGTCCTGGCGCCCAGGTTCTTCATCTTTCTGGCTAAGTCTATAATGCCCTTGAGCGAGTCATCGTCTTCTGTAAAGATAAGTACAGGATAGTCCTTCTTTATAAGCGCAAAGGGTCCGTGGAGCACTTCTGCTCCGCTGAATGCCTCTGCATGTATAGAGCAGGTCTCCTTGAATTTCAGGGCAGCCTCCTGCGCTATCGGAAAACAGTATCCCCTTGCGATAACCAGTGTGTCTTGTATATCTTTCAGGATATCTATCGCAGGCGACCAGTCCATGGAGAGGGCCTTCTCGAGAGAATCAGGCAGCTGCTTAAGGCCTTTGACAAGGCCGGAATCACCGGAGGAGAGAGCGGTCATGTGCAGCAGTGCGGTGAGCGTGGTTATGTAGCTTTTTGTCGCGGCAATGGCATTTTCCGGGCCGGCGCACAATGGTACTACATATTCGCTCTCTTTGGCCAGGCGTGATTCAGGGTGATTTACAAGGCTGACGGTGATTGCACCGGCCTTTTTTGCCTGGGCCATTACCTCACATATATCCGGGCTTTCCCCTGATTGCGAGAGGCCTATGGCAAGTGCCCCCTTAAGACGCATTTTCGCTTTATAGAGTGTTAAGACAGAAGGCGCTGCCGAGGATGTAACGAGTCCAAATTTGGTCTCGATAAGATACTTGGCAAATGTCGCTGCATGGTCAGAGCTTCCCCTTGCGATAGTCACAGCAAATGGCGGGGGAGATTTCTTTAAGCGTTTGGCGAGGTCGGCGAGAATAGGTCCTGTTTTTTTGATCTGCTGCGCAACGAGTCCTGGGGTTTGCCTGGCTTCCTTTTCCATTAACGTCATCTTTGACATGCGTATCTCCCCCATTTCATTTTATGTACCTATATAATAAATTATACATTTAAACAGAAATAGGCGCAACAAAAATTCGCTTGGATAAACTAATAATATTTCCTGATATGATTTTACCATTTGAAATGATGCCAAAGGGTGCTAAAATATATATCAGAGAGGTATGTTGTCAGGAGAAAGGAAGGGGAGGGATGAGCAAAGACACTTTTAATAAGCTCGATAATGAAAGGCAGCAGGTTTTTGCTGTCCAGATATCTATATGGATAAGGTTCGCCCTGTTTTTCTTATCGCTTATCGTAGGTATGGCGGTAGACTCCATAGCGCTGATTTTAGATGCCTCCTGCAGCGCGGCGATGCTCTTCGGAGCATACTTTGCCCGCATGGCTATCAAGAAGCTGAACAAGCCTCCGGATGAGCATTACCATTTTGGCTATGGGAAATACGAACCCCTTAGTGTAGCAATCCAGAATATTGTCATAATCGTAACCTGCGTTGTAGGCATAAAATTTGCTATCCAGGATATAATACATGCTGAGAGCGTCAATCGTTTTGATATCCCGTCAGTAGCTGCCCTAATCGCCGGGGTCGTAGGATTGGCCACAGCCGCCTATTTGAAAAGGGTATCCAGGCGGACTCGTTCTCCGATAATGAAGGCTACAAGCACCCAGTGGTATATTGACGGGGCACTCGCATTATGTATATGTGTAGGGT
>JABMQS010000120.1 GCA_013202525.1 Candidatus Omnitrophota bacterium
AAGGACGAGGTCATGGGTTCGATTCCCATCAGCAGCTCCAGAAGATGTATTATATCTTTTTTTACAGGGATATATAATAAGTAGAATAACATATATAGCGTCAAACACCAGGAGGAATCAGATGGCAAAGGAAAAATTCGTAAGGACAAAGCCACACGTCAATATCGGTACCATAGGCCACGTAGACCACGGAAAGACCACGTTGACCTCAGCGATAACGATGTGCCTTAGTAAAAAGGGAATGGCAGAGGTCCGGTCGTTCGACTCCATCGATAAAGCACCCGAAGAGAGGGAGCGCGGCATTACCATAGCCATAGCTCACGTCGAATACCAGACAGAAGCACGCCATTATGCGCACGTAGACTGCCCAGGCCACGCCGACTACATCAAGAACATGATCACCGGCGCAGCACAGATGGATGGCGCCATCCTGGTAGTCTCAGCAGCAGACGGCCCCATGCCTCAGACCAGAGAGCATATCCTCCTTGCGCGACAGGTAAACGTCCCTCACATCGTAGTATTCCTAAACAAGGTTGACATGGTAGATGACAAAGAGCTCCTGGAACTCGTAGAACTCGAGATAAGGGAGCTTCTTTCTAAGTACGAATTCCCCGGAGACAAGACCCCTATAACAATGGGTTCAGCGCTAAAGGCCATGGAGTGCGGTTGCGGCAAAGACGAATGCGAAAGCTGCAGCCCCATCTTTCAGCTGATGAAGACCGTGGATGAGTTCATACCCACGCCCAAAAGAGATGTTGAAAAGCCCTTCATTATGGCCGTCGAGGATGTCTTCTCCATCACAGGAAGGGGAACCGTAGGAACAGGAAGAATAGAGCGCGGCATAATCAAGGTAAACGAAGATATAGAGATCATCGGTATGCGCCCTGAGATACAGAAGTCCGTCGTAACGGGTGTTGAGATGTTCAGAAAGCTTCTCGATGAAGGCCAGGCAGGAGACAATGTCGGCATACTCTTAAGAGGCACAGACAAGAAGGACTTAGAGCGCGGTATGGTACTCGCAAAACCAGGTACTATCACACCCCATACCCAGTTCAAGGCCGAAGTATATATCCTAACAAAGGAAGAGGGAGGCCGTCACACACCCTTCTTCAACGGTTATCGCCCGCAGTTCTACTTTAGAACCACCGATGTAACAGCCATAGTAAAGCTGCCCCAGGGCGTTGAGATGGTAATGCCAGGCGATAACGTAAACATGGAAGTAGAGCTCATAACACCCATAGCGCTCGAGAAGGAACTCCGCTTTGCCATCAGGGAAGGTGGAAGGACCGTGGGTGCCGGGGTTGTAAGCGAAATAATAAAGTAGCCGTATATCTTCTATAGTTTTTAATGACATATGACATACGAAAACACTAGGATGTACGAACAATGCGAGAACAGGCACTTCTATCATGTCCAGAATGTAAGAACAGGTGGTATTCGACCACAAAGAACAAGAAGAATACTACCGAACGATTGGAGCTTAAGAAACACTGTAAGTTCTGTCATAAAAGGACTGTGCACAAAGAAGTAAAATAGCAATACCGTCAAAACATATACTTGAAACCTGCCAATTTAATTGGCAGGTTTTTAATGCTAAAAAATACAAGGATTTTAAAAAGGCCTGTAGCTCTAATCGGCTAGAGCAGCGGTCTCCAAAACCGCGTGATGGGGGTTCGAATCCCTCCAGGCCTGCCAAGTTTCTGAGGGGAACTGGTGGGATGGAAAGAGGGATTCGAGAGGACAAAAGGATATGTTTGCGAAAGCAGGGAATTTTTTAAGAGAGGTAAGCGTTGAGCTGAAAAAGGTGGCTTGGCCCACAAAGGATGAACTTTTTGGCTCCACCGTCGTTGTTGTAATCAGCGTAGCCATTATCGCGACATATATCGGGATTTGTGATTTCATATTCTCAAAGGCGATACATTTAATAATTAAATGACAAAGAGGTTTTAAAGATTACGATGGCAATGAATTGGTATGTAGTGCATACTTTGACAAGTCAGGAAGAGAAGGTAAAGGCCAATATCCTGAAACAGCTTGCTTTAAGCAAGATCAAAGACCAGGTCTCGCAGGTATTGATACCAACAGAGATAGTCTCAGAGGTCAAATCCGGCAAGAAGAAGATATCGGAGAGGAAATTCTTCCCCGGATATGTCCTGGTGGAGATGGATATGACAGACGAGAGCTGGTACCTTATTAAGAATACACCCGGTGTTACCGGTTTTGTCAGTTCTGGCTCCAAGCCCACACCGCTTATGGAGAGCGAGATAAAGAATATCCTCAAGCAGACCGAGGAGAAGAAAGAGCGTCCGACACCCAAGGTTATATACGATATCGGTGAAAGCGTAAGGGTAAAAGATGGGCCTTTTACAAATTTTGATGGAAATGTTGAAGGCGTCAACCCTGTAAAGGGAAAACTCAAGGTTTCGGTTATGATATTCGGCAGGCCTACGCCTGTTGAGCTGGAGTACTGGCAGGTGGAGAGGTTATAAGATGGCCAAAAAAGTAAAGACACAGATAAAATTGTATTGTCCGGCTGGAGCAGCGAATCCCGCTCCCCCGGTAGGCCCTGCCCTCGGACAGCACGGGCTCAACATCATGGAGTTCTGCAAGAGCTTCAATGACAAGACAAAGGACCGTGATGGGCTCCTTCTGCCCGTTGTTATAGATGTGTACGAGGACAGGACGTTCTCCTTTATAATCAAGAGCCCGCCGTGTTCGGTCCTGCTTAAGAGGGCTGCGAATATTGCCAAGGCATCTGGTGTGCCCAATAAGGAGAAGGTCGCCAAGATAACAAAAGCGCAGGTATTGGAGATAGCAAGAGAGAAGATGACCGATTTAAATACTGATGACCCTGAGCAGGCCTGTAAGATTATTGAGGGCACGGCGCGCAGTATGGGCATCGATATAGAGTAGCAATTTATAAAGGATTTTTAGATGAGCAAACGTTTAAAGGAAGCTGGAGATATGATCGATAAGGCAAAGTCGTATAGCCTTAAGGAGGCGGTGTCTATGCTCAAGCTGATACCAGCCCCTAAATTTGACGAGAGCATAGATCTGTCGATAAAGCTTGATATCAATCCAAAAGAGATCAACCAGTCGATAAGAGGAGCTATTGTGCTTCCCCACGGCACCGGAAAGAATATCAGGGTAGCGGTCTTCTGCAAAGAGCAGCATGCCTCTGAGGCGAAGGAGGCGGGCGCTGATATAGTGGGCGATGCGGACCTTATTGATAAGGTAAATTCCGGTTTTCTTGATTTTGATGTTGCGGTTGCCACCCCTGATATGATGAGGGATATGGGCAGGCTGGGCAAGGTGCTGGGGCCTCGCGGCCTTATGCCAAGCCCGAAGGCCGGCACAGTCACAAATGAGGTGGCAAAGGCGATCAAGGAGGTAAAGGCAGGCAAGGTTGAGTTTAAGATGGATAAGCTGGCCTGTATAAACATCGCCGTCGGTAAACGTTCTTTTAATGACGATGCTATTATAGAAAATGCAACCAAACTGATTGATGCGGTTACCCATGCCAAGCCCCCGCAGGTAAAGGGCAAGTTTGTGAAGAGCATATCGATATCTACGACAATGGGGCCGGGCATAAGGATCGTTTCTTAATTTAGAGAGTATACTATGGAAAAAGAGTTAAAACCAGGCAGATTTCTTAAGACACGCATAGTGGAAGAGTATGCCGAGAGGCTTAAGGATTCTACTTCTATAATTGTAACGGAGTTTAAGGGCATTACAAATAAACAGCTGGAGGACCTCAGGAAGAGGCTGAGTCCTGTTTCTGCGCGCTATATGATAATAAAATGCTCCATGTGCAAACAGGCGCTTGAGAGCTTGAAGATGCAGGATGTCAATGCTATGCTGGGGGGGTCATGCGCCTTGAGTTATGGTGATGGAGATGCAGCATCCATTACAAAGGTCCTGGCGAATTTTACAAAGGAGAACAAGAACCTTATACTAAAAGGCGGCTATATAGACGGCCAGATATTAACAGCAGATACGCTGAAAGAACTTGCGGCCCTGCCGCCAAGAGAAGTGCTCATAGCAAGGCTTCTTTCTGCTATGAATTCACCGGTCACAGGTTTTGTCGCAGCATGTTCCGGAATATTAAAGAAGATCGTTTACGCGCTTAACGAAATTGCAAAGAAAAAAGGAGGAGAAGAAAATGGTTGATGAACAGAAACAGGCAGAAGCAAAGCCAGAAGCAAAGCCAGAAGCACAGGCAGAGGCAAAAAAGGAACAGGAACAGCCCAAGGAAGAGGCAGCAAAGATTACCTTAACCAAGGAGCAGGAAGAGTTTGTCTCCAAGATCGAGAACATGAAAGTGCTGGAGCTCTCAAACCTGGTTAAGGCCCTTGAGGAAAAGTTCGGCGTTTCTGCTCAAGCACCTATGATGGTCGCTCAGGCAGGCGGTCCTGGTGCAGGTGGAGCAGCCCCTGCCGAAGAAGAGAAGACTATGTTTGATGTAGTGCTTGCAGAAATAGGCCCGAATAAGATCCAGGTAATCAAAGAGATACGCGCAGTCACCAGCCTGGGCTTAAAAGAGGCCAAGGATCTTGTCGAAGCTGCCCCTAAGGCCGTCAAGGAAGGCTTGCCGAAGAAAGAGGCAGAAGAGATGAAGACGAGGCTCGAGACCACGGGAGCAAAGGTCGAATTAAAGTAAAATCCGCACATAAGTTACGCGCGGATTTTATCCCCGCCCAAGCGGGGATGCAGAGGTTCGGTCTAATCACGACACATATAATAGAGGATAAGCATGGACGAGAGAAAAGATTTCTCGAAATTGAAAGCCTTTTATTCTATACCTGATCTGCTTGCAGTGCAGGTTGATTCCTTCAGGGACTTTCTCCAGGCAGATGTGCCTAAGACGAAGAGAAAGGATCATGGCCTGCAGGGTGTCTTCTCCGAGGTCTTCCCTATAGAGAGCTATGATGGGAATTACCGCCTGGAATTTGTGAACTACTCCCTTGGAAAGCCTAAATACGATATCGATGAGTGCAAAGACAGGGGTATGAGCTATGCTTCTGCCCTTAAGGTCAAATTGCGCCTCCGTTCCAAAAAGGAAATAAAGGAGCAGGAGGTGTATCTTCTAGATCTGCCGCTGATGACGCCGGTAGGCACTTTTGTAGTAAACGGCGACGAGAGGGTAACCGTAAGTCAGCTCCATCGCTCCCCAGGCATATCCTTCGAGTCAGAGATACATGCCAATGGTAAAAAGATATACTCAGCACGCGTTATACCGTATCGCGGCGCGTGGCTGGAGTTTGAATTTGATGCTTATGATATACTGCACGCCTATATTGACAGGCGCAGGAAGATATTGTCGACCGTTCTTTTGAGGGCTCTGGGGTATTCAAAAGATGAGGACATATTGAAGGCATTTGGCAGCATAGAGGAGATAAAATCCCCCACAAAATCGGACCTGGATAAGCTTGTTGGACAGGTCGTTGCAGCCGATGTCATAGACCCGGAGACAGGCGTTGTGCTTCTTTCGAAGATGGAAAAGATAGACAGCGATGCCGTATCGAAGCTTTCAGAGGCAAAGATCGATTCCTTAAAGGTGGTAAAGGATTCTATAGACGAGATAATGAATGTGTTGGCAAAGGATCATACAAAATCAACGGACGATGCCCTTATCGATGTATATCGCAGGCTGCGCCCGGGTGATCCCCCGACCATAGAGAGCGCCAAGCAGTTGATCCATAGCCTCTTCTTCGACCCGAAGCGATACAACCTCGGCAGGGTTGGCCGCTATATCTTGAACAGAAAGCTGGGCATGAAGGTCCCGCTGGACAATAAGGTCCTTGATAATAGCACGATCATAACGGCAATAAAGGCACTGATAAAGCTTAAGCAGACAGAAGGTCCCCCGGATGACATAGATCACCTGGGCAACAGGCGGGTTCGCACGATAGGCGAGCTCCTGGAGAATCAGTTCAGGATAGGCTTTACCAGGATGGAGAGGACCGTCAAAGAGAGAATGTCCATATATGACCTTGAGAATATGATGCCGCACAATTTTGTGAATTCAAAGCTGATCTCTGCAGTTATAAAGGACTTTTTCGGCAGGAGTCAGCTTTCACAGTTTATGGACCAGACAAATCCTCTTGCAGAGATGACGCATAAAAGAAGGGTTTCAGCGCTCGGCCCAGGCGGCCTTTCAAGGGAGAGGGCGGGTTTTGAGGTGAGGGATATTCACTATTCTCATTATGGCAGGGTGTGCCCTATCGAGACGCCTGAAGGCCCCAATATCGGTCTTATAGCATCGCTCTCTACCTATGCAAAGATAAATGAGTTCGGTTTTATTGAGACGCCCTATATAAGGGTTGAAAACGGCCATGTTACAAGAAAGATAGAATACCTTTCAGCTGATGTAGAAGATGAGTATTGCATAGCGCAGGCAAACTCCAAGGTCGATCCAAAAGGGTATTTTGCCGAGGATACAGTCTTTTGCAGATATAAGTCAAACTTTCTGAGAGTCGATAAGAAGCAGGTACAGTATATGGATGTTTCGCCGACCCAGCTGGTCAGTGTAGCAGCGAGCCTTATACCATTCTTAGAGCATGATGATGCCAACAGGGCGCTTATGGGTTCGAATATGCAGCGCCAGGCGGTCCCGCTGCTCGAGACCGAGTCTCCGCTTATAGGCACAGGCATGGAAGGTAAGGTTGCCCATGATTCTGGCTCGACAATAGTAGCAGTCTCATCCGGAACGGTAAAGGCTGTGCAGTCTGACGAGATCCAGATCGGTGAGACGAAGTACAAATTGAAGAAATATCGCAGGTCCAATGCCTCGACCTGTGTAAATCAAAGGCCGACCGTAAGGGTCGGGCAGAAGATCAAGGCAGGGGATTTAATAGCCGACGGGCCCGCAACCAAAGACGGAGAGCTGGCATTAGGGCGAAACCTCCTTGTCGCATTTATGCCGTGGAGAGGTTATAACTTTGAAGATGCCATCCTGTTGAGCGAGAAGATAGTAAAAGAGGATGCTTTTACCTCCATCCATGTAGAAGAGTTTGAGATTGAGGCAAGAGACACGCGGCTGGGCCCTGAGGAGATAACCAGGGATATCCCCAATGTCGGTGAAGAGGCACTCAAGGACCTGGATGTGGACGGCATCATCTGCCTTGGCGCCGAAGTAGGCCCTGGCGATATATTGGTCGGCAAGGTTACGCCGAAGAGTGAAACAGAACTCTCGCCCGAAGAGAAGCTCTTGAGAGCGATATTTGGCGAGAAGGCCGGGGATGTCAGGGATGCGTCTTTGACCGTTCCGCCTGGTGTTGAAGGCGTAATAGTCGATGTCAGGATATTTTCAAGAAAGACACACAGGCCAAAGGTGAAAGAGGAGCTTACCAAGGAGCTTTCACAGATAGACGCTGTGAAGAAGTACTATATTTCACAGATCGAGACTATAGAGAAGGAGAAGGCCAGGAAGATCTCGAAGCTCCTGGTTGGCAAGAAGTTAGTTAATGCACTGCTTGATGAGCAGTCAGGCGCTATCATGATGGCCGGTGGAAAGACCATAAAGGTGTCCGATGTCCAGAACCTTCAGAAATGTGATATAGCGACATTGAAGCTCTCTGATGAAGAGGCTAATATAGAAGACAATATCAAGCAGGTCATGAAACTTTTGGATGAGCAGGTCGAAGAGCTTATTTATGAGGAAGAGAGGGAGATAGACAGGATAAAGAAGGGTGATGAACTGCCGCCCGGAGTCCTGAAAAAGGTCGTGATAAACGTTGCCAGCAAGAAGAAGGTCTCAGTCGGTGATAAGGTCGCCGGCCGTCACGGCAACAAGGGTGTAATCGCCAAGATCTTACCTGAAGAGGATATGCCTTATCTGCCTGATGGTACGCCTGTTGAACTCGTGCTCAATCCGTTGGGAGTTCCCTCACGTATGAATGTTGGCCAGATCCTGGAGACACATCTTGGCTGGGCCGCAAAGGTCTTAGGTTTTAAAGCGGCTTCTCATGTTTTTGACGGCGCAACCGAAATAGAAATAAAAGAGCTTATGAAGAAGGCAGGTCTGCCGGAAAATGGCAAGATCACCCTGTATGATGGTTTAACAGGCAGGCCTTTTGACCAGAAAGTAGCAGTAGGCTATATATATATGATGAAGCTCGCACACCTTGTTGATGACAAGATACACGCCCGTTCCATAGGGCCGTATTCCCTGGTCACGCAGCAGCCGCTGGGCGGCAAGGCTCAATTCGGCGGACAGAGGTTCGGCGAGATGGAGGTATGGGCGCTGGAGGCA
>JABMQS010000121.1 GCA_013202525.1 Candidatus Omnitrophota bacterium
GGCAATCGGAGCAGGACCTTTTCATTCTGAGCGGGCATGGTTCACCCGTGCAAACACTCGGTGAGAGCGAAGAATGAAACGGAGCAAAATTTCCTCGCTGGGGAAATTTTGTGTTCCTGCGAGATTGCCCACAAGGCCTAACCAGTGTGTTGTGAAGTAGACGCCTTTTATCAATTGACAAATTGCTATTATTATTGTAAGATTTAGTTCTATTATATAACGAAAAGGAGCCCTTAAGATGGAACTTTCAAGACGCATAAGAGGAGTCAGTCCTTCGGCCACGCTTACAATAACATCAAAGGCCAAGGCCATGAAGAAGCAGGGCATAGATGTAGTCAGTTTCGGCGCCGGCGAGCCCGACTTTGATACCCCGCAGTATATAAAGGTCGCTGCTGCTGAGGCGATCGAAAAAGGAAAGACCAAATACACCCCCAGTATCGGCACTGTCGAGCTGCGCGAAGCGATCTGTGAAAAACTCTCTGACTTTAATGGGCTGGAGTATAGACCTGAGGATATCGTAGTCTCAAACGGCGCCAAGCACACGCTCTATAATATCTTTCAGGCCATATGTGATGAGGGCGATGAGGTTATAGTCGCCTCTCCGTATTGGGTCAGCTATACAGAGATGGTCAAGCTCTCAGGCGCCAGGCCCGTTATTGTTCCGACGTTACCGGATGAGGGTTTTAAGATGAAGCCTGAGGATTTGTCCGCTGCATTAAGCAAGAAGACAAAGGCAGTTATCATAAACTCACCGAGCAACCCGACAGGCTGTGTCTATAGCAGGGATGAGCTCAAGGCGATCTCTGATATTGCGTTGAAAGGTAATATCAGGGTCATAGCAGATGAGATATACGAGAGACTCATATATGACGGCCAGGAGCATTTTTCTTTTGCGGCCCTGGGGCAGGAGGTCAAGGATATCACAATACTGGTCAATGGTGTCTCCAAGACATATTCTATGACAGGCTGGAGGATAGGCTATCTTGCATCCAGTGACAGGGAGATGACCAAGTCTATAAAGAATCTTCAGGACCATTCGAGCTCAAATCCTTCATCCATAAGCCAGGAGGCGGCAATGGCTGCCCTGACCAAGGAAGACGGTTCCGTCGAGAAGATGAAGAAGGAGTTTGAGGCACGCAGGGATTATATGGTGGAGCGCATAGCAAAGATAGGGCAGTTCTCCTGTGTAAAACCCGGCGGGGCGTTCTACTGTTTTGTGGATGTCTCACAGGTAAACAAGGACTCACTTGAGTTCGCAGGCAAGTTATTAGATGATGCAAAGGTGGCTGTTATACCGGGCGAAGGCTTTGGTACCCCCGGATATATCCGCCTGAGCTTTGCCACAAGTATGGAGAATATCGAAAAGGGTTTTGACCGGATTGAAGAATGGCTAAAACAATAGCAGAAAAGATCTTAAGTGCACACGCGGGAAAAGACCTGCGGCAAGGAGACTACGCGCTCTGCAAGGTGGATTTCTGCCTTGGACAGGATGGTACGAGCGGCCTTATTATCGATGCGCTGAAGGAGATAGGCGCAAAGAAGCTGGCGGCTTCCTCCCGCTTCTGCATGGTGATAGACCACAGCGCGCCCTCGCCAAACATAGGCGTCTCGGCAATCCATAAGAAGATGCGCACATTCGCAAGGGATTTTGATCTGACCCTTTATGATATAGGCTGCGGTGTATGCCACCAGGTCGTGCTTGAATCGGGCAGGGTGCTGCCAGGGGATCTTGTAGTCGGGGCAGATTCACATACTTGCACCTATGGGGCATTGGGTGCGCTCTCAACGGGTTTTGGTTCAGCGGATCTTGCCTTAACCCTGGCCAGCGGCAGAAACTGGTTTAAGGTTCCGCAGACCATTAAGATAGTCGTTGACGGTAAGCTTCCGAAAGGCGTCTACGCAAAGGATCTTATTCTCCATATCATAGGTGACTTGACCGCAGATGGATGTACCTATAATTCAGTCGAGTTCACAGGCAGCGCGATAAGGGCACTCAGTATAGACGGCCGCTTCACCATATCGAACATGGCCGTTGAGATGGGGGCAAAGTGCGGCATTATGGAGCCGGATAAAAAGACCTTGGCGTGGTTAAAGAAATACACAAATAAAAGGATAAGGCCTGTCTTCGCTGACAAGGGTGCGGTATACAGCGACATCAGACATTATGATGCAAGCAGACTTTCGCCCAAGATAGCAAGGCCACATACTGTCGACAATGTGGTTGATATGGGCAAGTTAAAGAACAAGCCCATAGACGAGGCATTTATCGGGACTTGCACAAACGGCAGGTTAGAGGATCTTAAGATCGCGGCATCAATACTAAAGGGTAAGAAGGTGGATCCAAAGGTGAGGCTTATAGTCGCCCCGGCATCAAAGCCGATATTCCTTGAGGCCATGAGATCCGGCATAGTAGAGGCCCTGGTCAATGCGGGGGCCAATGTGGTTACTCCGGGCTGCGGCCCGTGCGTGGGTACTCATAATGGTGTGCCTGCCGATGGTGAGGTCGTCATATCCACTGCAAACAGGAATTTTAAAGGCAGAATGGGAAATCCCAATGCCTTTATCTATCTTGCGTCGCCTGCGACAGTAGCTGTTTCAGCGTTGCGCGGGAGGTTTACTGATCCGAGGAGATATGTCAGATGAAACTCAAGGGCAGGGCGCATAGGTTTGGTGACGCGGTAAATACCGATTATATCATATCAGGAAGATATAAGTTTAAGATTCAGGATCCCAAGCTGTTGGCAAGGCATGTCATGGAGGACTTGCGGCCGGATTTTTATAAATCTATCAAAAAAGGGGACTTTCTGGTTGCCGGAAAAAACTTTGGGTGCGGCTCTTCGCGAGAGCAGGCGCCCCTGGCCATAAAGTACGCAGGCATATCCGCTGTGATCGCAAAGTCCTTTGCAAGGATCTTCTTCAGAAATGCCATCAACCTGGGCCTTCTCCCGATAGAATGTGATACATCAAAGATAAAAGAAGGGGATGTCTTGGATATCGATGTGGATAAAGGCCTTGTTATAAACAAGACCAGGAAAAAGGAAATAGACATAAGGCCCCTGCCTGATTTTATGTCCAGGATAATCAAGGATGGCGGCGTGTTGAAACATTTTATAAAACACAGCGGTTTCAAGATCAACGCATAAGAAGGATAAGGTTATGAAGGTCTCTGTTATAGGAGCAGGTAATGTAGGTGCTACATGCGCGATGAGGCTGCTTGAGTCAGGCCTCTGTGATGTAGTGCTTTTGGATATCCTGGAGTCTCTTGCAAAAGGCAAGGCCGAGGACCTTATGGATGCAGCATCCTTGATAGGCCACGGCAACAGTGCCATTGGAACATCAGATTACAGGGATATAGTATCGAGTGAGATCGTAGTCGTGACAGCAGGTTTTGCCAGAAAGCCCGGCATGACCAGGGAAGAGCTCCTTACTAAAAACGCATCGATCATAAAGGATGTAGCTAAAAATATTGCAAAGCACGCGGATAACCCGATCATTATCGTTGTTACAAATCCCCTTGATGTTATGACATACGCGGTTCACAAGGAGAGCGGTCTTGATTCAAAGAGGGTCTTCGGCATGGCCGGGCTTCTTGATTCCTCGAGGATGAACCTGGTAATATCCAGAACGCTGCAGAAGCCTTTAAGGGATGCAGATTCACTGGTCCTTGGGACCCACGGCGAAACCATGGCGCCTGCATTAAGCCAGAGTAAGATCAGCGGCAAGCCATTGACAGATTGCGCTTCACAGGAGATGCTCGACGATATCGTAAAGAAGACCAAATCCAGAGGTGCAGAGATAGTCTCCTATCTCGGTAAGGGCAGCGCCTTCTATGCGCCGTCGGCAGGTGTATTCAGGATGGTGAGGGCTATCATAGACGATACTGCAGAGATCCTGCCTTGCTCCTGTTTTATGCAGGGCGAATATGGCATAAAGGATGTCTATCTGGGCGTGCCGGCAAAGATCGGTTCAGAGGGCGTAAAGGAGATAGTGGAACTGCCTCTCACAGAAGACGAGAGACAGTTCTTAAAGACAGCCTCAGATTCTGTCCACAAACAACTCCAACTACTTTAATGCTCAGGACCTAAAACCTAGCACCTAAAACCTAAAAAGATATGTACGATTTAACTATAATAGGATCAGGACCAGGTGGTTATGCTTCTGCTATGCGGGCAGCGGAATTAGGCGCAAAGGTCTGCATTATCGAGAAACGTCTCCTGGGTGGGACATGTCTTAATATCGGCTGCATCCCGACAAAGACCATCATGAGGAGCCTGGATATATTGCAGGAGATAAAGAGGGCCCCTGAATTTGGTATCGATATCGGCGATCTTAAGGTCGATATAAAAAAGATACAGAGGCGTAAGGCCGAGATAGTATTGAAGCTGCGCCAGGGGCTTGAGTCACTCCTTAAGTCCAAGGGCATAGAGGTTCTGAAGGGAACTGCCTCTTTTTCCGATTCTCAGCATATAGATGTTGACGGAAAAAAGATAACCTCAAAGTATTTTCTGATTACCACAGGTTCAATGTCAATAGAATCGGATACCTTAAGGCCTGACCACAACCTTGTACTTCTAAGCGAAGACCTCTTGAGGCTCGATAAGATACCGAAGAGCATAGCTATCATAGGCGGCGGCGCCATAGGCTGTGAGTTTGCATCTATCTATAACAGGCTCGGCTCCGATGTTACGATTATCGAGCTTAAGGAGCAGCTGCTGCCAAAGACAGACAAAGAGATTGCGAGGAGATTTGAGGCGAGCCTTAAGAAGAAAGGCATCAATATCTTTAAAGGTGCCCGGGTATCTTCGGTTGAGGCAAAGGGCAGTGTAAGCATTGCTCTCGATAGCGGCGAGTCCATAGAGGCTGATATAGCGCTTCTTTGCATAGGCCGCATACCGAATACAGCCGGGCTTGGTCTAGATAAGGCGGGTGTAAAGACAGAGGGCTCAAAGGTCTTAGTCGATGAGCACCTGAGAACAAATATATCAAATATCTACGCTGTAGGCGATGTGACAGGCAGAAACTACCTCGCTCACACAGCCTCTTACGAAGGTATAGTAGCAGTTGAGAATATCTTCGGCTCGCCGTGCGCCGCGGACTATTCCGCAGTGCCAGAATGTATATACACATATCCCGGGATAGGCAGTGTCGGGATTACCGAAGAAGCCGCAAAAGAGTCAGGAATTGAGTATTCCGCGACAAAGTTTCCGCTTGCAGCATTGAGCATGGCCCATGTGCTCGGTGAAACAGAAGGCCTAATCAAGATTATAAGCGATGCCAAGACAGGCCGGATCCTGGGTGCGCAGATATTTGGCCTCCATGCGAGTGAGCTCATCTCGAATTTTGTCATAGCAATCAAACAGAAGATGACGACCAAAGACCTTAGTGATGTCATCTTTCCACATCCTACTATTTCAGAGGGGATATTAGAAACGGTCTATAGGGCAAGGTAGAGAAGATGCGTTGTAAGTCAATAGACTTAGGCCTCACCGATTTTCGGGAGGCCTATAAATTTCAGAGGCAGTGTTTAGAGGAGGTCAAGTCGGGCAGTTCTGCGGGATTTCTTCTTTTCACGGAGCACAGGCCGGTCTTTACAATGGGAAGGTTTGCAAAAAGAGACAATCTTCTGATAGATGAAGAGACCGCAAAGGCACGTGGCATTGATATCGTAAAGACAGACCGTGGTGGTGATATAACCTTTCATGGCCCCGGACAGATGGTTGCATATCCGGTCTTTGATCTGAAGAAGGGCATCAAGGATGTCCATAGATTTTTAAGTATGCTTGAAGACGTTGCAATCTCATGCCTTAAGGAGTTCGGCATTCCGTCACACAGGATCAAAGGCCGAACAGGCGCCTGGACCGATAAGGGCAAGATAGCCTCTATCGGCATAGGCGTGAGCAAGTGGGTGACCTTCCACGGCATTGCCATAAACGCAAACGTCGACCTGGACTACTTCAACATGATAAACCCCTGCGGTTTTAAAGATATAAAGGTAACATCCATGAAAGAGATGCTCGGAAAAGAGATCGACCTCCCCCTTCTCAAAGACAGGCTAATCAAACAGTTCCAGCACCACTTCAACATAGAACTCGTTCCTGCAACCCCAATTATAGTTTAAACCTTCTCAGTCCTCGCAGACCTTAGGGCCAATCTCCGCAGGATCGCAAGACTCCATTGGCGAGAGCACCCTGTGTCTGCAGCACCGCTCGATTTGCTCCACCGTGGCAAACCTCGCTTGGAGAAGCTGCTCGCTCTCCGCCAAAACCTATATCGGGCGGAACC
>JABMQS010000122.1 GCA_013202525.1 Candidatus Omnitrophota bacterium
CATAGGTTTACTTAGCTCTTTAATGTACCCCAAAACTTCTACGGCTTAGGCAATATAACCATCAGAGCGAATTATGCTTATAGCTTAATTCGCTTTTTTCTCTTATATGGGACTATTAAAAGTAGACAAGGCTTGCTGTATCTTGTAAAATGTTTTTATAGTGTAATACTGGGAGGCAGGCAATGACGAGGGTGTGGATTCCCGCTTACGCGGGAATGACAGTGCGGATAAGTCACGTGAATGGCAATAAGGCATGATGGCTTTAATAATATTCATAATAGCGTTTGTTATAAGACTCATTTGCATCATCCAGCTCAAGGCCACGATATTCTACAGCCAGTTTCTCCTTGATGAGGCATTCTACAACAACTGGGCAAGGGAGATTGCAGGCGGCAAGTGGCTAGGGGATAAGGCTTTTGATGCCATGCCGCTTTATCCTTACTTTTTGGCGGTAGTATATAAGATCTTCGGCTACAATCTTTTTATGCCGCGCCTGATAGAGGCCATTATAGGTTCTGTCAGCTGTATCCTGGTCTACCTGATAACCAAAAAGTATTTCGGCAAGAGGGCCGGTATAATATCAGGCTTTGTAGCCTGTTGCTACGGGCCTTTTATATTCTACAACGCCCTTCTTGTGCCGACGACACTCGTCATCTTCTTTTACCTCTGCTGCTCCTGGGTCCTGGTCAACCTTAATGAAAAACCTACACGCCTGAAATTCTTCTTATTTGGTTTTGTTGTCGGCCTGGCGGCACTGGCCCGGCCCGCAATACTTCTGTTTCTGCCGGTGGTTTTGATATGGATGGCCTTTATGCACCCGGCAAAGAAAAAAGTGGCAGTGGGTATAGTCCTGGCTATAATCGGGACCCTGCTTATCATAGCTCCAGTCACAGTACGAAATTACATGGTATCCGGAGACGTTGTATTCCTGACATCACACGGCGGGATGAATTTTTTCATCGGCAATAATAAAGACGCTGACGGTACATTCAAGGCGCCGGCCTGGGCGCGTTCTAATATCAAGGGTTTAAAGGCCGATACCAAGACAATGGCAGAGGCTGCTCTGGGCAGGCCGCTTAAGGGCTCTGAGGTTTCCAATTACTATTATAACAAAGGGAAAAAATTTATAAGTGAGCATACCTTTCAGTTCCTGAAGATCTTTGGCAGGAAACTCCTTCTTTTCGTAAACAAGGAAGAGCTCTATGATGTGGCCCACTACAGGATATATCAGGACCAGATACCGATATTGCAGCTGCCGTTTCTGTCGTTTATTATTATAGGGCCGCTTGGGCTTGCGGGAATACTCTTGAGCTTTCCCATGCGTAAAAGAATCGGGCCGTTGTATATCTTTATATTGACGTATTTCGCGGCGATAATCGCCTTCTTTGTTAATTCCCGCTACCGGCTTCCATTGGCAGTTATGCTGATCATATTCGTAGGCTTTACGCTGGATTGGTTCATCCGGAGGGTTGAGGAGAAGAGATACCGCGCCATTGCCGGGGCCCTGGGGATATGTGCTGCCTTTATCATCCTGGTCAGTCTGCCTATAGGGGCCACCACCGTGGGTGTAGGTTATGGGAATCTGGGCAATCTCTACATGAAGGTAGGCGAGCCGGATAATGCCATTATCGCCTTTGAGAAGGCAATAGAGTCTGACCCTGAGAACCCCAAGCTATATAATGACATAGGCTACATATATCTTATGCAGAATAAGCCGAAGGCGGCAAAGAGATATCTGTCGGCTTCGTTGTCAAAGGATCCACAGTATCCCTTTGCCCGTATCAATTTGGGGCTTTTGTATCAAGGCAGCGGTGATATAGGTAAGGCTGAAAAAGAGTACAAAAGAGCGATTAGGATTAATCCGAATATTGCAGAGGCGCATAATAACCTCGCCAATATATATGTATACAAAAGGAGATATTCACTGGCCGTAGAGGAGTATCAGAAGGCCATAGAGCTTGAGCCCAATAATGCCAAGACGCATTATAATCTTGCCATAGTATATGGCAGGCAGGGACAGGACGATAGGGCCAAAGAGGAGTTTAGCGAGGCAGCTCGCATCGATCCTGATTTTGCCCCTGCCAAGAAGGCGCTTGAGTACTTTAAGGTGAGCCCCTAAGACTCTTTTAGGGGGTACCCTTGACTTTTCGGGGTTTATGTGGTATATTTTATTGACTTATTTTACCGTTAGCCATATATGGAAACTATAAAAAATTTTAATTGGCTCGACATCGTAATAGTAGTAATACTAATACGTAGTTTATTCTTAGGCATAAAGACAGGCCTTACTGCGGAACTCTTTAGGTTTTTGGGTACTGTCATTAGCCTGGTAGTCGGCCTTCAATGGTATAGCCAAATAGCAGATATATTGGTATTGAATCTGGGTCTGCCTATTTGGCTTTCTCAATTTTTATGCTTTATAATCATAGTCCAGCTTATAAGGGCCATATTCAAATATGGGATTGTGGTAGCGCTTAAGGTGCTGAACATCCAGTTTATCCTGCAGCTTGAAAGGATAGGCGGGGCGGTAATAGGCCTTGGGCGCGGGGTCATAGTCGCAGGCATCTTTGTGCTTGCGCTGAGCCTCCTCCCGTCGGGGTATATACAGGACAGCATAAACTACAAGTCGTTTTCAGGCAAGTTTCTGATGAAGGCCATGGAAAGGACCTATGAGTCGATAACGTTCTGGATGCCTCAGGACCAGATCAGAAAGGCGATCTTCTATATACCCGGCACAGAGAATATAAAATTACCAAAAACGATTAAGCGTCCTAGGTGAGTGATATTTTGCTAATCCGATCTTTTTGGAGACATTTCGTTCTCCGTAATTCAGCCTAAACTGTATTTTTAAACCACAAGGAGATTAAATTGAGACTGGGGGAGATTTATAACTCTATAGTCAAGGAAGGCATCAGGCGT
The DNA here is from genome assembly GCA_013202525.1 of Candidatus Omnitrophota bacterium. Lineage (GTDB taxonomy): Bacteria > Omnitrophota > Gorgyraeia > JABMRG01 > JABMRG01 > JABMQS01. The sequence goes on from JABMQS010000122.1 coordinate 2,920, forward strand.
GATCCGCGCGGAAAAGACGGCGTACGCAGTTACCTGCAGAATGTAAAGGCACAATACAAGGAGCTTTCCGCAAAGGAGAAGGGTTTCTTTGACAGGGAAAAGCTGACTAATCCCTTTGGTGATACAAGGGTACTCTATGGCAGCCGCAGTAAGAACATCAAGAATATAATAGCCGGCATAGATATGGATACCTCCGAGATACTTTTGGCGCATCTTTTGAAGAAGAAAGGTAAAAAGATAGACCTTATACTGGGCCACCACCCTGAAGGCCCGGCCCGCCTGATACTGCACGAGGTGATGGAGGTGCAGATCGATCTTATGACAGGCGCCGGCGTCCCCAGGAAGAAGGCAAAGGATATGGTCTATGAGCGGCGTGATGAGGTCATGAGGAAGATCCTGCCGTCCAATGCCATGCGCCCGGTCGATGCGGCCAGGCTGCTCGATATACCATTTATGTGCGCACATACACCGGCAGACAATTTTGTCCAGGACTATCTTGACAGGCGTATCCGTAAGGTCAAGCCCAGGACCGTTCAGGACGTTATGGATATACTGCTTAAGGAACCGGAATATCAGTACGCCGCCTCAACAGGCGCGGGCCCGAGACTTGTCCTGGGTAAACCCGGTAACCGCTGCGGCAAGATCTTAGTGGAGATGACAGGCGGAACAGGCGGCCCAAAGACGATGTTTAAGGAGCTGGCCAAGGCCGGCGTAAAGACGCTCATAGGTATGCACATAAGCGAGGAGAATTTTAAGAAGGCAAAGAAGCACCCGTTTAATATCCTGGTAGCAGGGCACATCTCAAGCGACACTCTCGGGATAAACCTGCTCCTCGACGCTGTTAATAAGAAAAACAGCCTGAAGGTTATGGGCTGCTCAGGTTTTAAGAGGATAAGAAGGAAATAGATGGCAGCAGATCTGGAAAAGACAATAGAAGAGGTCCAGTCGAAGCTGGACATAGTAGAGGTAATAGCCGGCTATATCCCGCTAAAGAAGATGGGAGCTAATTTTAAGGCCTGCTGCCCCTTCCACCATGAAAAGACTCCCTCTTTTGTGGTAAGCCCGACCAAGCAGATATACCACTGCTTTGGCTGCGGTGTAGGCGGTGATAAGATAACCTTTGTCATGAAGCACGAGAGGCTTGAGTTTATGGAGGCCTTAAAGATCCTGGCCGATAAGGCCAATGTGCAGCTGCCGCAGATTAAAGGGGGGCGATACAGCGGATCGGGCCGCTCCTTCTCAAGTGTCTTATACCGTGTAAATGAAGTTGCCGCAAACTACTATAATGCCCTTCTCATAGGCTCTGCCAAGTCAAAGGATGCAAGGAAGTACCTGGCAGGCCGTTCACTAAACGCCGACGTGGTCACCAAGTTTAAGCTGGGCTATTCATCTCCGGCCTGGGATGACTTTATGAGATTTTCCAAGGAGAAGGGGTATTCTACCGAGGTCCTTGAGAAGGCAGGCCTTATCATACCCGGGCGCGAGAAGGGATTCTACGACAGGTTCAGAAACAGGGTGATCTTTCCCATATTCGATGTAAGGTCAAAGGCCGTGGGTTTTGGCGGCAGGGTCATGGATGAGTCCATGCCCAAATATATGAATTCTCCGGAGACGGATGTATATGTAAAGGGCAGGCATCTCTATGGATTGAATTTCGCCATCGAGGATATAAAGCAGAAAGACTACGTCATTATAGTGGAGGGCTACTTTGACCTGATAGTACCTTACCAGAATGGCGTAAAGAATATAGCGGCGACATTGGGTACAGCCCTTACGGTGGAGCAGATAAGGCTTATCAGGCGCTTTACCAGTAACGCGGTAATAATATTCGATGCGGATGAGGCAGGTGAGGCTGCTTCTTTGCGCGGCCTGGACCTCCTTATTTCAGAAGGCCTGAATGTGAAGATCGCAAGGCTGCCTAAAGGCATCGACCCTGATACATACGTACGCACAGAGGGCGTGGATGCTTTTTTAAAGCTGTTGGGCCAGGCAGACAACCTCTTCGATTATAAGCTGAGGCTTCTTCTTGAGAAGTTTAATCCTGCAGAGCCGACGGAAAAGGCCAAGATCACATCCGAGATGCTGCCTACCATAAAGAGGGTGGAGAATGCGGTATTGAGATCAGACTACCTTAAGAAACTGTCCGAGGCCCTCTTCATAAATGAGGAGGCGCTCCTGGAAGAACTCTCGAAGGTAAAGATAGACTATACCTATCTTGGCGGAAATCGTGTATTCAAGGAACGCGTTGCGATAAAACCTGCGGAGAAGATAGTCGCAGGGCTTATGATCGAGGACCCCGACATAGCCGCGGAAGTAAAGAGACAGCTGGAATTAAAGGACTTTGAGAGTGAGGATCTAAGGACAATAGTAAAGACGACATTTGCCATGCTCGATGAAGGCAAAAATCCTACTGCCGCCAAGATCATACATCAGCTCAATGACGATAATTTAAGCCACATAGTATGTGAGGCGCTGACAGAGACCGAAAATCACGTCGATAGAGAGAAGAGCCTGAGAGATTGCATAGTGAGAATGAAGAGCGATAACCTGAAATCAAAGAGAGAAGAGTTGACCAGCCAGATGAAGGAAGCAGAGACAAGAGGCGACGAGGCAAAGCTTATGAAGCTGGTCAATGAGATGAATAACCTAAGGAGCGTGAAGTTTTAATGGCAAAGAAGAAGAAGGCGCAAAAGAAGAAAAAGACGTGGGCGGTCAAGAAGCTGATTAAGAAGCTTCTTAAGAAGACAGCCAAGAAGAAACCGGCAAAAGAGAAACCAGTAAAGAAAGAGCCCGTCCGGAAACCGGCTACAAAGAAGCCTGCCCAGAAGAAGCTGGCAAAGAAAAAAGCCGCCCAAAAGAAGAAGCCCGCGGCAAAAAAGAAGACCACTGCCGAGCAGCTAAAGCTGCTCCTTGCCCGCGGCAAGAAGAACGGCTACCTCACCTATGATGAGGTAAATGAGATCCTTCCCCAGGACATAACATCCTCCGAGGAGATAGACAGCATACTCTCCGCTCTGGATGAGCAGAATATAGAGCTTCTTGATTCAGCAGCCGCTATTGCCAAGGCCGCATCCAAACAGAAAAAAACAGGCAAGCAGCCAACCGCTCCAGCCATAACATCAACAGTAGACGACCCTGTAAGGATGTACCTGAGGCAGATGGGCCAGATACCCCTGCTAAACAGGGAAGATGAGGTAGCGCTGGCCAAGAAGATCGAAGCTGCCGAGATATCCTTCAGAGATACTGTATATGAGTGCAGACTCAGCAAGGGTTATGTGATCGAACTTATTGAGAAGATACTGAGTGGCGAGGTTACAGCTGAGGAGTATCTAAAGGATGATGCAGCGCCCGGCAGGATAAAGTTTACCACCAAACTAGCCAAGCTTCTTGTCAAGCTAAAGAAGGCCAAGAAGCAAGAGAGCATAAAGGAGATTCTCCAAAAGCTAAATTTTGTGACGACGTTCACCGAGGAGATGGATTTCAGGATCAAGATGCACGTGGACCAGATCGAGCGCATAGCTAGAGAGATAGCGCGACTCAAGAAGCAGGGCAAGCGTGCAAAGGTAACACAGCTGAAGAAAGACATGAATAAGATCACAGGAGAGTTTGGCCTGCCCTATGACAAGATAAGGCAGCTTATATTTCTTATCAAGAAACAGGAGGCCAATTTCCAGAAGACCAAAAAGGCCCTGGTAGAGGCAAACCTGAGGCTTGTGGTCTCCATTGCCAAGAAATACACCAACAGGGGCCTTTCGTTCCTGGATCTGATACAGGAAGGCAATATCGGCCTGATGAAGGCAGTGGATAAATTTGAATATAAACGGGGATATAAATTCTCCACATACGCGACATGGTGGATAAGGCAGGCGATTACGCGCTCTATAGCTGACCAGGCCAGGACTATCAGGATACCTGTTCATATGACAGAGACGATCAACCGCCTGATAAAGGTATCGCGTACCATTGTTCAGGAGAGCGGCAGGGAGCCGACGCCGGAAGAGATAGCCCAGCATATGCTTATGCCGGTTGAGAAGGTAAGGGGTATCTTGAAGATAGCCCAGGAGCCGATATCCCTGCAGACGCCGGTAGGAGACGAGGGAGATACGCACTTCGGAGATTTCATAGAGGACAAGAGGGCCCTCTCACCGGCAAGCGCGACGGCCTATTCTATGCTGAAAGAGCAGATGGAGACCGTCCTCGATACCCTGACCGAGAGGGAGAAGAAGGTCCTGAGGTTAAGGTTTGGCATCGGCGATGGTTACCCTCGGACACTCGAAGAGGTAGGTACCATCTTTAATGTTACCAGGGAGCGTGTAAGGCAGATCGAGGCAAAGGCATTGAGAAAACTGCGCCACCCGATACGCAGCAGGAAGCTGCGTAATTTTCTAGATCTGGCCTATAGTGAAGAACGGGATGTATTTTAAAGGGGGAGAGATGAAAAGACTTATGTTGGTTCTGGTATGCCTGGGGCTTCTTATCACACCTGCACAGGCAGAGTTTGCAGAGGATTTAAACAAGGATGGCGGCCCTTACGACCCCATAGCGCCGGAGAAGGACAGAGAGGCACGCGAGAAATACATCGAGATACAGGAGCAGGGAGAGGTTATCCCGGTACAGCATGCTGAGCCGGTAGTGCCTGTTGAAGGCGAAGAAGAGGCAGGGCCTGAAGGAGAAGAGGCCTCCACCAAGCCAAACCAGACGATAAATATATACGTTAATAACGAAAAAAGCGAAGAAGGCACAGGGGACGAAGATGGAGAAGAATAACCTGGGCGACTGGGATGTAAAGATCTGCCCGCTCCGCAGTAAGCAGTGCCTGCGCACACAATGCGCATGGTGGCTCCAGGAGTATAAGGCCTGCTCAGTCACAAAGATCGCAGAGTCTGAGATTAAGGGATAGATCATGCTGAAGATCATAGGGTATTTATGGATTATGGCCGGTATATTATTTCTGGCCAAACCGCAGATCTTGAAAAACAGCCTGCAGAGGAAGAGCCTTAAGAAGTTGAGGAAGTATTTTGTCCTGTTGTCGTTTTTCTTAGGCGGCCTGCTTATCTCTATCGGCTGGAAGTTTCACGGTATCATGGCCAAGGTAGTATTGATCGTAGGCATAATAAGTGTCTTCAAAGGCGCTTTCTTAATAAAAGGAAAAGTTGCTGACAGGACGGTAGAGTGGTTTGCGCCAAAGCCGCTCATATACTTCAGGATAGGTGCCTGCTTTTATATTCTGCTGGGTGTGATAATACTACTGCTTCATTAATAGGGGTTTTAGATCTTGCGCAGATATCTATTGCCGGCAATAATAGTAATAATCATAGCAGCATGCAGCATCGCGGCCGCGGAGCAGTTTCAGCATGATTATACCTTATCGGACCCAGCCGATAGCAATGTTACGGCAGGTTCACAGCATAAGACAATTGTCTATCTTCAGATCTTCAGCATCTTATCAGGTCCCGCGCTTATATTCCTGCTGCTTAATGGAATAAGCGGCGGGGGATTCTTGCCGTATGATATTGAAAATGCCTTAGTCAAGATGTGCGCCGCCATTATCTGCATAACAGTATTCTGGTGGCTGCACTACATAACATCCAGCATTATCTTTGTAATACTTATCTTTCTTGCCATAACTGTTACTGCATATACATTTCTGCGCCAGGCGTTAAAAAAGATATATATGAAGAAGTTCGCAAAGCCTACCTCACCGGATATCTGGATATGCAAGAAATGCGGCGCTGAAAACAGCACTTTCATTAAAGAATGCAATGAGTGCGGAAGACGCAACCCCGATGAGACAGAAGATGCCTCAGGGGATAATATGTGGAGATGCGATAATTGCGGCTACGAAAGCCCTGTTGGCAGAAAAAGCTGCGGCAGGTGCGGCCACAGGAGAGAAGGCGAGTGAGTTCAGCACCGCTTAATAAGGATTCAATGGCACAAGTTAAAAGTGTTGTTTCTGTTCTAATCGTAGCTTATGCGGTTTTGCTGGGGCTGTTGATTCCTATTGGCATAATTTGCGCGGAGTATAATATGCCGGTTGGTAGCTATACTCGTGATCCAGCCGCGCTGGTAAATGCACACCCTCTTATTGGCCTAATATCCAATATCGGCGTTCTGTTCTGGTGCGCAACAGCAGCTATTTGCTTTTTTGCATCAGTGATTCATTCGAAAAAAGGAAGTGCAAGAATCGCGAGGTTCTTTCTATTTTCTGGCTTGCTAACGTCGGTGTTGCTATTAGATGATTTGTTCATGTTGCATGATTTTATATTACCGCAATATTTGCATATCGATGAACATTTTATCTATTTAGGATATTCAGCTTTAGTCATTACATGTCTTATCAAGTTCCGTAGCGTAATTTCACAAACTGAATATATCGTCCTATTTATTGCCTGCGGCTTCTTTGGCTTATCGATAATTTGTGATCTTGTTTTGCCTCAGAAAGGTATGGTTTACCTTGTTGAGGATGGGTTTAAAGTATTTGGCATAGTAACTTGGTTTGTTTTTTTCACAAGGACGTGTTTTACTCAAACCGAGCAAATAATAGGTAACTAATAAGGCGCCGTACCGGACGGCAATTCCATCGCTCTCGCTAAACACAGAATATACTTGAAAGCACCCCAGCTCTTATGATATAATTCTCATCACCATCAGGGCCTGTAGCGCAGTTGGTTAGCGCAGTTGACTCATAATCAATTGGTCGTAGGTTCGA
>JABMQS010000123.1 GCA_013202525.1 Candidatus Omnitrophota bacterium
AAGTCCCTTCTCGCGAAGGCGCTGGCTGAGTTTTTGTTTTGCAATCAGGATGCCATTATTCATCTTGTCATGTCCGAATATATGGAGAAGTTCAATGTGTCCAGACTTGTCGGCGCACCGCCCGGTTATGTAGGGTATGAAGAAGGAGGCCAGCTCACCGAAAAGGTCAGGAGAAGGCCATATTCGGTGGTCTTGCTCGATGAGATAGAGAAAGCTCACCCCGACGTCTTTAACCTGCTGCTTCAGATATTTGAAGAGGGCAGGCTTACAGACAGCTTTGGCAGGAAGGTTGATTTTAAGAATACTGTTGTTATAATGACCTCCAACATCGGGGCTGACCTGTGGAAGAGGCGTGGTGGGTTAGGGTTTAAACCGCAGGGTGAAGCGCTTGCTTATAAGGAGATAAAAGAGAGTCTTCTTGAAGAGACGAAGAAGGCCTTTAAGCCCGAGTTTCTTAACAGGGTAGATGAGACCATAGTCTTCCACCCGCTCACCAAGAGGAATCTCCAGGATATTATAGAGATCGAGGTACGGGATGTGGTAAAGAGGCTCACAGAACACGATATAGACCTTGAACTTTCAAAAGAGGCAAAGACCTTTCTTATAGATAAGGGCTTTGATCCGCTATACGGCGCACGCCCGCTTAAGAGGACCATCCAGAGGTACCTGGAAGACCCGCTGGCGGAGGAGATTATAAAGGGCCAGTTTAAAGAGACCAGAAAGATCAAGGTGGGGGTCGATAAAGAACACCTCACCTTTGATAAGGTCTAGGCTCCGGGAGAGGTTACTGCTTGTTATCTAAAAAAGCTCGGACTATATATTTAGCGGCAGCGTTGCTGCTCTTTGCCATATCCTCTTTCTATGCAGGAAAAGAACATTTATCCGCGCGTTTTAAGAAGAGCCTGGAGATGTTGCTCTCCGATGAGATAGGCGCCGAGATCAAGATAGGCTCCATAGGGGGCAATATTCTCAAGAGGGGCCTGCTGCGTGATGTAAACTGTGAATTTGGGAAGTTCAACATAAGCTTTGATAGCGCCAGGCTTGATTATTCCCTGAAGGAGATAATTGCTAAAAAGACACTACTGTCCGAAGGCAGCAGTACTGCAGTCAGGCTGGAGGGCGGCACCTTAACGTTCAAGAACAAGCAAATAGACATCAAGGGAATAAATGGCAGGATTACCATTGACCATGGCAGAGTTATTATAAACAGCCTGGACTTTAAGCCAATAGATCTTTTAAAGAGCACGATAACAGGGGAGATCATCAGGGACAAGGGGGCCGTAAGGCTCGACCTTTTGCTCAACATAGAGCCGTTCTTTAAGAAGAATAAGCTATTCTTTCAAAAGGCCTCGATTAAGATCAGGGGGCCTGTTGAGAACATAAGCTTTAGCGGCACCTTGAGGCGCCCGCAGGGTTTTGAGGTTATAGTAAGCGGTGATTTTGACGCCTCAAGAGGCATATTAAGCCTCGGTTCTTTTATAGATCTTGCAGGGGGCAAGGAACAGGCTCCCGAAGGCCTCTCCAGGCAGGCAAAGAAGAGCTCCATGCTGTCGGAGATCGAACTCGATATAAAGGATTCGCATTTTAAGGGCGCGTTTGTTCTGCCTGAAGGGGATATAACAGTAAAAGGTGATTATACGAAGTGGCCGCTCGTAGAAACAGATATAGTCAATGATCATATAAAGATAGGCAGTTTTGATCTTTCAAATACCATGCACCTGACCTCAAAGGTAGTGTTTAAAAAGTCGGATTTTTCGCATATCGACCTGGAGCTCTATACAGAGTCGACGATATTAAACTATTATCCTTTTGATGAGGTCGAGGCGTCCTGCTGGATCGACAGGGATGTGGTAAGGCTTACGTATGCGCAGATCGGCGACAGTATCTCGGCTACAGGCGCATTAAGCCTTAAGGTGCCCCATAAGGCATTTTTTAAAGTGCTCTTTAATGATTTTGACATCAAGCGATTTCTCTTCATCTCTAAAGAGGGCGCGGCCCCGATAGCTTCGGGCAGCATGTCGGGTGAGATATTTACACAAGGCAGTATCGGGGATTTAAAGACAAAGGTACACTTTGAGGCAACAGGCGGCCATATAGGCACCATCGTCTATGAGAACATGCTGCTGAACTTAAAAGGTGATGGTCCGGTGCTTGAGCTCTATGATTCGCGGCTTGTGCGCGAAGACTCGTTCCTGACGCTGGATGGGTCGATCGACATGAGCAAAATGGGCGCGGATGGATTTTTCGACGACCTTGTGATAAATACCGACCCAAATACAATAATCTGGAATGGCTGGGATATACAAAAGGCCATTGGTGAGAAAGAGCTCAGGTTGAGCAAGGGGATCGATGACAGGGTAAAGGTAGGCTTTACTAAACGAATGAGTGATGAGACAGCCTATGAGGTCATAAAGCCACAGGATGAATTTGGCCTGGAATACAAGATGCCCCAGAAGGATAGTATCCTGCAGTTCAAGACAAAGGACAAAGAGGAATTTCTCGGCGTAATGAAGAAATACAAATTTTAGGAGAATAAAGCATGCCTTTGTTCAAAGGATTTTTCAGGAGAGTCTGGAGAAAGTATAAAGCAACCCTCCACTATATAGGCGGGATTACGGTACTTCTCCTTGAGACCATATTCTGGTCATTTGTCCCGCCGTTTCGGAGAAGACAATTCTTCAGCCAGGTGTATAGGATCGGCGTAAGCTCACTGCCTATAGTATTTCTTACGGCCATGTTTACGGGCATGGTTCTGGCTTTGCAGAGTGCTTATCAGATGCAGCGCATATCAGCGCAGATGTATATAGCAAGCCTGGTAGCGCTCTCCATGGTGAGAGAACTCGGTCCGGTCCTGACGGCGCTTGTGGTCGCCGGAAGGGTAGGCGCTTCCATAACCGCAGAGCTCGGCACCATGAAGGTCACTGAACAGATAGATGCCCTGGAGACCCTGGCTACAAACCCGGTAAAGTACCTGGTGGTGCCGCGTTTCCTGGCGCTTCTTGTGGTACTGCCCCTGCTTACGATATATGCGGATTTTATAGGTATACTGGGTGGTTATATTGTAGGTGTCTTTAAACTGCATATCAGCTCTAACATGTATCTGAACATGACCACAAGCCCATTGGGCCTTAAGGATCTCTACACGGGCCTTTTGAAGAGCGGTATCTTTGCTGTTATCATAGCCATAGTCGGTTGCTATGAGGGATTCAGGACGACCGGCGGCGCCGAAGGCGTGGGGCGTTCGACCACATTGAGTGTTGTTACATCATTTGTTTTGATAATAGCCGCTGACTGTCTCTTTACAGCACTATTCTATTTTATCGGAAGGTGAGGATAGAAAATGATAGACGTAATCAATCTGCATAAGTCTTTTGGCAAGAACGATGTGCTTACAGGCCTGAACCTTACCATTGATACAGGCGTGACAGAGGTTATTATCGGCAGGTCCGGCTGTGGCAAGAGCGTGCTGCTGAAGCATATCATAGGCATCTTAAAACCAGAGTCCGGCCAGGTGATAATAGACGGCCAGGATATTACAAAGTTGGGCGGCAAGGAACTCAACAACCTGAGGATGAAGTTCGGCATGCTCTTTCAGGGCGCGGCATTATTCGATTCCCTGACCGTTGCTGAAAATGTCGGTTTTAACCTCATAGAACATACCGACACAGACAAGCCGACCATACTAAAGAGGGTCAAGGAGGCGCTTTCGCTTGTCGGCCTCTACGGCATCGAAGACCTGATGCCTTCTGAGCTATCGGGCGGCATGAAGAAGAGAGTTGGATTGGCAAGGGCCATATGCATGCGCCCGTCGATAATACTCTATGATGAGCCGACCACAGGGGTCGACCCGATAATGGCAGATGCGGTGAACGACCTTATAAAGGTCCTGCATGATAAGCTCGAGGTCACCTCTATCGTTGTTACGCACGATATGGTCAGTGCCTATAAGGTTGCAAATAAGATAGCCATGTTATACGAAGGAAAGATAATAGAAGTGGGCACTCCTGATGAGATAAAGAATACCGCGAATCCCACAGTAAAGCAGTTTATAACAGGGGCTGCTAAAGGCCCTATTACAGGTAATGAGAATTTTAATCATGAACTCTTAACAGAGGGGGAGGCGAGATGAGGTCTTTGGAGTTTGAGGTCAAGATAGGGCTGTTTGTTTTTGTCGGGCTTATTTTGCTCACGGTCATAACCTTTTCCATAGGCGATTTTTTCTTCAAGACCGGCTATAACCTTAACGTAGTAATGGCATTTGCAAACGGTGTGGAAAAGGCGGCGCCGGTCAGGCTTGCGGGTGTCGAGGTAGGGGAGGTCAAGAGCGCGACGGTTTTTAAGAATAAGGAGGGCATGACCAAGGTCAAGCTGGTGCTTTGGCTTACCAACGATGCCAAGGTCGAGGAGGATTCCAGGGCCTGTATCAATACGCTCGGGCTTATCGGCGAGAAGTACGTTGAGATAATCCCCGGCACTCCCGGAAGCCCCATTCTGAAGAACAATGGCATGCTTTCAGCTTATGATTCTGTGTCTGTAGAGCAGATGACCAAGAAGGGGTATGAGATAGCGCTTAAACTCGAACAAGTCGTTGATTCCATGGATTCCATATTGGCTCAGGTAAAAAGCGGCCAGGGCACAATAGGCAAGCTTGTCTATGATGATGGGCTCTATAATGATCTCGAAGCTATGGTAAAGGATCTGAAGGCTCATCCATGGAAGCTTATGAACAGGCCGCGTGGTTCAACGGTCAGGACAGAGGATAAATCCACAGAAGGGAACAGGGGAAAGTTTTAATGGTCACAAAGACGATATTCGCATGCCAGAGCTGTGGTTACCAGTCCCCGAAATGGCTGGGGAGGTGCCCGGACTGTGCGCAATGGAACTCACTGGCAGAGGAGGCTGTCGGTGGTACCGTCACCCAGGGCAGATTTCATGCTTTGGATATCGTCTCAACAGATGCTCCGCAGAGGCTGTCGGAGATAGAGACGCAGGATCATATAAGGACGAGCACAAACATAGCTGAGCTGGACCGCGTATTGGGGGGCGGTTTAGTAAAGGGCTCTGTGGTGCTTATAGGTGGTGAGCCGGGTATAGGTAAATCCACACTTATGTTGCAGGCCTCCAACATAATAAGCAGCAACGAGAAGGTTCTTTACATAAGCGGAGAGGAATCTACAAGGCAGATGAAGCTTCGCGCAGATAGGCTAAAGGTTGCATCCGAGAACCTCTACCTGCTGAGTGAGACAAGCCTTGAGCGCATCATAGGCCATATAAAGGAGCTTTCGCCGCATCTTGTGGTGATAGATTCAATACAGACGGTCTATACATCGGCCCTGGGCACGAGTGCTGGAAGCCCGGGACAGATCAGGGAATGTGCGGGCGTTCTTACGGTCCTTGCGAAATCTCTGGGTATATCGGTCTTTATCATAGGCCATATTACAAAGGAGGGATTTATCGCCGGGCCGAAGATGCTGGAGCATATAGTCGATTCGGTAGTATATTTTGAGGGGGAGAGGCACGCGGCATTTCGTATATTGAGGGCCATAAAGAATAGGTTTGGCCCTACAGACGAAGTGGGTATATTCCAAATGGGTTCTGCGGGCCTGACCGAAATAAAGGATCCATCCGGCATCTTTATCTCCCATCGACAGGGTGCCCTGACAGGGACCTCTGTTGTGGCGGCCATAGAGGGCACACGTCCTCTTCTGGTCGAGCTCCAGGCGCTTGTAACGCGTTCGAATTTCGGCATGGCAAGACAGCGTTCCACAGGGTTTGATTTTAACCGTATGGTATTGCTGATAGCCGTGCTTGAAAAGAACATAGGTTTGAACCTTTCAAATCATGACGTTTTCTTAAACGTAGTCGGCGGGGTAAAGGTAAATGAACCTGCTTCTGACCTTGCTGCCTGTATTGCGATAGCCTCCAGCTTTAAGGAGGCGCCCATCAGGCAGGATACAGTAATCATAGGAGAGGTAGGCCTGGGTGCTGAGGTACGCAGCACATCCCAGGTTCAGATACGGGTGAACGAGGCACAGAGGCTTGGTTTCAAGAGGTGCCTGATCCCAAAATGCGATGCCGGAGGCTTGAAGGCGCCCCCAGGGCTGAAGCTGTTACCTGTCGCCGATATAAAAGAGGCACTCGATCATACATTAACCTAATACTTCATATCCAGTATCTCGCATTTCCCCCACGAGATGCTATATGCAAGAGATCATAGTAAGGGAGGATCATTGAGATGACATTCGTTTTTATAAGAATATTCTTTGTAATAATAAGTACCTTTGCAGGATACCAGGTAGGGTTTATGCTTGCTGCATCTAACCCCCTGTGGCCCATAATGGCCGCGGGAATAGGATTTTTGGCATCACTGATAATTATCTTTGCGGAGTTTACCATGCGCAAGATATCATTGAGCGGGTTGGCCGCAGGGGTCTTCGGCCTTATTTTAGGCCTTTTGCTCTCGCGCCTGATAACAGACTCTTTTATACTGCGATCTCTGGGGCAGCATAATGAGACTCTGGCATTGGTAACGCAGGTAACACTGACGCTTATCTTCTGTTATCTCGGTATGGTGCTGGCAATAAGGGGTAAGGATGAGTTTAACCTTATAATCCCTTATGTCAAGTTTACCAGGCAGAACAGGCCCGATGATATAACGGTCCTGGATACGAGCGTTATCATCGATGGCAGGATCATAGACCTGTGTGATACCAAATTCATAGGGGGCAGGTTTATCATCCCGCGTTTTGTGCTTAAGGAACTGCAGCAGATAGCAGACTCCTCGGATTCCTTAAAGCGCAACCGCGGCCGCCGCGGGCTCGATATCCTGAACAAGATACAGAAGAACCCGAACATCGATGTAAAGATCCATGAAGATGATTTTCCGGAGATATCAGAGACCGATGCCAAGCTGGTAAAGCTGGGCAAATTGCTTAACGCCCGCGTCTTTACCAACGACTATAATCTAAACAAGATAGCAGAGCTTCAAGGGGTGCAGGTCTTAAATATCAATGAGCTGGCAAATGCCCTAAAGCCGGTCATGCTCCCCGGTGAGCAGATGGATATAAAGGTAATCAAAGAAGGAAAAGAGCATAATCAGGGCATAGGTTATCTGGATGACGGGACGATGATAGTGGTCGAGGGAGGCAGGCACCTTATTGGCCAGATGAAACGCGTGACGGTGACCAGCGTCTTGCAGACCGCTGCCGGCAGGATGATATTTGCAAAGTCCGAGAGCAGCAATTTAAAGCACAGGTGATAATGAAGGTTACGGCAATAGTTCCTTCTGCGGGAATCGGCAGGAGGATACGTTCAAAGACAGATAAGCCTTTCATAAAGGTAGCAGGCAAGGAGATGATCCTCTATGCCTTAAAGGCCCTGGAGGACTCATCTGCCATATCAGAGGTAATAATCGCAGCGAGTCCTAAGAACATAGAGAGGACCAAGGCCCTCTTGCGCAGGAAGCGCTTCGGTAAGATAACTCATGTGGTCAAGGGTGGCAAGAGGCGCTCTGAGTCGGTCTCAAACTGCCTCTCTAAAGTAAGCCAGGATACGGATCTTATCTTTATCCATGATGCTGCAAGGCCTTTTTTGAATGAGCCTCTTATAAGGAGCACCATAAAGGCAGCTGCAAGGCATGGAGCTTCAGTGGCCTCTGTTTTGGTCAAGCCTACCATAAAGCAGGCGGGGCCCAAGGGTGAGTTTGTGGCAAAGACCCTGGACAGGAGGTCTTTGTGGGAGGCGCAGACGCCCCAGGTCTTTAAGAAGGACCTCCTGCTTAAGGCCTACAGAAAGGCCGGCAAGGCCCTTAAGGATTTTACAGATGATGCCTCCATCGTCGAGGCATATGGGGGCAAGGTAAGGATTGTAGCGGGCAGCTATAATAACATAAAGATAACGACACCCGAAGACCTTGTTATAGCTGAGGCGATGTTTAAGCGGTGAACCAGTTAGCCCTAGTGAGCCGGTTTTGATGGGAAGGGTAAAGGATGTACAGGACAGGCATAGGATATGATATACACAAGCTCGTAAATGGGAGAAAGCTCTTTCTCGGGGGAGTAGAGATACCTTTTTCAAAAGGGCTTCTGGGCCATTCGGACGCAGACGTGCTTTTGCATGCTGTATGCGACGCGCTTCTTGGCGCATGCGGCCTGGGTGATATAGGTGTCCATTTTCCCGATACAGATCCTGAGCTAAAGGATATTTCGAGCAAAGAGCTCTTGAGGAAGACACGCGCCATAATTGACGCAAAGGGCCCTGTCAATGTATTGAATATAGATACTGTCATCGTCTGCGATGAGCCTAAGCTTGCCGAATATATAGACGGCATGGAGAATGCAATAGCAGACACCCTGGGCATACTGCCTGATGTTGTTAATGTCAAGGCGACCACTACCGAGGGCACGGCCCCGGATATTATTTCAAGCTATGCCACAGCGCTTATTGAAGTAAAAGGAGATCTAAGATGAGCATAAAGACATTTTTTCTTATAATAATAGCCGCGATAGCTTTATTTATGATCGTTGTTGCGGTCGCATTTCGCAAGGTCATAAAGGCGACCTTTGAAAGAGACCCGGCTGCGACAAGCTACCTGGAGGTCTTGCTGACCTATTCGGGGCTCCATGCCCTGATATTCTACAGGATGGCGCATGCGCTCTGGAAGATAAAGATACCGTTTCTGCCAAAGCTCATATCACAGATAGCCCGGGGCCTGACAGGCATTGAGATACATCCCGGCGCCACCATAGGAAACGGCCTCTTTATCGATCATGGTATGGGTGTGGTCATAGGTGAGACCGCGGTCATAGGTGAAAGTGTGACGCTTTTTCAGGGCGTGACCCTCGGCGGAACAGGCAAAGAGAGGGGCAAGCGCCACCCGAATATCGGCAGTAACGTGGTTGTCGGCGCCGGTGCCAAGATACTGGGTAATATAACGGTCGGAGAGAACTCTTATGTAGGCGCAAACGCGGTCGTCCTGCAGGATGTCCCGCCGAATTCCACTGTAGTCGGTGTGCCCGGAAGGATCACCAAGCAGGATGGCAAGAGGATCGATAAGAACCTTGACCACGCCCATGTCTTTGATCCGATCAAGCAGTCGATGGAGGCCATCGAGCGCCGCATCGCCCGCCTCGAAGAACGCAAGTAGAATTGGAGACGTCTACCAGTTTGTTCGGGAACCTGTACCCTTAAGACATTCGACTATGAAAATATGTAATAGCCTCACAAAGAAGAAGGAAGAGTTTACGCCGCTAAAGGATAAGGTGGTAAATATCTATACATGCGGCGTGACGGTCTATGATGACTGCCACATAGGCCATGCCAGGAGCCTCTATATCTTTGATGTGATGAGGCGCTACCTGGAATACAAGGGCTTTAAGGTAAACTTTGTGCGCAATATAACCGACATAGACGATAAGATTATAAATCGCGCAAATGAGTTGGATGAGGATTGGAAGGTCTTAGTCGATAGATATATAGCAGCCTATGAAGAGGACCTGAAATCACTGGGTATACGAAAGGGTCTCGTTGATAAGGATGGCCAGGAACCGCGTGCCACCAAAAGCATACCCGATATGATCAAATACATAGCAGGTCTTATTGATAAAGGCCACGCTTATGCCACGGATAGCGGGGTCTATTTCAGTGTGCGCAGTTTTACAGGCTACGGCAAACTCTCCGGCCAGAGCATAGATAAGATGCAGGAGGGGGCAAGGATAGAGTCTGATGAGAATAAGAAGGACTCGTTAGACTTTGCCCTTTGGAAGAGCTCAAAGGAAGGCGAGCCGTCATGGGATAGCCCATGGGGCAAGGGCCGGCCCGGCTGGCACATAGAGTGTTCGGTCATGAGCCAGAAGTTTCTAAAGACAGATACACTCGATATACACGCAGGCGGAAGGGACCTTATCTTTCCGCATCATGAGAATGAGATTGCGCAGGCAGAATCGTTTAGTGGCAAGGAATTTGCTAGATTCTGGATACACCACGGCCTTTTGACTATTAACGGCCAGAAGATGTCAAAGTCCCTGGGTAATTTTATCACTATAAAAGATGCACTGAATAAGTATTCTACGGATACGCTTAAGATCTTCTTTCTACAGGCGCACTATTCAAGCCCGCTGGATTTTAGCAAAAAGAATGTTCAGGAGGCAGAATCAGCGCTTGAGAGATTCCGGATATTTTTTGATAAGATGGAGAGGCGGGGACAAGAGAACCCAAGGCTTAGGGAGCGAGTATCCGATAGTTGGTCGGTTCCAAAATTTGGTAACAAAATCGAATTGCTTGAGAAGAAGTTTATTGACGCTATGGATGATGACTTTAATACACCGCAGGCACTAGGCTGTTTGTTCGAGATGCTCACTGAGATTAATAAGGATTCACATAAGGAGTACCAGGATGCTTTTAAAGCGGAACAGATCATTAGAAAGCTAGCGAAGATCTTCGGGTTATTTTTAGGCAAGGCTCAAGAGGCTGATCCAAAGCTTAAGGCCTATGCAGAATCCAGTATAGCCCAGCGCAATGAAGCGAGAAAAAGGGGAGACTTCAAGGAGGCAGATCGCGTACGGGATGAACTGCGGGAAAAAGGCATAATACTTGAAGACACAGCAGAGGGGACCACATGGCGGCCAGCATAAGAAAGGGATTGTTTATCACATTCGAAGGTTCAGAAGGGGGCGGTAAGTCCACCCAGTCAATGATGCTCTTTAATTTTTTGAAACGCAAGGGCTTTAAGGTATTACAACTGAGAGACCCGGGTAGTACCCAAACAGGTGAGTCCATAAGAAAGATGTTGCTTACTCCGGGCAGGGAGGTTTCAGCATCCTCTGAATTCCTGCTCTACCTGGCAGCGCGTGCCCAGCTCGTGGATGAGAAGATACTGCCTGCCTTAAAAGAAAAGACGATAGTCATATGCGACAGGTTTGCTGATGCGACCGTATGTTACCAGGGCCACGGCTTAGGCATAGATATAGCTATGATAGATCGCATGAACAGATTCGTGACCAGATCCATAGCGCCGGATATAACATTCTTTTTGGATGCGAGCGTAAAGAAGGGCCTGCGCCGCTGCCGCAATGTAAAGGGTTTTTCAGACAGGATCGAACGCAGGAGCTATGACTTTCACCTCAGGGTCAGGAACGGATACCTCACCCTGGCGAAGAAACATCCGCGCAGGATAAAGAGGATCTCGATAGAGGATAGCGGCAAGGAACAGACGCAGGATACAATAAGGGGATATGTCTTAGATGCCATTAAGAGACATCAGGGGCCAGGAAAAGGCCGTTGATATATTAAGAAGCAGCATAAAGGAAAAAAGGATAGCCGGGGCGTATCTTTTCCTGGGGCCCGAAGGTGTGGGCAAGGCAAAGACGGCGCTTGAGTTTGTCAAGTCCTTGAATTGTCAGGATGCCGGTGATGATGCATGCGGCACGTGTTCTTCCTGCGAAAGAATAGATAAGTCTGCTCATCCGGATATATATATCATCGAGAGAGACTCCACCGGGAAGAAGATATCTATAGATAAGGTAAGAGCCTTACAAAAGAGGCTCTCGCTTAAGCCCTTTGAATCGGTATATAAGGCGGCTATTATTACAGGCGCAGAGCATATGACCGAGGAGGCCTCTAACTGCCTGCTCAAGATACTTGAAGAGCCTCCCCGCGATACGGTCTTTATCCTGGTCGCTGCAGGGCTAAAGGCGCTTCCCGCGACCGTTATTTCCAGATGCCAGGTAGTGAGATTCAGACCGCTAAAGAGGGATGATGTCAATGATATCCTCATGAAGGATTTTTCAACGGAGAAGGACGAGGCAAACTTCTTATCTGCTATCGCAGGCGGCAATTTAGACAAGGCCCTGGCCCTTAAAGAGAAGGATGCGCTCGCGTGGAAGAACAGGATAATAGACACCTTTAATGATGCGAGCGATTTTGCGCTCTCAGATGACAAGGGCGGCATCTTGAGCAGGAACAGGCAGTCTCAGATGGACGCCATGGATATTCTATCAGGTTTTTTCCGTGATGTGCTCATATACAAGATCACAGATGATACCGGCCTGATCATGAATATAGACAGGCAAGAGCTCATCGCCGACCTTGCGCAGAGACTGGATGCAGACAGGATCCAGGCATATATGAAGGATATCGAGAACACAAAGTCTCTGTTAGAGTCGAATTGTAACGCCAAGCTGGCCATCAGGTCTCTTGGCGAAAAGATCACTGTTTAACAGGCGAAAGTTAATACCGCATCAACTTTGATATAATACATATATAAGAATGGTGTGTGGTAAAAAAGGTGTGGGGTGTTTAGTGAGTGGGAGGATCCACACCGGGCGGAGGGGCCCACGAACAAATACCCCACACCTTTAAGGACCGCAAATAACACATCGAGGTTAATATGATAAAAGTTGTAGAGGTAAAACAGAGGCAAGAGGGTCAGGTCTCGCGATATGTTGTCGGCGAGCTTAAGCTCTCTGCCGGTGACTATGTAATAATAGAGTCCGATAGGGGCCTGGACTACGGGCAGGTCTTATCCGCTGAAGAGATACTCCTTGACCCTGCTGTCGCGCAGGAGCCTACGCGCAAGATCGTGCGCCTTGCTTCAAAAGGCGATATAGAGAAGATCGAACGCAACGCCCAGAAGACAAAAGAGATAATGAAGACCTGCAACAAAAAGATAGAGGAACATAAGCTCGATATGAAACTGATAGATGCCGAGCTATCCTTTGACTGCAGTAAGATAGTCTTTTATTTTACCGCTGAGGAGAGGGTCGACTTCAGGGAGCTGGTAAAGGACCTGGCAAAGATATTCAAGGCCCGCATCGAGCTGAAACAGGTCGGGGTGCGGGATGAGGCAAAGATGTTCGGCGGTTTTGGCCAGTGCGGCGGGGAACTTTGCTGCGCGAGGTTCCTGAAGGACTTTGAGCCGGTGACCATTAAGATGGCAAAGGACCAGAGCCTCCCATTGAACCCCACAAAGATATCCGGCGTATGCGGAAGGCTTATGTGCTGCCTTGCCTATGAACACAGAAACTACAAAGAGTCTGCCAGGGGACTGCCGAGGTTAGGCCAGCGCATGAAGACCAAGGAAGGTACAGGCAAGGTCGTGGATGTAAACTACTTAAAGCGTATGGCTGTTGTTGAGTTGGAAGACGGTAGACAGCTGAAGATAGACTATAATAAGGAGAGAAAATAGCTTAGCATGTCCAAGAAGACCTTCTACATAACAACCCCGTTATACTATGTAAACGCATCACCGCATATAGGCCACTCCTATACTGAGATCGCCTGTGACTGCATTGCCCGCTATCAGAGGATGAAGGGTGAGGATGTCTTCTTTTTGACCGGAACCGATGAGCACGGCCAGAAGGTAGAGCGCTCTGCAGAAGCTGAAGGCAAGGATACCTTAAAATTTATAGATGATGTTGTGGAGAAATTTAAGGAACTCTGGAAAGGGCTTGGCATATCCTACGATGACTTTATAAGGACCACAGAGAAGCGACACATCGATACAGTAGGAAAGATCCTGACTATCCTACACGAAAAAGGCGATATATACCAGGATGAGTATAAAGGTTTTTACTGCACACCGTGCGAGACCTTTTGGCCCAAGCTTCAGATAGAGGATAACCTCTGCCCGGACTGCGGCCGCGCGCTTGAGGAGATCTCCGAGACCAACTATTTCTTCAAGCTCTCCAAATATCAGGACTGGCTTAAAGGCTATATAGAAGAACATCCGGACTTTATTAAGCCGGACTTCAGGAGAAATGAGGTCATTGGTTACCTGCAGGAGCCTTTAAATGACCTCTGCATCTCAAGGCCTCGTAAGAGATTGAGCTGGGGTATAGATATACCATTTGCAAAGGACCATGTCGTCTATGTCTGGTTTGACGCCCTGATAAATTATATAAGCGGCTGCGGCTGGGGCAGTGATAAAAAGACCTTTGAAAAGTTCTGGCCCGCGAATTTTCATGTGATAGGAAAGGATATACTGAGGCCGCATGCGGTCTACTGGCCTATGATGCTGTATGCGGCAGGCATTGAGATGCCAAAGACGATATTCGCGCATGGGTGGTGGCTTGCCGGCGGCGAGAAGATGTCCAAATCAAAGGGTAATATTGTAGACCCCTTTGCACTGCTTAAAAAATACGGCCAGAACGCATACAGGTATTTTCTGCTGCGGGAGGTCACATTCGGTTTAGACGGCGTCTTTTCCGAGGATGCATTTATAACTAGATTCAACAGTGACCTTGCCAATGATTTTGGAAACCTCCTGAACCGCACCCTGACGATGGTAGAGAAGTACTTTGACGGGGCCGTGCCTGATGAGGGCGCGATGAGCGAAGCTGATAAGGCGCTCGATGAAAAGATCGCGGCACTGCCGGATAAGTTTGATCAGTCTCTTTCAGCGCTAAATTTCAACCAGGCGCTTGTTGCCGTATGGGATCTTATAAACACAGCAAATAAACACATAGAGTTATCTGCGCCATGGATCCTGGCAAAGAACGATGAGACCGATAGATTAAAGGCTGTAATGTCTATACTGCTTAAGACGCTTTCGCATTGCGTCTTCTTCGTATACCCGTTTATGCCGGATGCCGCTTTAAATGTAGCCGGTCAGCTTGGCATGAAGATAACCGATAAAGATATGAGCCTTGATAAGTTAAAGGGGCCTCTGCTTGCGCCCGGCTCAAAGGTCAATAAGGGCAAACCGCTGTTTCCGAGGATAGAGAGATGAAGAAAGATAAGATAATCTATATGGATCACAACGCGACTACACCTATGCACCCGGAGGTATTGAAGGCAATGGAGCCTTTCTTTACCGATAAGTATGGCAATGCTTCAAGCCTGCACTCAAAGGGCAGGGAGGCGCATGCCGCGGTCGATGAGGCACGGACTGCAATAGGGAATTTTCTGGGCACGGAGGCAGTGGATATCATATTTACCTCCGGCGGCACAGAGAGCGACAACATGGCCATCAAGGGCGTGGGTTTCAAGAATATGGACAGGGGCAATCATATAATCACCTCTTCCATAGAGCACCTTGCCGTGCTTGAGACCTGCAGGTTTATGCAGGCCCATGGCTTTGAGGTTACTTATCTGCCGGTTGATGAGTACGGAATTGTCAAGGCAGAGGATGTTCGAAAGGCCATAACCGATAAGACTACCCTGGTTACTATAATGCATGCAAACAACGAGGTAGGTACTATCCAGCCCATTGCCGAGATAGGCGCTATTATAAAGAAGATCAATGCAAAGCGGCCCAAGGAACAGCGGGTATACTTCCACACCGACGCTGTACAGTCCTTTGGCAAGATCCCGGTCGATGTCGAGGAGCTCGGCGTAGACCTTCTTTCCGCCTCAGGCCATAAGATATACGGGCCAAAGGGAGTAGGCCTGCTGTACATAAGGAAAGGCACACAGATCGCACCGGGCTCACTCGGCGGCCATCACGAGAGAAGCCTGAGGGCCGGGACAGAGAACGTCCCTGGTATCGTAGGTTTTGCAAAGGCCGTTGAACTGGCAAAGAAGAATTTCAAAGAGAATGACAGGGTCAAGGGATTAAGGGACAGGCTTTATCAGGGCTTGAATGAGCGGATCACTGACATAAAGATGAATGGCGGCCCTGATAAGAGATTATCCACTACCCTGAGCGTGGCCCTTCGGTATGTAGAAGGTGAGGCCCTGCTGCTTAATTTTGATATGAAAGGCATATGCGCATCGACCGGTTCAGCATGCACCTCAGGCAGCCTTGAGCAGTCCCATGTCTTAAAGGCCATGGGCGTGGATGCTGTTACTGCCCAGGGTACAGTCAGGTTCTCGCTGGGCCTGGATAATACAGATGCCGAGGTAGACTATTGCCTTAAAGAGATCCCGAAGATCGTTGAGCGGTTACGCTCGATGTCCCCGTTGACTCCTGACCAATAGACTATGCTTATAGAGACCCATGCCCATCTGGATTTTCCAGATTATAAAGACGACAGAGATGATGTCATAAGGCGCGCAAACGACGCCGGCGTCGGTATCATCATCAATGTCTCATCAAACCTTAAGGGCTCCTTTTCATCGGTTGAGCTTAGCAGGCAGCACGACTGCATATATGCTGCCTGTGGCATACACCCGCATGATGCCAAGGATGTTACCGATGAGACTATCCAGAGCCTGAAGGGTCTCATCACATCCTCTGATAAGGTAGTGGCCATAGGAGAGGTTGGCCTCGATTTCTACAGGAACCTGTCACCGCACCAACTTCAGATAGATGCCTTTGTGAAATTTATAAGGCTGGCCAAAGAGCTTAAACTTCCCCTGATACTCCACTGCAGAGAAGAGGCCCCAGGAAAGAAGGAGGCGTCGGGTTTACTCATCAAGTCCTTAAGGGAGAATCTGGATATACCCGTTCGGGCTGTTATGCACTGCTTTTCAGGCGATGAAGAGATGCTTAAGCAATGCCTGGATCTGGGGATGTATATATCCTTTACATGCAATGTCACTTTTAAGAATGCCGCAAAGCTAAGGGAGGTGCTCAAGGCAGTCCCCGTAGAGAGGCTTCTGCTTGAGACCGACGCGCCCTTCCTTGCACCGGAGGGCAAAAGGGGACAGCGCAACGAACCGGCCTACCTCAGATATCTCCTTGAAGCCATATCCGAAAACTTAGGTATCTCAAAAGATGAGGTAGAGCGCATTACCACTGAAAACGCCAAGAATCTTTTCGGGATAAGAATATGAATAAGATACGCAGGATCATAAATGATAATCGGATGTATACATGGATGGTGATATTTATCATCCTTGTCGAGGCCTTTATTATATTCGGCCATGGCATAAAGGCCGGATCTGTTAAGCCCGCAACGTTGTCTAAGGAAGAGTTTAGCCTCCAGCTGGATAAGAGGAGAGATGCGTTTCAGGATATCCTGCGCAAAGATCCCCAGGTCTCTGAGAATTTCGGGCTTCTGTCACTTTTTATGCTGGCCCTGCTTATAACAGGCACTATATTATCCGCAGATTATATCAGCAAGAAGAGAAAGAGCATAGAATCCATACCGCGGACACTGGATGCGCCTGGTGCCTTGTGGGGCCTGGGGGATGTTTGCAAGGTGGTTATATTATTTGGATTCTATAGCCTCCTGTTTTCTGCGTTCTCTTTTCTTTTGAGATCGGCCACATCCGCGCCGCCGTTGGACAGGCGCCTCGGCATGGTGGTCTCGACAGGCTTTATGGATCTCCTGGTCCTTATGTTTGCCCTCTACTTTGTCATGGTGAAGCATCACCAGGGCGCAGACGCATTGGGACTCTCTGTTAAGAGGCTCTTTAAGAATATTGCAGTAGCCATATGTTCTTACGTTGCTTTTTTGCCGGTGCTGACGGTCCTTTTCTTTGCAGTGATCGTGGCTGCCAAGGTCTTCAACTATCTGCCGCCGGCACAGCCTATATATGAGCTCATATTCGATGAGAAGCGCCCGTTTCTGCTTGTGATAATAACGATCCTTGTCGCTGTAGGCGGGCCGATTATCGAGGAGGTTTTCTTCAGGGGCCTTCTTTACGGTGCGATAAAGAAAAGCTATGGTATATTCTGGGCCATAACCTTGAGCGCGTTCTGTTTCTCAATTCTCCATACCAATCTTATTGGGTTTATACCGATATTCGGGCTCGGCATTTTTCTGGCATACCTGAGGGAGAAGACCGGTTCGCTGGTACCGTCTATCACGGTGCACATGGCGCATAATGGCGCGCTGGCAGGATTGATGTTTATCTTAAAGTCGCTTACCGCAAACGCTGTTTAGGAAAAGATATGAGGAAGGTAGCAGTAGTCATATTTGTGCTGTGCCTCTTGTTTTTGAATCTTGATTATTTCAGGGAGCTATTTTCTCTAAAGGCAATATCCGTCAGTGATGACCCCGCCGTCTTTTACGAGAGCAGGTTGGATAGCTTAAAGAGGCAGCTGCCCGGTGCCGGTGTCGTTGGATATATCACGGATGTAGAATATCAGGATGCGCCTTCCCGGCTTCAATGGCGCAAGGACTATTATCTGACACAGTATACGCTTGCGCCGGTTGTTGTTATAAGCTCAGCTGCCCCCAGGTTTGTAGTAGGTAATTTCTACGGCCCTGTTGATTATGCGGGCATACTTAAGGATAAGGGCCTTTTGCCTGCAAAGGATTTTGGTAACGGCGTCGTGTTGTTTGAGAGGGGAGAATCAAGGTGATCTTACTGTTATCAGCATCGCTGTGCCTGTCTCTATTGATAGGGTTTCTCTTTGCATGTCTGACTTTGCCCGGCAGGCAGGCCTGCCTACCGGACAGGCAGGCCTGTGCACTGGGATTTCTTTTAAGATCATCACTTGCTGTCGGACTGGGGATCGGGTTCTGCTCCTTGCTCTATTTTGTATGGCTTTTGATCTTTGGCCCGGCGGGCAAAGGTTTTTTTCTGTTTGAAACAGGCTTAGCCGTATGTTTAATCGCAGTCCTTATATATGCAAAGAGCAGAGATGGCAGTAGCACGCTTTTTTCAGATTCGCCCTGCGCAGTCAGGGGGTCATGGCTTAGCCGGTTCATCGCGATATCTTTTTATATAGCACTTACCTCCGCGGTATTTATTGCGATATATTTAATGCTTTCAAGGCCGCATGGGTTATGGGATGCCTGGTCCATATGGAATATGCGCGCAAGGTTTATATTTAGAGCCGGTCAGGGCTGGACAAACGCATTTTCAAATCTCTTATTCTGGTCACACCCTGATTATCCGTTATTGCTTCCTGCCGCGGTTGTACGCAGCTGGAGATATATAGGTCATGAGGCCCAGGCCGTACCTATGGCAATATCGATCCTCTTCTGCTTTGCCATAACCGGGCTCTTGTTCTCATCTGTATCCGGGCTGCGCAGCAGGAATCAGGGCTTTCTTGCGGCGATGGTCCTTCTGGCTACACCATTGTTTGTTGCAAGTGGTGCTGCCCAGTATGCGGACCTTCCCTTGAGCTTCTTCTTTTTAGCAACGATCGTTTTGTTATGCCTCTACGATCGATCGGGGGATAATCGTACCCTACTGATATTGGCCGGTCTTACAGCCGGTCTTTCTGCCTGGGCAAAGAATGAAGGGATATTATTTATGCTTTCGGTAGTCATCGCGCGTGCCATATCCGTGGTTACTCAAAAAGGATGGAGGGATTTTTTCAGGCAGATGCGCTCCTTTATCACGGGCCTCATACCCGTTCTTATTATACTTGTATGTTTCAAGGTCAAACTTGCTCCTGCTAATGATCTCTTTCCCCCGGGGACTGATTATAATATCATACTGGGCAGGGTCTTGGATGGTTCAAGATATCTTATGATCTTAAAGGCCTTCTGGCTCGAGGTCATTCATTTTGGCGCTGCGGGTTTCAGCATTATTCTTTTGCTTTTGATGTATCTTTTGTTTATGGGCGGGGAGGTGAAGAAGAAGGGGGCAGGGGTGATCACCTCGGTCCTTATCTTATCCATGATGGCTGCAGGCTATTTTGCCATATATCTTATAACGCCGCGTATGCTTGCCTGGCACCTGAGGAGTTCTTTTGACCGCCTTATACTTCAACTCTGGCCGGTTTTTATCTTTGTGTATTTTATGATAATTAAAACCCCGGAAGAACGAGGTGTGATATGAGATCAAAGACAATAGAGTATCGTAACAACAGATTAAGAATAATAGACCAGAGGTCTCTGCCCAAAAAGCTCATCTACAGAGAATGCCGCAACCTGAAGGATGCGCATTATTGCATAAAGACCCTGGCAGTAAGAGGGGCACCGGCCATCGGTGTATTCGCAGCTTATGCATTATATGTCGGGATGAAAGATAAAAAAGCTGCCGGCCGGGAGGCATTCTTTAAGCAGTTAGACAAGGCCGCCGGCTACCTCAAGACCGCGCGCCCGACAG
The DNA here is from genome assembly GCA_013202525.1 of Candidatus Omnitrophota bacterium. Lineage (GTDB taxonomy): Bacteria > Omnitrophota > Gorgyraeia > JABMRG01 > JABMRG01 > JABMQS01. Next base: position 19,891 of record JABMQS010000123.1, read on the forward strand.
CGGTAAATCTCTTCTGGGCCATTGACAGGATGCAGGGCCTTGCTTTAAAGAAGAGCCGCCTTGATGTGAACAGGATAAAGAAGGCCATGCTCGATGAGGCCAGGAAGATACACCGCGAGGATGTATCGATGTGCGAGCAGATAGGCAGAAACGGCGCACGGCTTATTAAAAGAGGCGATACGATAATTACACACTGCAATGCCGGGGCCCTGGCAACCTCAGGTGAGGGGACAGCCCTCTCTGTTATCTACAGGGCCGAAAGAGAAGGCAAGAGGGTAAAGGTCTTTACGGATGAGACAAGGCCCCTTCTTCAGGGTGCGCGCCTGAGCGCCTGGGAACTCAAAAGGGGAGGCATAGATGTTACCCTTATATGTGACAATATGGCCGCAACTCTTATGAGGCAGGGTAAGATCGACAAGGCAATAGTCGGTGCTGACAGGATTGCCGCAAATGGTGACTTCGCCAATAAGATCGGTACCTATGGCCTGGCTGTGCTTGCTAAGGAGCATGGAGTGCCCTTCTATGTCGCTGCGCCGAGTTCTACCTTTGATTTTAGCCTGAGGACAGGTGCGGATATACCCATAGAGCAGAGAGGCGCGGATGAGGTGAGGAGGTTTGCCGGCGTTGCTACAGCGCCAGGTAATGTTAAGGTCTATAATCCGGCCTTTGATGTTACGCCAAATCACCTGGTGAGTGCTATAATTACTGAAAAAGGTATTTTTAAAAAGCCCTGCACCAGATCGCTTAAAGAGATCTGAAAAAGCAGTACAAGATAGATGCCGTGATACGCAGGCCATAGTACTTTCAGGAGTATTATATAGATGAGGCCATTGAAAGAGAAGACCGTTCTTGCAGACATATGCGCGTGGACACTTATCTGTGGCTATGTATTATTTTTTTGTTATATAAGTTTTCTCAGGTACCGCAGCTTTGATTTTGGTGATATGGACCTTGGTGTATATAGCCAGATGATATGGAATATAACACAAGGTTCCTTATATAGCTCGATCATGGGCGTGAATATATTGGGCCATCATGCGCACTTTATATTATTTCTGATCGCGCCCGTATACCTGCTCTTTCAAAGCCCGCTGACCTTACTTTTTTTACAAACCCTCTCACTGGGTTTGGCAGCATACCCTATATATCTTATAGCCAAGAGGGAGCTTAACAAAAAACTGGCCCTGGCTCTGCTTTTTAGCTATCTGGTCTATCCGGCTCTGGGCTATGTGAATCTTTATGAATTTCATGTGACTGTTTTTGCAACCCTTTTTTTGTCTCTCATGTTCTACTGCTTTATAAAAGAGGACTTCAGGGGGTTTGTTCTTTTTATGATACTTTCGTTATTATGCCAGGAGAATATGCCCCTTATTATAATACCGGTAGGGGCCTATGCCTTTTTTGCGAAAAGGCCAAAGCGGTGGGCGCTCGTTCCTGTCCTGTCGGGCCTTATATGGTTTTGGGCAACGGTTTATAAGGTCATGCCTTATTTTAACAGGGATACGATACAGTTTTTTAGGATATACGGGCATCTTGGTGATTCGATCCCAGAGATAGCAAGATCTGTGCTGTCTAATCCCATAGGTGCAGCGAGCGGTATTATGACACGGATGGATATATTCTATCTTCTCAGCCTGTCTGTCCCAGTGTGCTTCTTATGTCTTCTTGATCTGCGGATCTTGATCATCCTTCCTGTGCTGATGCAGCATCTGTTCTCCGCCCGGTTGTGGGAACATACGATTTTTTATCACTATACAGCGGAGATGTTGCCCGTTATCTTTATTTCAACCATTTACGGGATTAAGAGGTTTTTCACAGTTGACTTTGTTAAGAATAACATCCGCCAGGGCATGTTTATAGGGCTTTTCTTAACGGTGGCAGTGACCTCCAGCATATGTTTCGGAGGAGGTCTTGATCTATTAGCTAACCGTAAGGACATTACAAGAGATATCCTTGATTGTCAAAAGGAGAGATTCATAGGTATGGTACCTGAGGATGCAGGTGTTGTTGCCACATTTGAATTTTTGCCCAAACTGTCTCGCAGAAAGCATCTCTATTCATTTCATCATATAGTCGATGGGGCCTATACCCTATCCGATAGGCCGTACAGCCTACCGGAGAATACGGAATACGCACTTTTGGATTTTAATGATAGCCTGACATTCGATCGGTTCCACCCGTATTTTGGATGTTTTATCGATTTTTACGATAGAGGCGTCTCGGATGCCAACATGAGAAATTTTTTGAAGGAAAGCGACTGGGGCATTATCGAATCCGCAGGCAGTATTGTATTATTAAAGAAAGGCCACAGCTCGCGGCATAAACTTTTCCAGACGTTAAGCAGGCTGCCCAGGATCTCCAACCATGTCGGCGCAACGGCTGCCGGTGAGGTGGAATTGATAGGCTATGACGTTGATAGGATGGATAAGCAGGGCGCAGAGCAGGTTAAGTTGACTTTTTTCTGGAAGGCACTTAATAATGACCGTGGTGATTACGGATGTTTTTTGTATATTATTGGTAAAGACGGATGTATAATAAGTGAGATTATCAAACCCATATGCTACAGGGTATACCCATCCTACGCTTGGCGCGAAGGCGAGATTGTAAAAGAGGATTATAATCTTATTTTACCGCAAGAGGTAAAAGGCGGTTATATTATTAGAATGGGACTTTTTGAGTATAAGGATAAGGACAAAAGGGTGCTGCGTTTTGATTCTTTATCCTCGGATGCCGTAGATGACAAAGGACTGGTTAGCATTAAGATTTAGCTTTAATAATAACCGGAGGCGGAATAAGGGATGAGCGCCATAGGAGAGTTTGAACTGATAAGACGGATAAGTAAGAGAGTGAAGCCGGGCCCTTCGGTGGTCAAGGGCATAGGCGATGACTGTGCGGTGCTTAAATACACAAAAGGTAAATACCTGCTCTTTACTACAGACATGATTATCGAGGATATACATTTCAAAAGAGCCCCCGCCCTTTCTAAATTGGGCATAGCAGGAAGCAGAAAGGGCGGGGCAAGCCCCGAGCAGATAGGTCATAAGGCGCTGGCTGTGAACATCAGCGATATAGCGGCCTGTGGCGGTACTCCCAAGTGGGCGGTGGTCTCTGTAGGCCTTCCGGCGCAGATAGGTTATGGTTATACCAGGGCCATATTTAGCGGCATAGAAACTCTGGCGCGCAGGTTTAATATAGATATAGTAGGCGGAGATACAAACCTCTCGGATAAACTGATGGTATCTGTTGCATTGATGGGTGAAGTCAAGAAGAAAGAGCTGACCTTACGTTCCGGCGCCAAGGATAAGGATATCATCGTCCTGACCGGCCCTATTGAAGAAGAGCCTGACCATCTAAATTTTATACCGCAGCTTAAAGAGGCGCGCTATCTTGTCAAAAACCTTAAGGTCAATTCCATGATAGATATATCAGATGGTTTCTTATCAGATCTTAATCATATATTATCGAGCAGCAGAAAAGGCGCTGTTGTGTATGAGTGCATGATACCGCGGCCATCAGAGGCCCCTGTGAATAAACTGCTGAATACAGGCGAGCAGTTTCATCTTATCTTTACAATACCGCCCTCTGAGCTGAAGAAACTACCCAGGGGTACTTATGCTGTGGGAACGATACAGGAGAAGACAAAGGGCATAGTATATGTGACAATGCGCGGGAAAAAGACCAGGATACCGCTTAAAGGCTACGAGCATTTTAGATGAAGAAGAGATGCCCTAAGGATATGGTGGAATCTAAGGCAGAAGACACTTTCCCGAACAAATCCGGGACCCTCCTACGCCCTTCAGGCGAAGGCTACGGTCGGGCTTCGGAAGGGCAGGCACTTTCCCGAACAAATTGGAAAACGTCTCCAAATATGGGAGAGACGGAGGCGATGGGCAGGAGGCTCGCCCGCTTCTTGAGGCCCGGCGATGTCGTGGCCCTTACGGGGGACCTGGGCTCAGGCAAGACGACCTTTACCAAGGGCATAGCAGCCGGGCTGGGTGTCGCAGGTTCAGCATATGTCAATTCGCCGTCGTTCGTCCTTATCAAGGAATATAGGGCCCCCGCCCTTTCCAAATTTGGTAGTTCAGGTAGAAGAAAGAGCGGGGCAAACCCCGACCTTTCTAAACTGAGCAGTTCAGGTAGAAGAAAGGACGGGGCAAGCCTGTATCATTTTGATCTATACAGGCTGGATGATTTAGGTGAGATAGAATATATCGGCCTGGAGGACTATCTGAAAAGTGACGGTGTCCTTGTTATCGAGTGGGCAGAGAAACTAAAGGATATGCTGCCGGATGAGCGGCTCCATATATGTATAGATATTGTCAGCAAAAACAGAAGAAGGTTTAATTTTACGGGCCATGGGAAAAGATACGATACTATTAGCCGCAGATACCTCAAGTCCTAGATTCAGCATAGCACTGCTGGAAGGCACACGCTTGATAGCAGAGATCAGGCCGCAGCAGGTAAACAGGCACTCCTCTGATCTTATACCGCGGATAGAGGGACTGCTTCTTGAAAATTCTTATTCGGTCACAGATATCGATGCCTTCTGTGTCGGCCTGGGCCCGGGCTCCTTTACAGGGCTGCGCGTGGGCCTGACCACCATGAGGGGCCTGGCAATGTCTCTTAAGAAACCCATCGTCGGCATTCCGAGCATAGACGCGATCGCCAATTCCTTATCAGGCCGCAAAGGGCAGATATGCGTTATTATTGATGCAAAGCAGAAGAAGGTTTATGCGCGTATATATAAAGGTATTGGCAGCAGGATAGTGCCAAAAGGGAGAATATCCCTGTTTAAGGCAGAGGAGCTGATGGCCAGGATAACCGAGCCCACTATCTTTTTAGGGGACGGGGTTGACGTATATAGGAAGTATATAGTATATATATTAAGTATAGGGGCAGAGTTTGCGCCGGAACCATTCTGGCATGTCAGGGCAGCTATTGTGGGCAGGCTTGGGGTGGAGAGGCTGTGCTCTGGCAAAAGGGATAATGTCTTTAGCCTTTCACCGCTTTATATATATCCCAAGGAATGTCAGGTAAGAAAGCAAAAATGAAAAAACCACGAAGTACAAAACCGCTCTCGACATACAGACCAACATGGGCAGAGGTAGACCTCAGTGCCATAAGGCATAATTTCCTCCGGATCAGGGGGATAGTCGGGAAGAAGACCATGATCCTGGCAGCGGTCAAGACCAATGCCTATGGGCATGGCATGCTCGAGGTCTCCGATATCATGGTAAAGGCAGGCGTGGATTATCTTGGTGTCGGCGCTACCGATGAGGCGCTCTGCTTAAGGCGCAACGGTTTTAAGGTGCCTGTATTGATGCTGGGTTCTGTGCTTAGGGGTGAGATCGAGCCAATAGTAAAAAACCGTATTACGCAGACCGTCGGTGATATGCAGCTGGCCTCTTCGATAGACAGGTATGCCGGCAGATCAGGGAAGAAGGCAAAGGTCCACGTAAAGATAGATATAGGTATGGGCAGGCTCGGCATCTGGCATAAAGAAGCGCTCTTTTTTATAAAGGAGCTGCTCAGGCTTAAGAATCTCTGGATAGAAGGTGTATTCAGCCACCTTCCAAGCGCGGATGAGGACGCATTCCTTACACAGCAGCAGATACAAAACTTTTCAAGCCTTGTTGAGGAGCTTGAGGAACTCGGTATACATATACCGTATAAGCATATAGCAAATAGCGTGGCCACGCTTGGTTATGAAGATTCTCATATGAATCTCGTGCGGCCGGGTATTATACTCTATGGTTTATGCCCGAATCCCGTTTTTACTAAATCCGGCGCTTTAAGGAGAGGGCTTAGGGGTGGTTTCAGGCCTGCCTTATCCCTGAAGAGCAGGATAGTCTTTATCAAAGATGTGCCTCCCGGCAGGAGGATAAGCTATGGGGGCACGCATACCACCAGGCGCCATACAAGAGTAGCAACTATACCGGTCGGATACGGTGACGGATTCAACCGGCAGCTATCTAATAGAGGCTCTGTTCTTATAAGAGGCAGAAGGGCGCCGATAATAGGCAGGGTTTGTATGGACCAGATCATGGTGGATGCAGGCCGCATACCCGGCGCCTCTGTCGGTGACGAAGCTGTATTGATAGGCACCCAGGGCAAGGGCAGCATAAGCGTAGAGGAGATAGCCGCGCTGTGCAATACCATTCCTTATGAAGTGACATGCTGGCTCGATCAGAGGATCCCACGGTTATATAAAAAATAGGGACCTGCCCCTATTTTTTTCTTGATAGCATAGGAAATTATATCGTTTGCCCTATGCTATCAAAAAGGGGGGTTTTTAAGGGGGGAGACTGTCCCCCCTTATCGGCGCAGTAAGCTTCCCTGCGGAAGGAATAGGAATATTAGGGGA
>JABMQS010000124.1 GCA_013202525.1 Candidatus Omnitrophota bacterium
TACTTCTTCCGGCTTTACTCCCAACTGCTCTGCTATGATTGATTTTACCTTTTCTCCTACTGCCATGCCTTCTCCTCCTTTTTTTGCTACATTACCATTACGAGCGCTACTATCTCGTCATTGCGAGCGAGCGTAGCGAGTGAAGCAACCTCTAAGATTGCTTCGTCGGCCAATCAGGCCTCCTCGCAATGAATTCGCACTTATGACTTATGCTTCTTGGTAGCCGCATAAGTCATGTGCTCATTCACATTACCATTCCACCGTCTATCTTTATGACCTCACCTGTTATGTATGATGAGGCGTCACTCACCAGAAACAGAACTAACTTTGCTACATCGGCAGGTTCACCAAGCTTGGCGAGAGGTATCAACTTGAGCATCATCTCTGTCTGCTCATCGGTCAGCTTCTCAGTCATAGGTGTCTTTATGAAGCCCGGCGCAATGGCGTTTACTCTTATGCCTCTCTGGGCCAGTTCCTTTGCGGCACTCTTGGTGAGGCCTATCATCCCGGCCTTGCTTGCCGAGTAATTGGCCTGGCCTGCATTTCCCATTATGCCAATGATAGAGGCAATATTGACTATATTGCCCGAACGCTGCTTTATCATGCCTCTTGAGACCGCCTTGGTAAAATTAAAGGCCCCTTTGAGGTTTACGGAAAGTACCGCATCCCAGTCCTCTTCCTTCATACGCATAAGAAGGCCGTCTCTGGTGATGCCGGCATTGTTGACAAGTATATCAATTTTGCCGAATTTGTCAAGGGTTTTGTTGGCCATCTCCTCAGCTGCCTTTGTGTCTGAAACATCTACTGAGGCAGTAAGGCACTGCCTGCCGCCTGACTCTATCTCTGACTTGGCCTGAGCAAGGGCCTCCTCATTGACATCGCATATGGCAATATCCGCGCCTTCCTTTGCCAGGGTGAGGGCTATCTCTTTACCTATGCCCCTTGCCGCTCCAGTTATGAGTGCTACTTTATTACTTAATATCATGGTAATAATATGATTAACATATAAACAATGGTCAAGTCAAGAAAAATCTGACTAAAGGGAGGGTTTTTTATTGATCCTTCTTATACAAAGAGGGTTAACGCTGGTAAATCTTCTCCCAGCTCAGGAGAGTGTTGTCCTTATCAAAATAGAAATAGATCTTCTCTCCCTCAAAGAATGTGGAGCTCGGGGGCTTATACACCCACCTCAAGCCATCGTCAGCCTTCGCCACCGGCTGGCCACACTGTGCTACCACCGCCTCGGCCGAGAGCCCGCTTACAATATCAGGGCCATTGAAAAAGGCATCGGCCTTGCTATAGTTATCCGCTTCCTGATCCGACTCCTTCTGCTGCAAATCCATGCTCTCTTTTATGGTCAGCAGGCGCTTTATCTCACCCGCTGCCATAAGCGGGCCTGCACTGCTCAGCAGAAGCGCTACACATATAATAATAGTTAATCTTGCCTTTTCCATACCGCCATATTTTACCATCTCTCCTGCGCCCTTGCAACGTAAAAGTTCTTGGGGTCAGGCCCTGAGCACGAAGGTTCGTGCTCAGGGCCTGACCCCAAAGGTGTTATGCAGCGGAGTCGATTTTAGAGAGGGCCGGACGGCCTGTCAGATTGGCTCTTAACGCTTGTGCTGAAACACTAGCTGTTCCGGACTGCTTCAAGAGGGCTTCTTTCGATTGCCTCTGCCTCTCCATATATGCCTCGATTATCTCTGGCGTTATATCACCCATGGTAGTACTAAATTTATTTCCATATACTGGCTCTGGTTCTTGTGTTGGCAAATCCTCACGTCCAAGCGTAAATAGCTTTTCAATGTGCTCTTCGCTGTACATCTTATCACCAAAATATTGCCTAAGTTTCCTTATGGCAAAGACCCTTAATTCAGCGCCAACACCACTATACTTTTTCCCTCCGATAGTACCGTCCCTATCCCATGGTGCAATCTCAATGACACCTGCGCTCAAATTCAGCCAACCCTCCACTTCTCCGAAGTCTTCGGAAAAGATAAAATAAAGGTCAGATAGACCATTATTATTTTCTAACAACCATTCCATATACATATTAATGGCGCCTACATGTACAGCCTTTGGTCTTTTTGTATCAGCATCATATTTCAGCCACCTATCCAGGCTGTCAAATGCCCTTACCCTGTCCCCCTTATCCAAATCTGATGCCCTTGCCATCGGAAGCTCTACCATATATTGAGGCCTTGTATTAAACCTCAATGCTGTCACGGTCTCGGGATAGTCTTTGTCGGTGTCGGTTTGCCGGCCACTGGAGGCAGATTTTGTACCGCAGATCTGGTCTCTGGCCCCCTCGAGCGCCTTGATAAACCGATCGATATTATCATAGCGGCTTTCACCATGGGAGGTCACAGTGTTGGAAACAACTCTATAGATAGCAGGCTCTACCTGAGGTCTTAGATCATCGAGCATTCTCGCCCAATCAAATGTTAAGCTGGGAGAAACATAACGGCCTTCTTTTAATAGCGCATTGCCCATAAGCATATTGATAAATGTCATGCCAAGAGAATATATCTCATCACGAGGTGAAAATGGGATCCCCATAGGCTGAGATTCGAACATTTCAAGCCTTTTGGCAGAGGCAAAAACCAAAGACCCAAACCTCCAGGCCTCCTTCGCGTAATACTCTTCTGTGCTTGAAAAAACTAAGTCAAAATCTACAAGCACCACATCGCCCTTATTGCTTATCCATATATTGCTAGGCTTGATATCCCAGTGATATACACCTTCATCAAGCAGTGCCTTAACAATATTTGAGACTTCAATCATAATATGAAACATCTTCTCTCTTGTCAATTCCTGCGGGCGCAGCTTAATCTTCTCATCCAGTGCTTCGCCATGCCCGTACATAGCCTCCAATCTTTCATAGAGTGCAACCTTGCGCTTATCTTTAAGCTCAAGAAGGCGCAGTACCCTTGGTATACCCCTGACACCTTTGCTGTTAAGTCGTTTTATAATCCTTGCCGGCAAAATTACCCGCCCCTCCTCGTCGGGTTCATCTATATTCATGTTTGCCATCTTTACCCAGCAAATATCATCTTTGTATTGCACTTTCTGGGAACATGTTAACCCAAGATGTGACTCGCCGCTTATAAATCTTATCTGCTCCTTATCCTTTTCGGGCTTTCCAACAACCACCTCCACATCCTTAACCCATTTAAGGGCCTTGCCGGTAGAGGCGGTCTTTGCGCCGCCTGAATTATTATCAACAACAAAAGACTCTGGCAACTCCTCAGGCAGCGCTGCCATATCGGTCAAAGAAGCAAGGACCGAAGCCTTAGTCAGGCCAAATACTGACTCTGTCTCTGTAAAGATTATCTCATCATCGCTAAATGCCTTCCTGAAATTGCCCTCCCACCTTAATGCAGATATGTCTTGCATAGAACAACCGAGCTCGCTTAAAATAGCTATCAATAAATCTGCTATATATAAATAATCTCTGCGTATCTTCGAAAGTGTAAGGCTGCGATCCGGCCTTTTTAAGTCAATTGCAATCTTAATTGGCCTGGTGGGACGCTCCCCCTTTGGGTTGAAGTAAAAACTCAGAGCATAAAACGATTCCTCATCAGGGTTTATTCTGTTTTCTTGGGCTATTTGAGCATGATACACCTCAGGGTGTGGCACGCCATTTCTAAACCCAAGATAACGCGAAGATGTGTTTATTGCAGTCACGTTCATATCTTCATCAAACTGCAAGATCCCTATTAGCCAGATATGGCCCGGCAGCTCATCAGCCTCTGCCAGGTACCTGCTTCGATATATTTGGTAATCTTCTTCTATGCCCCTTGCAACCCTCTCTATAAGCTCCTGCGGAAACCTTCCGCTTGAGGCGGCCTTTGTACCAGTTGGACCATCTTCAATTAACGCAGTGGCGATAGGCCTGAGGGCAGACTCATGCGAAAAGCGGTCTAATAATAAGCCTACGCCGCTTGCCTGAATAAGAAGGGCTATTATAATGGTAAGTTTTATAATATGCTTTATCATATCTGTCATAAAAAAACCCTGATTCTTTAATTCCTGCGAAGCCTTACCATCTATTAGTATGATTAAGGCGTAGCAGAAAGCCAGGGGGTTTTTGTGTTAATGAGAGTTTTATAAAAGATGTTAATATTATACTAAACAATAGTCTAATGGTCAAGTGAAAATATCGCGGTCACGATGAATTATCTTTCACAAGATTTTATGTTCTGAGAAAAGTAGCCACCGGTGAGGGAGTCGATATCCGCAGTGAGTTCCTGCAGGCGCAGATCTTTAAGTGCCATCTGCTTTTCGGTCTTGGGTGGATTCGCGGCAAGCTCAATCTGCAGTCTGCGTCTCTCAAAATAGAGCTTATCCACTTCATCCAAAATATCGTTTCGAAGTTGCACCATAAGCCGTGATCGAACATCAATACTAGTCTGGCTTGGATTCCAAATCATATCACCCAAGTCCCATGTGGCGGTTATATCCCAACCACGATTCTTATCCTTAGGGCCCTCTATGTAGAAGTCGGGATTTGAGGTACCCCCTCTATCCAGATCGATGGTCCTTCCAACATCGCCATCGAGGCCTGCAGTAACCTTGGGCAGCCACGCATTATTGGTAAAAGAAGGTATAAAGGAAATCTTGCTCTTGGGCCAAAATGTTAATGATTACCTTTACCCGA
>JABMQS010000125.1 GCA_013202525.1 Candidatus Omnitrophota bacterium
ATAATCCCTTCTTCTTCATAAACTGGCCCAGGGCGACTACGTTTGCTGCCCGGACATTGCCGAGCTTAATGGCGATATCTGTCATGGGCGCCTCAATAATAGTTACGCCCTTTTTCTTTATGCCGTCATCTATGAGAGAGCTGTTTAGTATAAGCGTGCCCTTTGGCCGTATCCTCGGCAGAAACTTATCGAGAGAGGGGCCGTTCATTACGATAGCAGTGTCGCATGAAATGACTACCGGCGAGGCTACTTCCTCATCCGATACAACGACCATAGAGTGGGCTGTGCCGCCCCTTACCTCTGCGCCATAAGACGGCATCCAGCTGACATTAAAGCCCTTCTTCATAGCGCCGAAGGCGATAAATTTTCCCAGGAGCATTATGCCCTGGCCACCGAAACCTGCGCAGATTATGTCTTCTGTCACCCCGTAGATTCCTCCAAACCTTTTTGTGGCACTATAAAAAGTTCTAATTGCATAATCTCTGTTTGCACCCGACAAACCCCCTTGGGCTGGGAATCTGACGGGGCAGGTAACCTAACCCTTGATTACCCCTAAGGGGAAATATTTTGACGCGTATTCCTTGATCCAGTCTATAGAGGCCTTGAGAGAACGCTTGGTATAAGTGGGGCACATCGCCAGTATCTCCACCATGGAAAATCCCACGCCGTTTATCTGGTTCTCAAAGGCCTTCCTAATAGCCTTCTTGGCCTTTATTACCTCGGTCGGAGAATAGACGGCTCTTCTTTCTATATATTTAACGCCATCTAAAACCGAGAGCATCTCTGATATCTTAAGTGGGTAACCGTCGCGGACAACATCCCTTCCCAGCGCTGAGGTAGAGGTCTTCTGGCCGATAAGGGTAGTAGGCGCCATCTGACCGCCGGTCATCCCGTATACACCATTATTTACAAATATCACCGTGATGTTCTCTGATCTGTTGGCAGCATGGACTATCTCTGCTGTCCCTATTGCCGCAAGGTCGCCATCGCCCTGGTAGGTGAATATGATATTTTCAGGGTGCACCCTTTTCATGCCGGTTGCTACTGCAGGGCACCTGCCGTGTGCTGCCTCTGTCACATCAAAGTTCCAATAGTCATATGCCAATACAGCGCAACCCACAGGCGCAATACCAATAACCTTCTCCCGCACCTTTAGCTCATCTATCACCTCGGCCACAAGGCGGTGTATGATACCGTGGCCGCATCCGGCGCAGTAATGGGTAACTACATTCTGAAGGCTCTCCGGCCTCTGGAATATCTTCTTCATATCTTAAGCCTTAAGACCTCTTTCTCTATCTCTTCATCGGTAGGTATGCCGCCCCCGGGCCTGCCATAAAGGCGAACCTTTGCGCTGCCTGCGACGGCCAGCTTTACATCTTCAACCATCTGGCCCATGCTCTGCTCTGCCACAAGAAAGCCCTTTGTCTTTTTGGCGTATTTCGCAATGGCCTCCTCGGGGAATGGCCACAGCGTTATCGGCCTCAAGAGCCCGACGCGCTTCTTCTTTTTTCTCAAGTTCTTGACCGCTGCGCGCGCTATACGGCTTGTGGTGCCATAGGCTACGATAATAATTTCCGCATCATCACAATACAGGGCCTCAAAGCGCACTTCCTTCTTCTTTATTTCATCGTAGGTCTTCTGCAGCTCTATATTATACTCTTCAAGCGCCCCTGGTCTTAAGAAGAGCGACTTTATAACATTGGGTTTTCTGTTCTTGGCGCCGGTCAATGCCCAGGATTTTTTGGCTTTAGGCAATGGGTAACGGGTCACAGATACAGGCTCCATCATCTGGCCCAGCAGGCCGTCTGCCAGAACCATTGCCGGCATGCGATACTTATCCGCAAGGTTAAATGAGTCTACTGTCAGATCAAAGGCCTCCTGCACAGAAGCAGGGCCCAATACTATCACCCGATAATCCCCGTGGCCGCCGCCTCTTGTGGCCTGGAAATAATCTGCCTGGCTCGGCGCGATATTCCCAAGGCCGGGTCCGCCGCGCATAATATTTATTATAACCGACGGAAGACGGCATCCTGCCAGATATGATATGCCCTCCTGCTTAAGGCTTATGCCGGGGCTTGAGGATGATGTCATAGACCTTTCCCCTGTCACCGATGCGCCAAAGACCATGCTTATGGCAGCCAGTTCACTCTCTGATTGTATAAATGCCCTGCCCTCTTCGGTCATCCTCTTTGACATATAGGCTGTAAGTTCGTTCTGCGGGGTAATGGGGTAGCCTGCATAAAGCTTGCAACCGGCACATACAGCGGCCTCGCCTATGGCTTCGTTGCCGGTCATTAATTGCAGTTTTCGGTTCATCTATACACCTCAATAGCACAATCGGGACATATCAGGGCGCAGAAGGTGCAGCCCGTGCACCCGGAACCTGCCTTAAACTTGACAGGCTTTACGCCTCTCTTATTGAGCTTCCTGGACATAGCGATACAGCCCTTCGGGCAATACAATATACAGAGCCCGCAGCCCTTACACCTCTCTGCGTCTATCTTTATTTTCGCCATAGCCCCAACCTCTGAAAAGAGTTCACTGAATTGGCGATACCTTTGGCAGACAAGCCAAACTCCTCAAGGAGCTCTGATCTCTTAGCATGCCTGATAAACTCATCGGGCAGGCCTATCCTTACGACCTCTGCGCCGTACTCCTTGTGGTCGTCCAATACCTCAAGCACGGCAGAACCAAACCCTCCCTCGAGGACATTGTCTTCTACCACAACAAGTTTCTTTATCCTCTTGGCGAGCGTTAATATTATACCATGGTCTATCGGTTTTATAAACCTCATATTCACCACTTCTGCCTGGATATTCTTCTCAGACAGAAGATCTGCCGCCTCAAGCGCAGGCCCTGCCATATCACCTATCGCCAATATGGCGATATCCTTGCCGGCGCGTAAGGTCTCTGCCCTTCCGAGCGCTATATCCTGTCTTCCCTCTGGCAGCCGATTACTGACAATCGGCGACTCCAAAATACCTCCGCGGGGATAACGTATCGATATAGGCCCTTTATGAGCCGTTGCAAACTCCAGCATATCCTCCATCTCATGCAGGTCCTTTGGCGCCATGCATACGAGGTTTGGGATATGTCTCATATACGATATGTCAAAAACGCCGTGATGCGTGGGGCCGTCTTCTCCTACCACGCCTCCGCGGTCTAAGCAGAATATCACATGGAGATTCTGAAGACACACATCATGGATTATCTGGTCGTAGGAACGCTGGAGAAAACTCGAGTATATCGCGACAATGGGTAAAAGCCCTTTTCGCGCAAGCCCTGCGGCAAAGCCGACTGCGTGGCCTTCTGCCATACCCACGTTAAAGAACCTTTTTGGGAAGGTCTCCTCAAATCTGGCAAGCCCTGTGCCTTCAGGCATGGCGGCGGTTATAGCGGTTATCCTCTCGTCTTTGGCAGCGAGACTTACTATCTTGCTGCTGAAGACCTCCGTAAAACTCTTTGCAGGCGCTGAAATAGGCTGAGCTGTATCTATATCAAAAGGGGAGGTGCCGTGAAA
>JABMQS010000126.1 GCA_013202525.1 Candidatus Omnitrophota bacterium
GTATAATGGCGCGACATAAGATGAAACACCTATGGCAACACCGATCAATATCCTGCAGAGGATGAGCATGCCCACGCCTGTAGCAGCCGATGATCCTATGGCACCTATGGAAAATAGAACAGCCATAGCAATAAGTATGCGGCGCCTCCCATAGTAGTCAGCCAGTGCGCCGCTCAATGCGGCGCCAAGAACAGCACCTAAAAGAACTGCGCTTACCACGCCCTCTTCAGCAGCAGGAGAGAGTGCAAACTGGTCCTTAATAAAGAGTATGGCCCCGGATATGACACCGGTATCATAGCCAAATAAAAGACCGGCTAAAGCTGCAACAGCAGCAGTAATATATACAAATACTCTGACATCACCTAGAACCGAACCTGTTTTTCTTTCGTCCATGGAATTCCTCCTTTTATATATATTATATATTCAGCAATAAGGCATTGCAATAGAATAAGCAGAAAAACTTACTTTTTTCAGCCCTATGCCTTGACTTATAAAGAGGCACCGTGTATACTTACTTTATACAATCATTTAAAATGTACTAAAGCAATGTTGAACTTAAGGGGAGAGCAAGCATTCATGCCTAAGGTCAAGCTGATTACAGTTATTATAATTATAGTCTTTGCTATTACAAGCATAACTGTGCCTGGTTATGCCTTAGAGGACTGCCTAAGGCCAATGGCAACAGGCACAGGACAACCTGGTGGCGTGGCCGACGAAACTACTATTCGTACAGGGCCTTTTGCGTTATTTTCTACACTTTGCCTCACAGTTTTAGCCTATCTGGCCGGCATTGGGATCGGAAGTGGTGAAGAAGGGGGCTTCGCTGAACAATATCTCGATTTTTCACCCGGAATAAGCCTTCAGCCGCCTCCTTTATATAACGAAAGGGAGCCTGGTGCAGATATCTATATGGATGATGATCTCGTGCGAGTCAGCTATACTGGAGATGGATCCACGCCGAACGCAGATCACCCTTTGTTATCTCGCGCGGACTATTGGCAGATTTCATTAGGTGCGGTCGGTTTGAATCTTGGGGATTTGCTGTATCCAGTGATGCGTAAATCTCCATTCTTAAGTGGTGAGGTAGGATTTGAGGATGATGATCTCTTTTCAGTCCTGAGTTACCGTGGTGCACTTAACATGGCTTTCCTGCGCCTGCAGACAGAAACGCTCGAAACGCCCAGAGGCTTCTTTCATCATGAGCAGCGCGAGTATGCCTCTCCAATGCTAAGTGGCTATGGCGATATTGGCCTGCCGATGACATTAACAGATAATCTAACTGCTGGCATTTATGCAGGCATGCATCTCTGGGGCGTGTTAGAACCTATGCACGGTGAAGGAGGAATAAGTATAGGGGGGAATGTTGTCTACTACCCCAGGCCGGGCCTGAGACTCCGCGGATTTGCTGATAAACACTTCCCATTTGTATTTGACGATCTCTTTGGACAGGATTTAGTTATTCAATCAAATGGTATCATGGCAGGGGCAGATATATCACTGTTGAGCCAGCATGATGCACTCGTGCTTTCTGGAAGATATGATGATAACGGTCTCAGAAGAAGAGGAGACCTGGGGCTAGGGTATGTTGGCAGTAGAGGATCTGCCGCTTTTGGGCCCTTTGCTACAGCGCCGAGTGTCGGCATGGTATCCCGACAGTACGGGGTTGGTGGTCAGTTTTACTTGGGCTTGACCCGCCATCTCGAACTGAGCCTTGATCTAGAGTATGCGCAATCCAGCTATGCGCATGGACAGAGTGAGAACGATTTTTCAGTATCATTATCTCTTGCCAACAGGACCGGGCTGAATATAGACAGGCGCGGTAAAAGAGATATACCGGTGCGTGCACAGATGGCAGGAACCTGGCAGTCGCAGCCGGATGCTTCTTTCGATCAGGAGGACTACTACAGAACATATTATGAATACAGGCTGGGTCGGTATAAAGATGATCTCCGTTTGAAGGAACTGCTCGGTGAATCTCCTACTCTTGATGCGTTTGTTCAGAATCTTGCTACCAAATCACTGGATAGCAGACAGTTTATGGCATTTTGCGGAAGGATTTTTAATTCGGCAGGTAGAAGGAACCATCTTGGCGATGATTATCAAGCGCTTACTGATACCGGCGATCTTGTTGGGAATACGGAAGATGTGTTTCAGGCAATACGTTTAACCTTTCTGGATGGTGTGCCGCGCAAGGTAACGGTCTGCTCTGGCATCGCGCAGTTATATGCGCATGTTCTTAACCGCGTAAGTGCTATACGGGGTTTTGGCATGAGGGCTAGATCTGTCTCAGTTGCGACTAGTGACAGTTCACATGTCATAGTTGCGATAGAAACGAAAGATGGCATCTTCCTTGCCGACTATGGTGAGCTAGTCCCAACAATGATGCATAATCTAGAAGATGCGGTTAGAGTATACCAGGCAAATGAAGGGCAGATAGCAATAGCGCATTCTGTTTTTGGTGAGGATGGTGGTAAGTATATCGGCAAGTTTTACAGTCATGAAGGAAAAGCTATACGTAGGGCAATGACGGTCTTTGGTGACAGAGAGCCGCGTCAGATACATTATGAGAATCAGCTCAAACAGACCGAAGCGGAGCAAAGGCAATTTGATCTACCCAAAACCCCAGTTTTTCAACGTATCCTGCATAGGCTAAGAGGCAGAAAAGGCCCTGATAAGCAGGAACAAGGCCAGACCACCCATTCGTTCCCAGGAGCTTCAAAGCAGCCCGTATCAGCTACCCAGCAAGTCACCCTTTCTATAAATTGCTCCTCATAGTCCAAATATAAAACAATTCTACTAAAAATATCCCTTTGAAATACCTCCCTTTAGAGTTATAATCTTATCATACAAAAGGAGACATATTGTGAAGAAACTCGGCATTGTGGTAGTGTTTATTTTGGTAATAGTGGCGGGATTAATATTTACAAGAGACATATGGGTAGGCATTGTGGTTGAAAAAGGCGCCGAGAAAGTGTTGGGCCTTGACCTGCGCATTGGCAGCTTCAAGACAAGTCTTACCAAGACCCATGTTAATATTGCCGACCTTACGCTTCGTAATCCTAAAGACTTCCAGGAACGGATAATGATAGATATGCCGCTTATATATGTAGACTATGATCTCCCGGCGATATTGAAAGGCACAATCCATCTATATGATATGAAGATAGAGATTAAGGAGTTTGTCGTGGTAAAGAACAAAGAGGGCAAGCTCAACCTCGACTCACTAAAGCCCGTGCAGGATATGGCGTTAGAGGCGGTTGCCAAGAAGAAGGGCAACGGCGCGGACATGGACCTTAAGATAGACAGCCTGGAGCTGAAGATAGGCAAGGTCACTTACAAGGACTATTCCGGAGGCGGCATACCTTATACCATGGATTTTGACTTAAAGATCGATGAAAAATACACAAATATAACAGACCCCAATGCCCTGGTTAAACTTATCGTTGTAAAGGCCCTCATGAATACTACTATAGCAAGCCTCACTCAATTTGACGTTAAACGATTAAGCAGTACTGTCGGCAATACCATGGCAACAGCCCAGAGGGTTACGGGCAAGGCAACAGCGGCAGTGTCAGGCACAGCAGGCAACCTGATGAAATTACCCTTTGGCGCTAAAGAGAAAAAATAACGTGGTGCACAAATGCTAAAAAAGATATTTGTATTGTTATTGTGCCAACTATTCATCGCTGTAAACCTATATGGAGAAAATGCAACTATGAATGAGACTATTGTTGTTTTTGAAACGACTCAAGGAAATGTTGAGTTAAAACTCTTTTCAGAGGCTGCCCCAAAGACCTGCGAGAATTTCACAGGGCTGGTCAAAAAGGGTTATTATGACGGCATTATATTCCACAGGGTTATAAAGGATTTTATGGTACAGTGCGGCGACCCTACCGGTACCGGCATGGGCGGTGAGTCTATCTGGGGAGGCTCTTTTGAAGATGAATTCAGCGGTGATCTAAAATTCGATAAACCAGGCATCCTTGCTATGGCCAATTCCGGACCCAATACCAATGGAAGTCAGTTCTTCATTACAACCGTGCCGACATCATGGCTAAACCGCAAACACACCATCTTTGGAGAGGTTGTTTCAGGGTATGAGAATATTCAGAAGATAGAAAACCAGCCTGTGGGTCCGCAGGACAAACCCCAGGAAGAGCAAAAGATCATCAAGGCCTATATTAAAGGAGGGACATCATGAAAAAGGTGATATTGATTCTAGCTGTTCTGTTGCTTGCTGTATATTGCTACGCACAGGTTAATACAGCTGAAGGGACCGATAATGCTATAGTCTATAATACAAAAGAACATGCTGTTGCAGATGATGCAGATGTAGACTCTGAAGGTGATGCCAGTCAGCATAAAGAAATACACGATACACGCGTAGAAGACGCCCATGACTATAATTGGGGTACAGGCGAAAGAGAAGTGCTGGTGCCTGATTACGGCACCGGAGACATGGGTGAAGAAGCTGCCGAGCAATAGAAACAAGTGTAGAAAATTAAGGGAAGTGAAAATATACAATGCTAGTTTCTTTTGCATTTCTGCTGCTATGCCGTATCTGTAAATCTCGCATATTCTTTACAATACTCCTACCGATAATCTTTTGTCTCCAAGCAGCCGCAGTGGATGCCTGTACCGTAATAGTCGCCGGAAAAGACGCGACTGTTGATGGTTCTGTTATCCTTGCCACAAATGACGACTGGCCGGGATACCCGGCTCACCTGGTCCATGTAAAAAGAAAGAGACACAAACCGGGTGATAAGTTTACATTGGTCAGAGGCAAAAAGATACCGCAGGTTGCAGAA
>JABMQS010000127.1 GCA_013202525.1 Candidatus Omnitrophota bacterium
ATAAAACTTTAACTCTTTACCAAGCTTCCTGTGGTCTCTTTTTTTGGCCTCTTCCAGGAGATTGAGGTGCTTATCGAGGGCTTTCTTGTCGAGGAACGCTGTGCCATATATCCTCTGCAGCATGGCGTTCTTTTCGCTGCCCCTCCAGTATGCGCCTGCGATACTCAAAAGCTTAAAGACCTTTGCCTGGCCGGTAGAAGCGATATGCGGGCCTTTGCACAGGTCTGTAAAATCCCCGTCTGTATATATGGTCACTGTCTCATCCGGGATCTCATTTATAAGTTCGAGCTTATACGGCTCGCCTTGTTTTTCGAAGAGCTCGATGGCCTCTTCCTTCTTGAGCTGCTTCTTCTCAAACTTGTGGTCCTGCTTTATGATCTGGCGCATCTTGTCTTCTATCTTCTGGAGGTCCTCCGGCGCAAACGGCGCCTTCTTATCAAAGTCGTAATAGAAACCGTCAGAGATAGCAGGGCCTATAGCTATCTTGGTATCAGGCCAGATGCTCTTTACCGCATGCGCCATTATGTGCGCTATGCTATGTCTTAAGGTTTCCAGGTTCATTTATTTGCCTCAGCAATAATGGTGCCGGGAGCCGGACTCGAACCGGCACGGGCCAAAGACCCGGCAGATTTTAAGTCTGCATTGTCTACCAATTCCAACATCCCGGCATTGAGTGTCTTTCCCTGCATTATTAGTTCAGATTAAATTTTAAAAAGAGAATATTTTTCTCTGGTAATAATAGCAAAAAAGCCCCGCTTTGTCAATAAATAGTGTAGTCTGATTTTTTTTGCGGGCCCGGGGCGCAGACTTGACATAATATGCGGTTTGGAGTATACTTAAAATAATACTAATAAGGAGAAGAAAGATGCGCGTAACTCTTCAAAGTAGAATAACGACCATAATGCTTGTATTTGTTGTCGTACTCATCGGTTCATTTACCCTTATACAGCTTCAGAACCAGATGAAGAGCATAACGGTCTTCAATTCCCTGAAGGCAAAGCTGGCTGCCCAGATATTAAAGGATTCCCTGCAGGAAGCGCTCCGCAGCAGCAATGATGAGGACCCCAGAAAAGCGCTTGGCTCTGCCCTTCAGTCTTTAAGAAAGGCCGGATTAATAGAATCGGCCTCTGTCTACTCTGTAGATGGCGTGGTGGCTGCTTCGACCACCAGGCGCGGCATCGGCAAAAGGATACCTGCTACCGAAACAAAAAGGGTCGAGAGGGTAGTAGAGGGTGAAGGAAAGGGAAGGGGCATAAGATCCTTTGTTGATAAGGCGAGAAAGATGCTGCAGCTCTATGTGCCGATCACGACCGGCAATGGAGTAGACTATGTGGGAAAACTCGATATGTCTCTCGGTAATATAGGAGAGGCGCTCCAGCAGGTCTATGTCCCGGCACTCTTTACCGCCGGACTCGTCGTCATTGCCAATATCGTATTCGGCATCATCCTTTCAAAGAGGGTCGTCGGGCCTATATCACTCCTAAACGAAGCTACAAAAGAGATGTCCGGGGGAGACCTCAGCCTTCGCATACACATGGAGACGAATGATGAGCTCGAGGAGCTGGCAGATACGTTTAACGTCATGGCTGTCGAACTAAACAAGATGAAGGCAAAGGCAGAAAACGCCAACCCTCTCACTAAGCTCCCTGGCAATATCGTCATACAGGAAGAAGCCGAGCAGCGCATCGCGGAAGGTAAGAAGTTTACGGTCATCTACTGCGACCTTGACAATTTTAAGGCATTTAATGACAAATACGGTATCCACGCGGGTGACGATGCGATAACAATGACAGCTAATCTCTTCAGGGAAGCTGTCGCGCAAAAAGGAAACCCCGGAGACTTCCTGGGCCATGAGGGCGGAGACGACTTCCTCCTGCTTACCACGCCTGAAAAGACAGACGATGTTGGTGGATATATCACAACTGAGTTTGATAAACGCATAAGGGGCCTATATGATAAGGATGATCTGGAGCGCGGCTACATAGAGGCGCACGCACGCCACGGCGATGAGATCATAAAGTTTCCCATCATGACCATATCGCTGGCAGGTATATCCAACGAATATAAGCCTATAGAATCCTACGCGGAGATAACAAACATAGCCGCCAGCGTCAAGAAGAAGGCGAAGAGCACGCCCGGAAGCTGCCTGATCATGGACGAGAGGAAAAAGCCCTCGCCCGAAGCTCCCGAAAAGAAGGCATAGCCTGGCAGGCAGGTTTGGTTGCTATAAAAAAAGACACATCTTAATCAGATGTGTCTTTTCCATTTTAAGGCGAAAGGATGGCTTGCCATCCATAGCCTGCTTCCATGAACTTCTTACATTTCGGGGCGAAGGATGGTGGGCAGTACAGGGCTTGAACCTGCG
>JABMQS010000128.1 GCA_013202525.1 Candidatus Omnitrophota bacterium
CCTGAGCACGAACCTTCGTGCTCAGGGCCTGACCCCGGAGAGATATATATGTTGAAGAAGAAAGAGTCGATAATAAAGGATACGGTCATATATAGTGCTTCCAACTATGTGAGCTTGTTCATAGGTTTCTTCGTCTCTGTTCTCATGAAGAGATTCCTGGGCCCTATGGGCGCAGGTTACTGGGCGCTTATTAATGTTATACGCTCATACGGCGGTTATTTCGGGCTCGGTGTAAAAAAGGCCTTAAACCGTGAGATACCGCAGTCTATAGGCGCCGGCAAGCCAAAACTGGCCAAGGAGTACCAG
Organism: Candidatus Omnitrophota bacterium; assembly: GCA_013202525.1. Classification (GTDB taxonomy): domain Bacteria; phylum Omnitrophota; class Gorgyraeia; order JABMRG01; family JABMRG01; genus JABMQS01. The sequence continues at coordinate 307 of JABMQS010000128.1, forward strand.
GACGCGGCGTTCTCCTTCCTTCTCTTATCCGCTTTTTGTGGAGCGGTATTTATTTTTATTCTCTCATATTTTTTATTTGATAATGCCAATGCGCGCACGGCAACGAAGATCGCAGCGCTGCTTGTATTGAGTATGCATATGTATAACCTTGTGCTGACCATACTCAGGTCGAGAAGGAAGTTTTCGTTGATCGGAAGGGTCATCATTGCAAACAGTATCTTTGTACTTATCTTTGCCGTGCCCGGTGCTTATTTCCTTAACATAAGAGGGGTGGCCTTGGGCATGGTTATCTCAACGGCCTCTACATTCTTTTTAGCCAAGAAGTGGGCAGGGCTTAAGTTTTCACTCGATTTCGACTGGCAAAAGATAGGAAGACTTATCGGCATAGGCAGCCCTATGCTGCTTCTGGGCATGCTATTTACCACATTCATAAATATAGACAGGATCATGATAGGAAAGATGTTGGGTATGCAGATGCTGGGCTTATACAGCATAGCCATAATGTCGATAACGCACCTCGACTCACTTCCCAAGTTCTTCAATATAGTTATCTTCCCGCATATCCAGGAGAACTATGGTGCCACCAATGATATACTGGCCTCAAAGAATCTGATACTTAAATCGATCTATTTTGTAACCAGGCTTGTGCCGTTTATCCTCGGCCTTATAATATTCGGTGTACAGCTTCTCGTTTACTATGTACTGCCTCAGTTTAAGGGCGGCCTTGGGGCGATGAATATCCTGGTCTTCGGTTATTTTTTCATGGTCGTAAACCACGCCTCTACCAATGTCATATATACGATAAACAAGCAGCGAAAGCTCATACCTTTCTATGCAGTGTCGGTCTGTTTTAGTATTGCCTTAAACTACCTCTTTATCAAGGCAGGCTTTGGGATAAGAGGTGTTGCATTGGCAACCGCCATATCCTATCTGATATTCTATCTGGTAAACTTTAGTTATGCGCTCAAACATATTATCAGCTGGGGTAAGCTATTGCGGCTCCACGCCGAGATAGCGGGATATTTTATCTACTTTCTTGCAGGTATAGTCACTATAAACAGGTTCGTGATTCTAAACAATATGTTGCTTGAGACCATAATCAGGGTTGTCTGTTTAGTGGTATTGACCTTGCCCGTATTTATCGAGATACAGGTCCGCGAGAGATTCTTCTCGCTGCTCTTTGCCAGTATAAGCCCCTATTTTACCAGGAAAAAGGTGTAAGGGATGAAGGGTTTTGATCTTCTGATATTCGATCTGGATGGGACGCTCGTCGATTCAAGCGATGATATCGTGACATCCATGAACTACACACTGCGCGAGCTGGGCTTAGAGGAGATGGCTAAGCCTGAGATCATGAACTGCGTTGGTTTTGGTTCGGAGTTTTTTATAAGAGGCTGCCTGCGCGGCAGGGATGAGCTTCTCGATGATACGCGCGGCTGTTATATGAAATATTATATGGCCCATTTGACCGATAAGACCACGCCCTTCGATGGTGTCGAGGATACCCTCAGGCAGATCTTAAGCCTGGACAAAAAGCATATGGTCGTCTTTTCGAACAGGGGCGGCAACTCCGCCAGGAAGATACTCGACCTGCTCAGGCTTAGCGGGTATTTCAAAGAGGTCATCGGCGATAAGGATGGCTTTGAACTAAAGCCTGATCCAAAGACCATAGGGCACTGGCTGGATAAGTTCTCTGTGCCTAAGGATGAGGCGCTAATGATAGGTGACAGCGCAGTTGATATTGAGGCAGGTAAGGCAGCGGGTATAAAGACATGCCTTGCTAAGTTCGGTTACGGCAGGTATCATGACGGTTTCTCAGAAGTGGATGCAGACTATAGCATTGGGGAGTTCCGACAGCTTTTAGAGATCATATAACAATCTTACGAGGTGCTAAATGCAGATAGGCGAACTGAAAGAAAAAGCATACAAGAAGACGAGGCATAACTGGTATGCGCTTAATGTGACTCACAGGTGTTCTATACTCATTGTAAAGTTGATCTATAAGAGGGATATTAGTCCTGACTTTATAACCTTATTATCGATCATCTCCGGGCTCATAGCATGCGCATTTTTTCTTTTGGCAGGGCCTTTTTCGTGTTTGATCGGGGCCTTATTTCTGCAGGGTTTCTATATACTTGATGCGGTCGATGGGCAGCTTGCCAGGGCGCAGGGAAGGCCCAGTACTACAGGCGCCTATTTTGACTATATAAGTAACCACATTGTGCACAGCCTTGTCTTTATAACAATAGGGTTGGGGCTTTACCGCCATACAGCAAGCCCTCTATATATGTTTGCGGGCTTCCTGGCCGGATGGGGTATGCTCTTTATGTATATCATATATGATGCGGGTTACAATATTTTATTCAATACGGCCAGGAAGGGCATGGGTGAAGCCAGGCAGGGAGATAGCATCGAGGTTCTTACCGGTCATGCCAAGAGATCCTTTATGGTATTGCACTGGTTGTGTACCTATCCTGCGATAATGAATGTCATAACAATGGCCGCCCTGCTCAATCTCATATTCTTCTCGGGCAACGGCGTTATCTTCAGGTGCTTAATAGTCTTTTATGCGGTTTCATTGAATGCGGTCTGGTTTTTGAAATTTTTAAAAAGGATAAAGATAAAAGAGCTTGATAGTATAGGAAATTGTACACGTTTACCCAATGCTATCAAAAGGGGGGATTTTAAGGGGGGAGACCGTCCCC
>JABMQS010000129.1 GCA_013202525.1 Candidatus Omnitrophota bacterium
GCTCACATAGTTGGAAGCACTATATATGACCGTATCCTTTATTATTGACTCTTTCTTCTTCGACATATATATCTCTCCGGGGTCAGGCCCTGAGCACGAAGGTTCGTGCTCAGGGCCTGACCCCTAAGGGTTTACATGTAGCCGAGGGCCTTCAGCTGTAATTTGGTCTTCTCGTCCCAGTCCGGCTGCTCTGGGCCTTTATCGCCCTTTGTCATCTCTTCAAGGCGCCTGCGCATCTTCTCTGCTATCTCCGGATTATCATCTATTATATTCCTGGTCTCCTCCGGATCATCACTCAGGTTGTAGAGAAATTCCTTGCCTGCGCGCATATATTTCCAGGGAAGCCTTATCAATACCTTTTGCTCAGGAAGTTTATGCACTGTCGGAACCCATGTCTCAGCATATACCTCAGGGTTATGCTTAGGGGTATCTTCCTTCTTCAGATGATCAACAAGGCTTATCCCGCTAAAGGAGGTCTTGTCTGTATCGATCCCATTGATGAGATCGAGCGTCGTAGGCAGAATATCTATCATGCGAAATACCTGGCCTGTGCGAAGGCCCCTCTTTACGCCGCATCCTGAGAATATGAGCGGTATCCTCAATGTCACCTCACTGCATATCAAGGAGTGGCCCCTGTAAGGAACGCCCTTTGCATATCTGTCATTTAATGCCTCACCATGGTCACCAAAGATCACAAAGAGCGTATTCTCCAGCTCATTCTTCTTCTTCAGATGATCGATGAGGCGGCCGAGCTGACGATCGATATACTCAACACTCTGCTCATAGCTCCTTCGCCTGAAATAGTAGAGGTGCAAAAGACGGGGCAGCCTGAATTGATCATGCGCGTCAAAATAATGGAGCCATAGAAAAAAGGGCCTCTGGTTACCAAGGGCCTTCAGCCATTTGATAGCTGAATTGGTAACCCTATTGGCGTTTCTTGAGGTCTTTATAAGTCTCTCACCGCCCCACTCCTTGGAATACCTGAATGCCTTAAGCGCAAAGGCCTCGAATCGGCTGCTAAGCATGGCATCATCATAGTAGTCAAAACCCTTATCAAAACCATAGCGCCGTTTAAACACAACCGCGGCAACGGCCGCACCCGTCTTGTAACCGTTGTCTTTGAATATACTCGGCATATACGCAGACGGGAGCTCCACCTTGCGGGCATTAAACCGCAGGCCGTGCTCGAACGGAAGCTTCGAACCGAACAGGGACAGGTGCGCAGGCCCTGTCAGGGGACAGTGCGTGTACGCCTTCTCCACAACCACCCCTCTTGATGCCAATAGATCTATATTGGGCGTTTTTACAGAATGATTGTTGTAACAGCCCAGCGCATCTGACCTGAAACAATCTAATGTCACAAAGACAACATTCGGCTTCATAGTCTCATCCTTTAAAAGAAGGCTTTAGAAATCCGCTGCCTTAAAACCCGGTATCTTGACATCGAGTTTGCACCAATCCCTCTCGGCAAACTGTGGATGTCCGCCCCATCTCTTGATCCTCTCGCCTTTTTTGTATTTCTTCAGATGCACAGCAGCGGTTATCATCTTGCTCTTTGGCATAGGGACAAAGGCAGAGGTCTTTTTAGGGGGATAGTAACCGTATATCGATATGCTCTTTATGTCAAACTTATCCAGGTGCAGAAAATTTAAGAACTCATACATATTGTAGACGCAATAGTAGTTCCTCTTTCCTGTCCCGTGATAATAGAGGTAGGATGCATCGAGATCGACCACGGTCTGGCCGTCTGACTTAAGACGCACATCGAAAATGATATCGCTTTTGGATATGCGTATCAGCTCGGAGATGAATTTCTTGTAATCCCTCTGGTGGTGCACGACCAGAAATGAGGCCACGGTATCAAAGGAGTTTGATTTAAACTTATTGCTGTAGAAGTCGCAGGCGGAAAATTCGGCATCGGGATATCTCTTCCTTGCCACCTTTATCTCATCAGGGCTTATATCCGTGCCTGTAAACTTCATACTGCCGAACCTGCGCCTCAATATCTCATAGAGGCCGCCGGCTGCACAGCCTATCTCAAGTACGCTCTTTCCATTAAAAACGCTCTTCTTCAGAAAATGCTTTATAGACTTGTCGAGGTCAGACCATTTCCTTCTTCCTTTAGATATATAGTGGTCTGCCTTTGTCTTATGCTTGAAAAGTTTAAGCTCCTTGTAGCCCATCTTCTCGCTCCCTCCTATTTTTTCTTTATGCCCACAAAGCTTGCCCAGTTATACCATTTGAACAGCATATCCACATCCTTGAACCCGCTGCTTTTTAAAAGCTGCATATTCTCATCAACGCGGTAGGGTATAAGGACGTTCTCAAGCGCCTCTCTCTTCTTGGCTATCTCAAGCTCCGAATACCCCCTCTTCTTTTTGAAGTTATAATAGAGCTCTATATACAGCCTATTGAGCAGAGAAGAATCGACCAGGACCTTTTCGCACAGGATTATTACACCGTTCTTACGCAGCCCGTCGTAGATCTTCTTGAGCAGCTTGTGCCTGTAGAGCGGCCTTACAAACTGGAACGTCCAGTTCATGACGACTACACTCGCGTTGGACAACTCAAAGTTCATCTTATTCAGGTCGCCCTCGAGGAGAGAATATCTCCTCTTCTTAGCAATGGAGTCGAACTTGATCTTTGTCTTTTCGAGCATTGACGGTGAATAGTCGACCCCTATGAATTTGACGCTCGGCTCCTTTATGGCGTCCATGAGACTAAGGAGCGTATTGCCTGTTGAGCAGCCAAGGTCATATATGTTTGAGTTCTTCTGGATGAAATAAGAGGCGATCTCGGCCATTATATCCTGAAGCTCGCTGTAGAAGGGGACGCTTCTCTCCAGCATATCATCGAAGACGTCTGAGACCTCCTTGTTAAAGTTAAAATCCCCGACCTTCATCTTCTTTGAGAATATCTTGTCTTTTCTTGCGGCAACCCTCTTCTTTGTCCTTGGCATATTAAACCTCCTGCAGTTTGGCGTCTTGTAAGATATCAATAGGGTTGGTATCCTTAATAGGAATCTTTACTTTGTATCTTTCCGGGTCATCCTTTAAAAAAGAATCTATGATAGCGATCGCCTCATCTATTGTGCTGAAAGGTCTGGCAGAATCGGCAAACATCTCGATCGCCGGCTTATACTCATCTATCAGGCCTGGGTAGTATAACGACATAACAGGCTTACCCAATACAGCGGCCTCATATAATCCGGTAGAGGGCCTGTCAAAGAAGACCCTATCAACTTCATGCAGGCATTCAGAGAGCCGCCTTCTGTCAACAGATACATTGCCATAATCCTTATCTCTTATATAAGAGATGATCGATGCCTCTCTCCAGGGCTCAGGCGAAGCAGGCTCTTTATAGATAAGATCATAATCACCCTGGCTGCCAAAGAAGTCTATGATGGCCTTCTGAAGCTCAAAGAACCAGACTATCGGGTGTGTCATATTATTGAAGCAGCGCGTATGAAACCTGGGCTTACTCGGAACATACATAATGCGCTCCCTCTTGCCGGAAGACGGGCCCTTAATCCTCCTCATATCTGATACACTCTTAAGATAATGCGGCGACTGATAGACCTCGCACCTGCTTATATAGCTTGAGCTCGAGCGCTGCCTGAAAAACTCCTCTGATAATGTCTCTGTTGTAAAGTAGTAGTCAAAGGCATCGAGCTCTGTTATATACCATACCATTGAATCGAGAAGGGAGCACCCATGTTGAAAACATACACTCTTTACGCCGCCATTAAGCCTTGCCCCGATCAGGCCGCTCATGGGGCTTATATCAGAGCTTGAGGTTGCCACAACAAGATCTATTCCCTCCCTCTTATAAAACTTGGATAGGACAAGCGCCTGGCTCAGTATCTCTGGAGCGGTCTTTGATACAAATGATTCGATATACGGCATGATGATACTGCTTACATCGATATTGCATTCTGAGTTTATCCACTCAAACAAACTGCCGTCAGTATTGAGTGCCGATGCTGCCTCTTTGCAGTCATCCTGAATATCCTTCTGCGTGCTATCCGGTAAAGTCAGGACCGTTTTCTCAAGGATGCCATCGAGTGAAAAAACACGGTCATCCCTCTTAATAAAAACCCTTTGCCCTTCTGATATAAACCTCTCTATTACCGGGCTTATGATGGGGGAACCTGAATGTAGAAACAGGGCCTTGAGCACAGGGCCTTTACGCTTTCCTGGCATAAGGGCCTTCCATCTCTTATATTTGTAGATATAAAATATCGAACGAAGATGCCTTTTGAGCAGGCCCTTAAGGCTGCCCCTACGAACCTCTGCGAAAGGGGTCTTGCCAGGCATAGCTTTAAGCTTTAAGCTGATGCCTCTCTCCTTACAAAAAAGAGGCAGAAGCTGTGCAAAGAATGTCTTCTTGCTTGCAGTAAACTCATGCATGGCCTGGGCCTCATCGCCATCATGCTCCTTGTATATATAGATGATCTCTTTGGCCCCTGAGTTCTTTAAGAACTCCGACATGATAAAGGATTGCACCACAATGCTGTCAACAAAATATTTGAGCTTGCTATAATAGGCGTGCGCAACACCTATATTATTCTGCCTGCAGAAGCCTATTCTCTCCTTTAGGAACCCGTCAAATCTGCCTATCCACTCAAGCTGTTTGAAGAAATAGGGCTCCTCCCTTGACCTCAGTTCCTGCTCGCTGTAAAAGTCCTCAATAATAGCATACTCTATGCCCTTTCGGCCGAGTTGATACGAGGCTTGAGGCGAAAGGGATACGACCCTGCCTGAGCTATAATCAGCCCCGTGATCAAATGCCTCCACTAAGTAGTAAGTCTCTTCTCTCATACCTGTCTCAACCTATCACCTTTAGTGACTTAAAGACCTCAAGCGTCTCAACAGCGCCTTCGGTATCTGCTATACGGGTCCTGGCAAGCAGTACCTTAAGGGCCCTCTCCATATAATCCCTCTTAAATAAAAGCGGCGGTCTCTTCTCAGTCAATACCTTTACATTCTTAAAGCGCCTTGAAGAACTGCTCTTATAATATCTTATCTCATACTCATTAAATGGAAGGCCCTTTATATCCAGCCTGCCCTTTGTGCC
>JABMQS010000014.1 GCA_013202525.1 Candidatus Omnitrophota bacterium
ATGCGCGGCATACCCGATGCATCGGAGGTGGTTATGGTGGGCCGCGATATACTGCTTGCAGAGCTGACTGGGGCAAGGCTCCACATAGCCCACGTATCCACAAAGGATGCGGTACGCCTGATAAAGGATGCCAAGAAGAGGGGTATCAAGATTACGGCCGAGACCTGCCCGCACTATTTTACACTTTCAGATGATGAAGTGAAGTCTTTTAACACAAGCTTTAGGGTAAATCCACCGCTCCGCTCAAAAGATGATATAAAGGCAATAAAGGACGGCTTAAAAGACGGCAGTATCGATGTTATTGCAACAGACCATGCCCCGCATGCCGATGCGGAAAAGGATGTAGAGTTTGACAAGGCACCCTGTGGCATGATAGGCCTGGAGACAGCGCTTCCTCTTGCGATAGAGGGCCTAATCGAGCAGAAGATCATAGACTGGAAGGCGCTGATTTCGCAGATGTCAGGAGCCCCGGCCGGAATACTCGGCCTTAAGGATAAGGGCTCTTTAGCTGAAGGCGCTGACGCGGATGTTGCTATCATAGATCCTGAAGCAGAATGGGTCTATGAGAAGGCAGGCATACTCTCAAAGTCCAAGAATTCACCCTTTATTGGCAAAACACTAAAGGGCAAGGTCCTTTATACTATCTGCGGCGGCAAAGTAGTTTATACCGACGCATAAGAAGATCGGGAGGTTAAGATGAAGTCTCTTATAGTATATTACTCCTACACAGGCAATACGCAGAAGGTGGCAGAGGCCTTAAAAGGTATCTTGAGTAAAAAGGGCGAGGTAGATATATTCGCGCTTGAGCCTGAGGATGAGTCTGACAGTTTCTTTATGCAATGCGTGCGTGCTTTCAGGAAAAAGAGGGCCAGCCTAAAAGCTATGCCCCCTGATGTGTCAGGGTATGATCTTATATGCCTCGGCAACCCCGTGTGGGCATTTGCGCCGGTGCCGGCCATGAATACCTATATAGACAGCCTGAAAGACTTAACAGGCAAAGAGGCCTTGTGCTTTATTACATACGGAAGCGGGACAGGCGCAGACCGCTGCCTGGATACCATGGATGCAGAGCTAAAAAAGAAAGGCGCCTCAAAGGTAGGCAATTTTAAGGTGCAGCAGGGCGAGGTTAAAGACAAGGATTTAGTAGAGAAGAAGATTAGAGACAAAATGCCAGAAAATATGTATAATACAGGGTAGATATGAAATTCATAGCCGATTTCCACATACATTCCAAATACAGCCGTGCCACAAGCAAGAATATGGACATAGACCATATTGCGGACTGGGCTAAACTAAAAGGCATAGACCTGGTAGGCACCGGTGATTTTACCCACCACTTGTGGCTCCAGGAGCTAAAGGATAAGCTTAAGCAAAACGATAAAGGCCTCTATGAATATAAAGGGGTCAAATTTATACCTACTGCTGAAGTAAGCAACATGTATACCAAAAACGGACGCGGCAGGAGGATACACACTCTTATCTTTGCGCCTGACCTTGAGTCTGTCGAGAAGATAGATAAGAAGCTCGGCAGTCGCGGCAACATCCTATCTGACGGAAGGCCCATATTTGGTTTTGATGTAAAGGATATCGTAAAGATCTGCCTCGATGTATCACCCGACTGCCTTATAGTGCCTGCGCATTGCTTATTACCAGATAGTCTTATTCATACACAGAAAGGAATGACCAAGATTCGAGATATAAAAAAAGGAGATTATGTATATACCCATAATTTAAAATGGAGAAATGTTGAGCAAGTGTATAGGAGAAAGTATAAAGGTAAGATTATTAGCATAAAGCCTTATTATTTTAGGCAAGGTTTAGCCACTACGCCAGAACACCCATATTTTGCCATAAAGACATTTAAGAAGTGTCCGACTACTTCAGGTTTTTGCAAGCCAACATGTTCTGTCAAAGGCGGGTGCAGCAGAAGATATTTCGAAAAATATAAACCACAGTGGATTCAGGCTAAGGATTTGGAAAGTAGCGATCTTATTATTTATCCTAGATTTACAGAGACAAGAGACAGAAAATATATTGAAATTTCTGATATTGTTAAAGGGCTATATCTTAAAGAGAAGAAGGTATTTTTTAAAGGTTCAAGATCCACGCCTATAAAGAATCGCATACTAATAGATAAGCGCTTTTGTAGATTAATAGGGTATTATTTGTCCGAAGGCTATACCGACCAAAGAGACAGCATCTCTTTTTGTTTTAGCTCAAGCGAGCAAGATTATATAAAAGATGTTGTAAGCCTGGTAAAATCCATATTTGGCATTTCATATCATAAAATCTATAAGAGGAAAAATGTAAACAGTAATGAAATAATTTTTTATTCAAAAGTACTCTCGGGATTTTTTGGTAAACTGTTTTATTCTGACAGTAGCACAAAAAAACATTTTACAAAAGCATTGCCATCTTGGCTGCTAGAGCTGCCAACAAATAAACAAGCCGAAATTATAAAGGGTTGGTGGCGCGGTGATGCTGGGTATACATCTTCCGCATTGCTTATGAATCAGATGAAGATTATTTTCCTGCGATTAGGTATTATACCATCTATAAGAATTGATAGTATAGATGAACACAAAAGAAGAGGAAAACACCTACTAAATGGCAGGGAAATAATAGCACAATATGATAATTATCAGTTTTCAAACCTTTCCTTCTTGCATGAGACAACAGGTCTTTTAAAAGAGAAAGAATTTAGCAGGTTCAACACAAAGATGACAAGGCGCCATGGTTGGTTAGATAAAAAATATATCTATATACCTGTTAGAGATATAGATATTAGAGATTATTCCGGATTTGTTCATAACCTGGAGGTTGAGAAGGACAATTCTTATGTAGCAGAGTTTGCGACTGTACACAATTGTTGGACCCCATGGTTTAGCGTCTTCGGTTCAAAATCAGGATTCGATTCTATTGAAGAGTGCTTCGAGGAAGAGGCAGAGAATATATACGCCCTTGAGACGGGCCTAAGCTCAGACCCTGCAATGAACTGGCGCTGCAGCGCGCTCGATAAGTATAACCTGATATCGAACTCCGACGCCCATTCTCCGTCAAAACTAGGGCGCGAGGTGAATATATTTGATACAGAGCTCAGCTATAAGGCCATTATGCAGGCCCTAAAGAAGAAGGATAAAGATAAATTTCTGTCTACCGTTGAGTTTTTCCCTGAAGAGGGCAAATATCACTTCGATGGCCATAGAAACTGTAATGTAAGGTTTTCACCGGAGGAGACAA
>JABMQS010000004.1 GCA_013202525.1 Candidatus Omnitrophota bacterium
ATAAGCAGTTTTACATATGACTGCGCGCCTATGGACAGATCTTCTACGTTAAATTCCTCGAATATTTCTTCTGCCTTTGCAAATGCTAGTATATAATCCTTCTTCTGCTTAAGTTGCTCGAGGATAAGCAATAGATTTGCCAATGAGCCTTGATGATACCTAAATAGTACTTTTGATACCTCTGAGCCTAAACCTTTTTCGAGCTGTAGGAAGTTCTCCCAGTTCTCTGCGACGACCCTTAGGACACGTGAACAATCAAACAGATCACCCCCGAATGCCTGACCAAAGATCTCTATGTCGAGTGAGTCGGATTCTCTGCAGTAGCTTAAGGCTATGCTAAATTGCCCCCAATCCTCTCCAATAGAATATAAGTTTCTTCCAAAAAGCAATGGGCTATCTACAAACCACTGCCTTAACATATCTATGCCAAAATATTCGGGTGCTGCGAGCTGGTTGAAAATCTCCCATTCCGCTGATATGGAATTTATGGCAATCGCAAAACCAAATGGGCTATCTACAAATACCTGCCTTAACATATCTATGCCAAAATATTCGGGTGCTTTCAGGCGGTTTAGGGCTGTTCTAAACCCATCCTTGGCTGTGCTAAGCCCATCCCTGTTGGCGGCGATCATGATTAAGCCTCTGTAGAAAAGATCATTACCAGATGCTTCTATTACCGTGTCTTCGCCCAAAGAATCATCCCGAGAGAGTTCATCTATGAGTTCCGCATAGTCTGGGAACTTTGCTTTTATCTCATCCAGCCCTGAAGATGCGGCCTTGGGGGCGCCTCCCGAAGGGGCTATATCTATTATGGTCTGCCAGTCTCTTGTTTTTGCAGCATCGATTATTATGCCTGCTGATTCATCTGCGGGGAAGAGGTGACCCTGCACCCTTTGGGTGAATTGCTCTATCTTCTGCCTGAATATGCCATAGTTTATCGCACCTTCGCCGAGATCTTCCCTGAAGAATCTGCCTATTTGCCTTAAGGCATCACGCATTTGGCTTAGGTCAACCCCGATAACATCCCGCTGAGCTGCTTGTGCCTTGCGGAATAGCCTTTGCACTTCTTCTTCTGACATCCGCGCCCGTTCCTTCAAAAATGCCTCTATATCCTCTTTGAAGTCTGTGTATAGCTGAGATAGTTCTGAATCTTCTATGCCATAGGTCCTTAAGAATGCAGCTGCCGCTGTTGTTAATAAGAAGGCCCTTTCTAAATCCTCTAAGAGCACTATATCGTTAGCTGCGCCATAATCACTATTCACTAACGCCATAAAGCTGTGGAAGAAGTTCGTGCGCATACTTTTTGCTCCCGAGTCTCCCGATCTCGCAGGTATGACGCTTTCCACCAGGTAGAAGGTATATCCTTTGGGCTGCACCGGAAGGTCTTCGGGCATGCTGGATATCTGCCCTACGGGCAATGAGGCAAAGAACAAGCATGGTATCAGGAATGCTGCCTCTTTAAGATGGTCTCCTGCCACATTAACAACATAAGGCTTACCTGGTTTAAGCCATTTCATTCTATGGAGTTCCTGGGCAAGCAAGCCAAAGATAGGATATGCAGTAGCCGGTATATTTACCCGGCAGGTGTTATTAATTGCGCCCCATGTCGATCGGCTGATTTGGCGAGGGAACTCTGCTGAACTTAAAAAGTTACCCATTATCACTTGAAGCAGCGCAAACATCATATTTTCCCTGTCATCTTTCTTCCATCCGTCCTGCTGCTGCATACCTAAGGTAGGATAGCCATCAAAGGTTCTATCTATTATCCTCAGCGCTGGTATTACCTCTTCCTGTAATTGTGTTCTAAAATTTGCTGGCATAGCTCTGTCCTGTGCCAGCCTGTCATAGATAAGTAGTTTCACATATGTCCGCGGCCCCATAGATAGGCCTTCTGTATCAAATTCCTTAAATGCTTCCTCTGTTTCCGGAAATGCCAAAAGATATTCCTCCTCTGATTTAAGCTGCTCGCATATTGACCCAATGGCATCTAAATTTGCTAATGAGGCGGCGTAATATCTAAAAATAACTCTTAATATGTTTATGCCTAGTAACTCTGGCTGTACGAGCTTATTGAATCTTTCCCAATCTCTGGAGATAGAGTTTAAGGCGTTTTCAAAGCCCCTTGAGTCGCTCCTGAACGCTTCTCTTAACACATCTATGCCGATGGAGCCTGGCTGTGCGAGCTGGTTGAATATATCCCAGTTATTGGGTATGGAATTCAAGGCGCCTACAAAACCATTTGGGCTATCCCTGAATGCTTCTCTTAACGCATCTATGCCGATGGAGTCTGGGTGTGCGAGCTGGTTGAAGGTTGTGCTGAATCTTTCCCAATTACTGGATATGGAATTCAAGGCATCCGCAAAAGCCCCTGGGCTATTCCTGAATACTTCTCTTAGTGTCTCTATGCCGATGGAGTCTGGCTGCGCAAGCTGGTTGAAGGTTGTGCTGAATCTCTCCCAGTTGCTGGAAATGCGACTTAAGGCACCTGCAAAAGCCCCTGGGCGATTCCTGAATACTTCTCTTAGTATCTCTATGCCGATGGAGTCTGGGCGTGCAAGCTGGCTGAAGGTTGCTTTGAATCCCTCCCAGTTGCCGGAGATGTGATCTAGGGTATTCTTAAAATCTCCCGAACTCTCCCTGGACACTACCAATAAGAGGTCTTCACCAAATAAATCATCCTTAGCAAGCTCATCTATGAGGTCTATATGTTGCGGATACTTAAGCTTGATGCTGTTCAAGCCCGCTGACGCGGCCTTGGAGGCTATTTCTAGTGCATGGTCTGCACGGACTCTGTTCAGGAATTCCATAGCTCTCTCGTCGGAGAAATAATACGTATCATTACCTATAGGAACCATACCGATTCGTTCATAAAATCCGTGGGGATCCTCTATGCTTGCGGATAATCGGCCTACATTGGTTGCGATGATATTGCCTTTCTGGTCTTCCCGGATAACGCTTGAATCTATGCTGCTCTCTATGGCGGCTGCTACGAGTAATGTACCAATGCCTTTTAAGCGCCTGCTGTCAGCGCCAAACTGGTTATCTGGGGCAACCTCCATACCTGTAAGCAGCAATACCTGTTCTGGCGCCTGACCGTCATATTCTGTAAAGATCTTGGCCACGCGCTCCTGCTCAAGCACTGGAGAAAATCTAATAATGCCTTCTGCGCCATCCTTAGATTCTGCGACCAAAAGTAGGGAGTCATCGAGCATAATGCCTATGTTGCGTGTCTTTTTAAGGGGCGCGCCGTAATCGCCTCCGCTTGATTTATCATCTCCACCCAATAGTTCGTAGTGCGGCTCTCTCCTGTAGGCCGTTATGGTGATCTCTTCGCCCTGGCCAGTATGTAAATTTTTAACCTGTGCCCTCAATGTAGGCAGTGAAATCCCCAGCTCTTCTGCCCTCTCGAGCATCCCGTCAAATGGTGCAACGAGCGCAGGGTCTATTGCCTTGAATTCTCCGGTTGGTATGCCTGAGGCTGAGGCCTTTTGGGTATCGGGGCTGACTGCTACAGCCTCTTGGGCCTGTGCCTCTTCGGCAAGATATATCTCTGCCGGCAGTGCCTGGCTTTTGTCATTCCAGTATAAGGAGCGTATGCCACGCTCAGCGAGGAGATCTGATGCCCCGCTTATAGCATCCTCTTCTATGCCTACGCATAGCGCCTGCTTAGCCCCTGATACAGCAAGGTGGCCGTTTATCTTGGCTAGCTGCCGCTCTATTCTCTCGAGTGTGCTTACTTCAAAGACGCCCTCTGTGCGCTGCCTGTAACGCCTGCCTTGCTCTGTCTCTCTGTATCTTGTTGCATGCTCTTTGCCTTTTTTATCAGTAACGACCTCGACCAGTTCCCCATTCTTATCCTTAACAAGGTAGGCCCTGGGGGTAAGCTGTCTGCCGGGTATTCCGTCCGCCCTTTCTTTCGCCTCCTCATGCTGTGCTATGAGAAGCCTTAAAAGCGTATCAAAGCCCTTTGTGCGCATGGCCTCTACATTAATAACCACTGGTTCGTCATCCGGATCCGGCATAATAAATACCAGCCTATCAAGTGTATAGGCCTTTTTGCCAAACACCCTGGATTGATCGAGCACAGCAATAAGGGAACGCGCTGTATCCAGCATCCACTTATCTGTATCCTCTGCCTCAAAGGCTGTGCCCATATCTACAAGTATATGCATCATATTCTTTCTGTCTTCATCGGTCTGCTTCACAGACAGCCTGTCTGTCCTGCCATAGGCCTTCCAATCGGCCCGGCGCAGATCATCGCCGCTAACATAGGGCCTGGTATCCAGATAGTCTCCGCTCTGACCCCTTATGGATAGCGGCCACCCATCTGCCTTTGTTGAGTAGCTCGCGGCAGGCCCGACCTGAACAGCGGGGATATCCTTATAGGCTGACCGTAGTCTTTCTTCAACGTCTGAGGCAGAAGCAGGCTCTACCTTCCTGCTCTCACCATCAACTTCGAGGCAATGCCTCTGTGCAATATCATACAGGCGCCTGTGAAATTCCATAAAGGTGAGGTTATTCTCATGCATATCCTCGAGGAGTTGTTCGAGCTCTTTGCTGTGCGCGCTGCGAAGGCGCTGTTGTTTGGGACTGTGTAATTGGGATACCACTGCAAAAGGCATAATGTTCAGAAGACGCACATATCTGTTCCTGCCCTGTTGGGGCGGTTCAAACAGCACGCAGGATAGAAGATCGTGTGTAACGCGCTCCCTGATGGGCAGCGCTGCACGCATAGAATCCATACGCTCCTTCTGCGTATCGCTAAGCAGGCCCTCTTGCACAGCCATGATCTCAGTAAAGAGCGCTATAATATGCTCCTTTGCGGGCCCTTCT
Source organism: Candidatus Omnitrophota bacterium (assembly GCA_013202525.1). Lineage (GTDB taxonomy): Bacteria > Omnitrophota > Gorgyraeia > JABMRG01 > JABMRG01 > JABMQS01. The sequence goes on from JABMQS010000004.1 coordinate 4,834, forward strand.
TCCATATTGCCCAGGACCTTATCGAACAACTTCCTGCCCTGCGTTGTAAGGCGCGGGCGACCGTCCTTAATCACAACCGGTATAAATGGCAGGTCTGCCCTTCTGGCCCTCTCGCCGGTAAGGTAATACAAGAGGCCTACTATAAAGGCCCAGAAGATAGCGTCTTTCCCAAGCTCTGCTAAAAGTGTGGCCCACATATCCTCGATCGTCCTGCCGCCGTCAATCTCTACTGCTGCAACAGGCCTGTTAAGACCAGCGCGCATCTTTGCAAGCTCCTCTCTCCTTGTATCTATTTGAGTACGTATGGACACCAAGAGTCTAAGAATATCCAAGCGGTCTCCCTCTCCCAGGGTTGCTCCTCCTCTAGCAAGATATTCCTCTGCTGCCCCCAGTTTCTCGACCGCATCAATTACCTGCTCTCCCAAAGCTGTCATCAACGGATCCGGCCGCGAAATCTCACCTTCTGGCCTATACCTTCTACCTTGCCCCTGAAATATATTGCTCAGCCGCTCGTTTATCCTGTTTCGCCTTATGATCCTGTTTCGCTCAGCAGTTGCTTCCTTGCCTACAACGGGCCAGTTCAACTTAAAGGATTCGTAGTTATCGCGTATGGCCTGAATAGCCTTAAAGCGCAGGTCTTCTCTCGCGGAAGAGGCTGCCTCTACATCATAGAAGTCATTTTCTGCTGTATGCAGCGCCGCGCAGTAACTGCTTATGGTCTCCTGGTCCAACTCTTGCAGCTCAATGCCTAATGGGCAGTCTCTAAGTATGTTGGGG
>JABMQS010000130.1 GCA_013202525.1 Candidatus Omnitrophota bacterium
CTTAAGGTATGAACATCGCTGGCATCTCTAACAAATGACTGTGCTATGTAATCCAGCTTTTGAGATATGGCAACCTTTACGTCCCTGGTGTCTTTTTCAGTCATCCTGGGAAAATCCAGGTCTGCCTCCGGTATGTTTATGCCCTTTTGTTCTTTTAGCTGGCCGCCTGTAATAACCTTGACCTTCAAACGGCCTGCTGCCTTGCCCTTGACCTCAAGCACAATCTTGCCGTCATCGATATAGACGAGCATACCTGCCTTGATCTTCTTCAGGGATGCGTGATAGTCGAATGGCACCTCTTTTGCACTGCCCTGAATATCCTTCTGAGTGAGATAGAGCTGCGCCCCCTTCCGCAAGGCGAGTGGCACCTTCAACCTGCCCACCCTTATGCGGTTGCCCTCCAGGTCCTGCATTATCTTTATTGCGCGCCTCATCTTCTTGTTGAGCGCGCGCACAAGCCGTATCCTGCGCAGGTGTTCGGCGTGGCTGCCGTGAGAAAAGTTTAACCTCACCTCATCGAGGCCGCTATTAAACATCTTTCTTAAGACGGTCTCTGTATCGCTGGAAGGGCCCAGCGTGGCTATTATCTTTGTTCTTGGCATATCTCTCCTAAGGTTACGCTGCAAATATAAGCAGTATGCCAAAGGCTATAGGCATTACTGCTATAAGGCGCAGTACAAAATCTTTCCTCGTGGTCCAGGCCACAGCAGCCTTTGAGACCCTTGCCGGGCCCAGGACAACGATTAATACGCCTTTGACAATGGCGATGATACCAATCGTCGCCACAAACCACATTACCCGGCATTCAGAGGCAGCATACAGGAGAAAGGCGCCCAGCGGGACATTTATAAGAGCTCCGAGCAGGGCATTCCACCCTCTTGTCCAGAAAGACATGCATGACCTCATCGCCTTCGGCATTATCATAAAGACCACGCCGATAAGTAAAATGACTATACCAATAGCCTTAACCGCCATTACCATATCTAAACCTCCTTATCCGAAGGACTGCTATCCTCGGTTTCATCATCGTCATCATCTTTGCGAGAAGCGGCTGAGCGCGACAGCTCCCACCTGTCGAGATACTTCTCCTGAAAGTTCTGCATATAGAGATAGATACCCGGTGTAACAAATAGCGTCACCACCTGCGCAAAGACCAGCCCGCCTGCAACTATAAGACCGAGCGGCCTCCTGGAGGCGCCGTCTGCGCCAAAGCCCAATGCTATGGGTAGAGCGCCCATGATGGTAGAAGCACCTGTCATAAGTATCGGGCGAAAACGGACAAGGCAGGCATTATAAATAGCATCAAAACTGGTCTTATCACCCTCCTTCAGGTACTGTTCCGCAAAGTCAATCATTATAATACCGTTTTTAGAGACTATGCCCAAAAGCATAAATATGCCGATATATGCATAGAGTGAAAGTTCTGCCCTGAAGACAATGAGTGTTAGAAGGCCGCCAAAGGCAGCTACAGGGAGGGTCGTTAATATCGTAAACGGGTGTATATAACTTTCATAGAGAATGCCAAGCACTATATACAAAAGGAATACCGCAACGATAAGGAGCTTTGCCATACTCTTTACTGCCTCGTTGAACTCCTGTGCCTCACCCTGGAAGATACCGCCTACGCCTGCAGGAAGGATGGTTGCAGAGAGATCCGAGAGCGACGTTGTGGCTGTACCGAGCGCAAAACCTGGGGTAAGGTTAAAAGAGAGCGTTGCGGAGTTGAGCTGGTCATAATGCGGCACATTCTGAGGACCCACGCCCAGGTCCCAATCTATTAATGATGACAGGGGAACAAGCTTATTGGTCACGCTTGAGCGCAGGTATATATGATGCATGTTTTCCGGTATCATCTGGTACTGCTTCTCAAGTTCGACGATCACCCAGTACTGGTCTATATCGGTCTTATAGAGATTGATCTTCCCCTCGGCATAGGCAAGGCTCAAGCCATATTCAATATCCTGAGCTGTAATACCCAGCGTTGAGGCGCGATCCCTAAGCAGCCTGATGTTGAGCTGCGGCATATCGAGCTTTACACTGTTCTGTATGTCGCAGAAGCCGGGCAATGCCCTCATCCTCTGCTCAAGCTCAAGAGATGCTTTATAGACATCGTCACGATTGCTCCCGCTGATGAGATAGGAGTATTTACAGCCCTGAGCCGTGCTCTCACCTCCGGTACTTACTGTGAGTGCCGGTATGGCCTCGATAAAGACAAAACCATATGGAAGCATCGCCATCTTGGCCCTCAGCTCGTCAACGACCTTGGCGATAGGCTGCCTGTTCTTCTCATACAGTATCGCGTAAAACAGGCCTGTCGACTGGTCAGCGCCGACATTGAGTCCGGTCGCGGAGACGATACCATTTATATTCTGATTCTCATGAAGTATCTTATCTACCGCATCCTGGAATGTCCGGGCCTGGTCGGTAGATGCCCCAAGTGGAAGCTGCATCAGGCCCATTACAGCGCCGCTGTCACCCTCGGGGATAAACGTCTTTGGTAAAAGCGATATAAACCATAGAGAGCCTGCGATACACAGGACCCATACTATTAAACATATGAACTTGCGTTCCAGCGTCCAGCGTAATGCAACGCCGTATTTTTTTATAAGTGCGCCAAGGTGCTTATCAATAAAGAGCTGGACACGCGTCTTCTCATCCTTCTTGCCTTCCTTAAGCATTCTCGCGCACATCATCGGCGTAAGGGTCAGCGAGATAAGTGTCGAGCAGCATATTGCCGCAACAACCGTTATGGCAAGCTCCCTGAAGAGTCTCCCGACAACGCCGCCCATAAAGACCAACGGCACAAACACTATTATCAGGGCTATGCTGGTCGATATAACGGTTCCTGTTATCTCGCGCATGCTCTTGACAGCGGCCTTTAGCGGTTTCATGCCCTCCTCTACATGGCGGACCGTATTCTCAAGCACAACGATGGCATCATCGACGAGAAACCCGACTGAGAGTGTAAGGCCCATGAGAGAGAGGTTATCCAGGCTGAAACCCATCACCAGCATGGCGGCAAAGGTACCGAAGATGGTCAGCGGCAATGTAATACTTGGTATGACCGTATCCGAGAGCCGTCCCAAAAACATAAATATGACGAGTACAACAAGTACGATAGCGATAAAGATGGTGTTCTTCACATCCTTGACTGAGGCTATGATAGAGACCGACTGGTCATAAAAAATGCTGACGTCGACCGAGCCGGGTATCTCCCCTTTTAAGTCTTGCAGTGTCTGCCTGACCTCTTTTGCAAGGCTAACAGTATTTGCGCCGCTCTCTTTTGTGACCGCAATATGCACATAGGCCGACCGCCAACCCTGCTCGCTTTCAAAGTGCATGACCCTGATAACATCATTCTGTGTACTCTTGAGACAGTTGGCAATATCACCCAGATATATAGGTGCGTTGTTGCGGTATGCGACTATGAGCTTCTCATACTCATCCGCTTCAAAGAGCTGGCCCTGCGGTTCTATAGAAAATGTGCTGAACTTTCCATCAAGGCTGCCGCCCGGTATAATAACAGTTCCGGCCTTTAAGGCATTTGCTACTTCATCAATGCCTATATTGAATGCTGCCAATTTATCAGGGTCGACCTGGATCCTCATCGCCGATTGAGCGCCCCAGACATCCACCTGTGATACACCATTTATCATGCTGAGGCGCTGGCCGATGGCTGTATTACCAAAATCAAAGAGCTGGCCGTCTGTCAGCGTGTCGGAGGTCACCGATATGTGGACTATGGGTTTTTCAGAGGGGTTGGTCTTCTGGTATGTAGGCGGCTGCGGCAGGTCATCAGGCAGGTTGGCCTGAGCGCGCGATATAGCGGCCTGAACATCCGGGGCTGCCAGGTCGACACTCAGGCTCAGGTCGAATGTAAGCATTATCTGTGTCTGGCCCTCGGTGTTATCGGAGATAATGGTCTCAAGCCCTTGTATCTGCATGCATTCATCTTCGAGAGGCTTTGCGACCGTATTGGCCATCATGGAAGGGCTGGCCCCGGGATAAATGGCACTAATGGTAATAACAGGATATTCAACAACAGGCAGGTCGCTTACAGGCAGGTAAAAATATGCCACGAACCCCGAAATGAGCACGGCAACCATGACAAGCGTTGTCATGATAGGTTTCTTGATAAATACTTCTGAAAAAACCATTCAGGACCTAATCGTTAATTGTTATCGTTATCAGAACTCTGTGAAGCGTCTCCTGAGCCCTTCTTTGTAACATCTATAATAGGCACACCTGGGGCAAGGCCGAGCTGTCCTATGGTGACAACCCTCTCGCCAGGCTTGACACCCTTTTTGATAACCATATAGTCATCCTGGCGCTGCCCTGTCTCAACAAGCCGGAGGTCTGCCTTATTCTTATCTGTAACAGCAAAGAGATAGGGGCCCTTCTGCCCTACCCGTACCGATGATTCCGGAGCAAGAACAGCGTTCTTTTCCTCGCCCAGTATAAGTTTGGTAAATACAAACTGTCCTGCCCAAAGCTTCTTATCCTTGTTTGAGACGAGGCCGCGCAGCAAAACTGTACCGGTCATATCATCTACGGTGTTGTCTATAAAAACAAGCTTGCCCGCACAGGTAGGTTTGTCAGCACCCTCAGGCCTGATCTCGACCTTTAGTGTTGATTTTGCCATTGCATCACGTGCCCTCTGAAGGTTCCTTTCGCTTATTGTAAAATCCACATAGTAGGAATCTGAATATTTGATATTAACGAGGACAGGCCCGGTATTGGCAGTTACGATATTACCGGGATCTACAAGGCGCTTTCCGGTCATGCCTTTTATGGGTGAGATAATATAACAGTATCCCAGGTTTATCCTGGCCAGGTCGACCTGTGCCTTGTCAAGCTCCACTTGTGCTACGGCAGCCACAACCTCGGTCTGATATTTCTCAAACTCCTGTTGCGATATGAGCTGCTTCTCTATCAAGACAACGTTTCGCTCTAAGGTATCCTCTTTTAACTTAAGGTCTGCAATATCCTCCTCCAGCCCAGCCTGAGCCTTCTCAAGAGTAGCCTTATATTCACTCGGGTCTATGGTAAAGAGCGGGTCTCCTATCTTGACCTCATCGCCCTCAATAAAATGGACTTCAAGTATCTTTCCTGTCACCTGGGCCTGTATATCTACGTCCTCGATAGCGGCCATCGTGGCAAAGGACTCGACATAGATAGGGACATCTTTTTGTATAACAGTGCCTATCTCAACAGGGCGTCCCTGAATAGGTTCCTTCTTATGCGTTTCTATACAGCCCTTCACAAAAGAGATCAGGATGAAAAAGAGCACCACACAGACAACGAACTTCTGGAAATCCTTATCCTTGATCAGGCGCTTATAAGCCTCGGGGTTCTTAAATTCAAAGGTCTTTATACGATTGACCAACCCTTTGTAATCGTATGTCACGATGCGCTTCAGAAGACCTTTAAAGTCGAATGCCTTTATGCGCGATATCAGCTTCTTCGGGTCGAATGCCTTTATCCAACCTAAGGCCTTTTTTACCTCAGATGACCCTGTCTTTTCTTCTTCCATCTCTTTTTCCTCTCTTATTATATATCCTCGATATACAATGTTCCGGTTGCATGAGCAAGCTCAGCAAGAGAGACGAATGTATCCTCCCTCGAAGTGACCAGCTTGCTCCTTGCCTCCGAAAGCTCACTTTGCGACTCGAGCAGATCAAGTATACTCTTCAAGCCTGTCTCGTAACCGAGAAGTGCCAGATCATAAGCTGCCTGGGCGCTCTCAAGATAGGACTTGCTATATACCAGCTTCTGCACAGCGGTCTTAAAGGCATAGTATTTTTTCCAGACCTCGGCGCTTGCCTGCAGTTCTAAGCCTTTCAGCTGCTCCAGCTCTGCATCTGCTTCTCTCTGGGCAGCCCTCTTCTTGCTCAGGTTCTCAAAACCATTGAAGACGTCCCAGTCAAGGCTCAGGAAGCCTGCATAATCATAGGCATTGTCGCGTTCCGCACTGGCATTATAAAACTTGTACCAGTCATGATCTATGGTGCCTCCAAAATTCAGGCTGGGCCACAGGTTTGAATTGGCGGCGATTACCACTGATTGCTTTGAAAGCATCATCGCGCGCTGGGCCGCTATGTCAGGCCGCTTGTCAAGAGCCAGCTCGATCAACTCGCTTACATCATCCCTGGTAACATCTGCCGGAACATCTTCTTTAGGCCTTGCGATATCAAACTGTATATCAGCGGCAAAGCCCAGGGCCTGAGCAAGGTCTGCGTGCTGTGTCTGGACATTACCCTTGGCATCCTCAAGATTATATAGTGAATTATCATAAGTGGCCTTTGCCTGGAGTTCGTCCAGTTTTGATGCAAGGCCTACCTGAAACTTCTTCTTTGCAGCCACATAGGATGTCTGCGCGTCAAGGACATCGGCCTCAGCTGCCTCAAGCATGGAGAAGGCGCTGTATAAACCAAAATATGCCTTCTCGATATCTAAAAGGAGATCCTGGAGTGACTGGTTGAACTGGAAGTTTGAAGCGAGGCTCTGCTGCCAGGCGTCGTTGATCTTAGCGCCCCTGCCTCCAAGATCGAGTACGAGAAATGTAAGTTTTCCGCTCGGGCCGTATCTAAGCTCGTTCAGATCGGCTGAGGCTATGTTAGCGACCTCCTTCTCCCTTGTGCCCTTCAGGGAAGCGGTCACCTGCGGATAAAGTTCGCTCTGCGCCTCCCTGAGCTCTGCTGCCTCGGCACGTGCATCTTCCCATGCCTGGCGCGTAGAGGGGTTGTTCTTAAGGGCTATCTCTACAAGCTCAGTGAGTGTGAGGGGTTCTGCGGCATCGAGTTTCTGTTCACGGATAGTTTCCCATGTAGTATGAGGATATTTGGTGGTCTTCTCCCATTTAGGGGGCGTCCACTCCTCGTACTGGGAAGAAGGTGCCTGAAGTGTACTGCAGCCTATGCCAGATAAGGCAATAGGAACCAGCAGAATGGCATAGGTGATGATACTGAAAGATCTTTTAGATATATAAGGGCTCATGCATATCCGTAATAATTATAATAAGTTTAACACATATTATATACACATAAGCTCAAGATTACAAGCAGAAAATTGCACCTAAGAACCCCCCTTAGGCCTTAAAGGGCAATCTGCGAAGCTCTATTGACAAGAGACTCAGTGCCTGCAGCACCGCTCGGTTTGCCCCACCGA
>JABMQS010000131.1 GCA_013202525.1 Candidatus Omnitrophota bacterium
CTCCAAGCGAGATTTGCCTCGGTGGGGCAAACCGAGCGGGCTGCAGACACTGAGTCTCTTGCCAATGGAGTTTTGCGCTCCTGCGAGATTGACCCGCAAGGCCTAAGACTACTTAATATAATCTAGAATATTGAGGTCTGCAGATTGGAAGAGGTCGGCCAGCTTCATCATGGGCAGGCCGAGAATATTGAAGTAGGAGCCTTTGATATTATCGAAGATCAAAGAACCGGCGCCTTCTATGGAGAAGCCTCCGGCCTTATCGTAGGGTGCAAGGACCTTGAAATACCTGTTGATATCAGGCCTGCTCATCTTCTTAGCAGTGATAATACTGCGTTCATAGCCACTGCTCATCCTGCCGGTGGCGGTATCTATCACGCAGAGGCCTGTATAGACATAAAAACTCCTTGCGCTAAAACCTGCAAGGAGTTTCATTGCTTCAGCCTTATTCCGCGGCTTGCCGATAATCTGTTTATCTAAGCGGACAAGTGTGTCTGCCCCTATTACAATGGCAGACTTGTATCTCTTTGAAACCTCTTTGGCCTTTGCCTTTGCATTATTGACAACAATCGCAGGCACAGAACTCATGCCTCTTGAGGTTTCGGCGATACCACTTACAACCACCTTATGCCTTATGCCGCATGAGCTGAGTATCTGCGAACGCCGACTTGATTGTGAGGCAAGAACAATCATCTCTTTTTATGGAAGATTATAACGACTGATGCGGCTAAACTGAAGATCACGAAGTTTACGATAGTAAACCACCTGAAGACCACCTCTTCGGTAACGAGGCCGTGTGGAAGCATAAGCAGAAGGCATGTCCACACGCCGATGGCCCACCAGATGCTGATATCCTCAGAAGACCTCCTCTGGATAATTCTCATAATAAGCGGCATATTCCAGAGCGGAAGAACAACGGCCGCTATCAGTGATATCTTAGCAAGTATGGTCATAAATCAACCCTTCTTAGTGTATGCGCAGCCAATGGGCGCGGTATTGTGCCTGACTAAAAGCCTCATGGGTATGCAGTGAAAATGACGGCCGTTTGCAGATCTCTGCTGGCCGAGGCGGTTGGCATAATCGCTGCAGTGGTATCTTCCGTCATCAAGTCTTGTTAATTTCTCGCAAGGAACATTGTCAGCGCCGCAGCACTTACCGCAGCGCAAGCATATATCCTCGTACTCTGATTCTTTCGATAATAGATGTGACTTGTAGCTTGCGGCATCCATTCAGAACCTTTCCCAGTGCAGGACATCATCGAGAGAGCGCTTCTTCTTCTGTGCGGGCTCTTGGCCGGCCAGCCGAGTGAGATTATACTTACAAGCCTTAAGGCCTCGGGGGCACCAAGCATAGCCAGCACCTCTTTATCATACGGCTTCTTATCGCCTGCTATCCAGCATGCGCCCAGGCCGCAATCCGCGGCCGCAAGAAGTAGATTCTCTGTTGCGGCACAGCCGTCCTCCAGATAATACTTAACATCTTCAGAGGCTACCACTATGCAACAGGCCGCATCTTTTATAAATACCCCGTTTGGCGCAATACTTGAGATCGCCTGCAAAAGCTTCTTATCCGTTACGATTATAAACTCCCATGGCTCAACAGCCCGCGCAGAAGGAGCTCTCCGTGCCGCATCAACTAAGCCTTCCAGTAATGCCTTCTCAACAGGATCCTTCTTATACTCTCTTACACTTGCCCTTTTACCAATAGCCGCGGATAGTTCCATGTCAAGAATACCTCTTTCTCTTTTCGATGTCATCGAGCAGCTTCTGTATATCAGAATCCGCTGACCTGACAATCATCGAGCATATGAATATCAACACAGAAAACTGCCAGCAGTCCTCGGGGCCGACGATCAGGCCTGCGTGCACATCTTCCTTCTTCTGGAGCTTATCTGAAAAAAAGTCGATGGCCTTGCTCAGGGATCCCTCGCGGACATCGAGTGACTGGGTCCTATTGTTATACCTGTATGAAGGAAACCTTATGCCCCTCACAAAAAGGAAGTTCTTGACCGTCTCCTCGCCTACATGAAGATCCTTATCAAAATCGAACCCATCGAACTGCGGTATATTATCAGGCAGTACGATAGAGGGCTTCTCGACCAGGACCTTCCCCTTCCTCACAACCGAATCTCCTATATTCAGGGCAGACTCTGCCAGGAATATATAAGGCATCCTTGTCGCCTCAAATGTAAGGAGCGGCTGGACACGGGACCTTACGATCTCGGTCTTCTTCAGCGCCTTCTCCCACATCTGTTGTATGTCCATATCCTTCACCTTTCAAGTAATAGCAGTATATTGTATCCCAGGCTGTTGATTTGTCAAGCCTAAAAAACCCCGTCAAGAACAGTCGAGCACTTAGGGCACTTGTTGCCATCCAGTTTTGAATCCGATGTATAGAGATAATCCCTTGTGATGAGAAGTTCACCACAGTTGTAGCATAGCGTATTTGCAATCTCACCGACATTGCCGAGATATATATAGCGCAGGCCCGCATCCTTGCCAAACTGCCAGGCCTTCTTTAGTGTCGGCAGGGGTGTTGCCTCAAGGTTTACATACTTGTAGCCGGGATGGAACCTGCTTATATGCCAGGGGATCTCAACTCCTGCCTCTGCGATAAATCCTGCAATATCCTTAAGCTCTTCGTCTGAATCGTTTAAGCCCGGCACAACCAGGGTCGTCACTTCGATCCATATCCCGATCTCCTTCATATACCTTATAGAATCAAGCACAGCCTCAAGATGCCCTTTGCAAACATCGGCATATGTCTTCTCATTAAAGGCCTTGAGGTCCACATTGGCCGCGTCCAGATAAGGCCTTATCTTATCGAGCGCCTCCCTGCTCATGTAACCGTTTGTCACAAAATTATTATACAGCCCCTTTGCCTTGGCCAGCCTTGCAGTGTCATAGGCATATTCGAAAAAGATGGTCGGCTCGGTATATGTATAGGATATGCTCCTTGCACCCTGCGCCCTGGCCTCACGGACTATATCGTCAGGCATCAGCTCAAACCCTTCAGCGCGGCCCTTTGCGCCCTGCGATATCTGCCAGTTCTGACAAAAGCCGCACCTGAAGTTGCATCCTAAGGTGGCCACAGAATAGGCGGTAGAGCCGGGAAAAAAATGGTATAAGGGTTTCTTCTCTATGGGGTCAAGATTATTGGCAATGACCTTACCATATGCATGCGTATATAATTTACTGCCTTCATTCTGCCTAACACCGCAAAAACCGTATTTAGACTCTTTTATCCTGCAGCGGTGCCTGCAGAGAAGGCACTCTACTAAACCATCTTCTAATCTCTTATACAGAAACGCTTCCTTCTTCATCTTTGGCATCTCGCACATATCTTAGATTCTGTCAAAAAACCCCTCTGCAGAAATCGCGAACAAACAGAAGGGCTTTTTATGAAAGTGGACTATCTTGTCAATCCTGTATGGGCTGATCTTGCCTGACCTGCGCCGTAGGGTGCATTTCAAGGGCTTGGGACATATCCTCTTTTTCCACAGGCAGATCCTCTATGGTCTCCCGGCTCTCTTTATCAAATGCGCTCACGTCGACGTTAAGCGCCTCGACCATAACAAGCCTTGCCTGCCTCTTACCTTCAGAGAATATATAGTCTATATCAACATAGTTGCCGGTATTAATATCGGCGAGCGAGCCTACAGGCTCAAAGAGCGTATCTGAAACAACCTGGTAGGTAAAATCTTCGTAGGCGTCTTTCTCGTAGTCATATTCGCTTACGGTTATTGTATTGGAGGCGGCATCAATACCCGCAACCTTACCAAAGGCATATTCGACTGCATTTCCGGCCTGAATGTCCTTCATCTCCTCTTGAGCCTCGATTCCCGCTTCCGGTATATCGAAAGGGCCCTGCTCCTCGTCTGCAGACACTGAGGAGACCTGGGAAGATATAAAAAGAATGACACACCCGATAAATAGATAATATGGATATCTCTTCAATACCGTAACCCTCCTTCTAACTTTTCTTGCCCTTGCTGCTCCTGAGGGCCTTTGTTAGTTTATCTATCTCGTCTTCAAGCGTAAAGAGCTGCTTTTTGGATTCCATAAGCTTCAGCCACTTAGACAACCTTGACGGATCGGACTCATCCTTTTTCATGTCTGAGCGCAGTTTGCGCAGCATGTGCACTCTGCGGTTCTTCTTGTTGACCTTCACCTTATCCTCCTGTTTATGTATCTCATATTATTACACAA
>JABMQS010000132.1 GCA_013202525.1 Candidatus Omnitrophota bacterium
ACTTGGGGGAGATGCCACGAAAATCTCTTACTCTCGGTATTGCCACATTGATCAGGCGGTCTAAAAATTCATACATAATAGCACTATGCAGTGTCACCATACAGCCGACATCAGAGCCCATTCTGATCTTGAAGTTTGAGATGGCCTTCTTTGCCTTGGTGACAGCAGACCTCTGACCTGCAATTACCGATAATTCGTTCTGGGCGTCCTCTATCAGCTTGGCGTCATGGGCGCCCTCGCCGATACCTATATTCAGCGTTACCTTCTTTACGTGGGGCACCTGTAGCCTGTTCTTATACCCGAACTTCTCCATCATCGCTGGGATGATCTCGTTTCTATATGTTTCTAACATTCTCGGTTTCATATCTCTCCTCTATACCCTAAAACCTATAACCTAAATAGTCTCTTTGCATATCTTGCAAAATCTTACCTTGTTTCCATCTGTCAATTTGCTGTGGCCGATCCTGGTCGACTTATTACACCTCGTGCATATTACAGCCAGGCTTGATACACTAACGGGCCTCTCCTTCTGTACGATACTACCCTGCGGGTTCTCTTGTGACTTGCGTGCATGCTTTTTGATGAAATTAACACCTTCAACGATTGCCTTGTTCTTAGCAGGAATGATCTTTAACACCTTGCCGGTCTTGCCTTTATCTTTTCCTGCCAACACCTTTACGTTGTCGTTTTTTCTTATCTTCATAATTAAATTACCTCAGGGGCCAATGAAACTATCTTCATAAACTTCTTCTCTCTCAGCTCACGGGCCACGGGGCCAAATATCCTGGTGCCGCGCGGGTTTCCTGTTGCGTCTATTACCACACAGGCATTGCGGTCAAACTTCAGGCGCGAACCATCTCTTCTCCTGATAGGATTGCGAGTCCTGACCACGACGGCCCTGACAACCTCACCCTTCTTGACTACAGCCTCTGGCGTAGACTCTTTTATGTTACAGGTTATGGTATCGCCTATATCGGCATACTTCTTGCTCGACCTTGCCACAACCTTTATGCAGGAGGCCTTTCTGGCCCCTGTGTTGTCTGCAACATCCAAAATGGTCCTCATATATATCATTTCAATACCTCTATGAGGCGCCACCTCTTATGCTTTGATATAGGCCTGCACTCAGCCATCCTGACCATATCCCCTATCTTGGCAACATTCTTCTCGTCATGCGCCTTAAAGCTGCTATATCTTTTGATAATCTTCTTGTATTTCGCGTGCTTCGTTGTACGCATTACCTGAACAACAAGGGTCTTATCCATCTTGTCGCTCTTTACCAGGCCTGTTAAGATCTTGCGTTTTGCTTTGGTGCCTTTATTTTGCATAGCTTACTTCCCTCAGGATAGTCTTTATTCTTGCTATCTCTTTTTTTATCTGTGATATCCTCGCAGGCTTCTCAAGCCTGCCCGTATTTTTCTGAAATAGGAGCTTTGAAAGCTCTTCCTTCAAAGTCAAAATCTTATGATCGAGTTCCTGTTTTGTCATATTCCTTAAATCCTGGGGCTTCATTAGTGTCTCCTCTTCACAAACTTCGTCTTAAAGGGGAGTTTGCTCGCTGCCAGCCTCATGGCCTGTCGTGCCATCTCCTCGGGCAGGCCCTCTATCTCCATCAAGATCCTGCCTCTCTTTATAACGGCTACCCAGACCTCCGGCATGCCCTTTCCCTTACCCATCCTGGTCTCAGCAGGTTTTTTGGTTACAGACTTATCCGGGAAGACCCTGATCCAGACCTTGCCGCCTCTGTGAGTGTGCCTGCTGAGCGCAACCCTGGCAGCTTCAATCTGCGTATTCTTAAGCCAGGCATTTTCAAGCGCCTGTATGCCGTACTCGCCGAAATTTATCTGGTTGCCAGAGCTGGCAAGGCCTCGCCTACGCCCTCTCTGTGATTTACGGTATTTAACCCTTTTTGGCATCAGGGGCATCTGTGCTCTCCTTGCTATCGCTGACCTTTTTAATAATCACGTCTCCCTTATACAGCCAAACCTTAATACCTATAAGTCCGTATGTGGTATGTGCTTCGCAAAAACCATAATCTATATCCGCCCTGAAGGTCTGCAAAGGAATCTTGCCCTTCATATATTTCTCTGAGCGTGCTATCTCCGCACCGCCAAGCCTGCCGGAGCATCTGATCCTTATGCCGCCTGCACCATTATCCATCGCAAGCTGTAGAGCCCTTTTCATAGCCCTTCTAAAAGCAACCCTCTTTACAAGCTGGAATGCAATATTCTCCGCCACAAGCTGTGCTTCGGTATACGGGCTCTTTATCTCTTTGATATCTATGTAGATCTCCTTATCGGTCAATTTATTCAGATCTTCTCTAAGTCTGTCGATATCAGCACCCTTGCGGCCGATGATTATTCCCGGTCTGGCACTAAAAATGATAACCCTTACCCTGTCGCTAGCCCTCTCTATCTCTATGTTCGGGATAGCAGCACTGGAGAAGTTCTTCTTAATGTAATTCTTGATCCTGATGTCCTCATGCAGAAGATTTGCAAAGTCCTTCTTCCTGGCAAACCAGCGCGATCGCCAAGTCTTAATATAACCTACTCTCAAACCATATGGATGAACTTTCTGTCCCACTTATTATCCCTGCTTTCTTTTTGCTTTTGTTGTGACCTGTTTCTTACCGGCTGCCTTTGGGGCAGGTTTCTTCTCCATGGCAGGCTTCTTTTTTGCGCCTGCAACCCTGGACTCTTTTGCCGCCTTTGGCACCTTGGGTTCTCTCAGGTCCAATTCCACTGTTATGTGCGAGCTTTTACGTTTTATCATCGTAGCCCTGCCCAATGCCTGGGCCTTAAACCTCTTTAACATAGGGCCTCCGTCAACAGAGATCCTTGAGATATACAGATCCTCTTCATTGGTATTAGGAAAACGCCTGGTATTGGCAATAGCAGAGCCGATGAGCTTGGTCAAAAAACGGCCTGTCCTGCGGTTAGAGTTCTCGATTATGGCTATTGCCTCATGCGCCTGTTTACCCTTTATGAGCGGGGCAAACAACCTTGCCTTCCTTGGCGATACTCTTAGATATCTTCCTACAGCCTTCGCTATCATCTTTAGCTTCCTGCCTTTCGAATCCCTTCGTCTGCGCCTGAGGATTTGTCCCGAGCGAAGCGAGGGGCCGACTAATTATGTCAGTGTTGCCGATTTCTCGGTATGTGCACCGTGCTTTCTGAATGTCCTGGTAGGCGAAAATTCTCCCAGCTTATGTCCTACCATATTCTCGGTGATAAATACCGATATGAACTTATTGCCGTTATGTATAGAGAAGGTCTGCCCAACAAAATCCGGTATGATCGTTGAACGACGCGACCATGTCTTTATGGGTCTTCTATCGCCGCTCTTCTTCATCTTCTCTATCTTTATGAGGAGTTTCTCCTCATAATATGGTCCCTTCTTTATTGATCTTCCCAAAGCTTATTACTCCTTATTTATTGCGCCTCTTAAGAATAAACTTACTAGAGGACTTCTTTTTCTTTCTTGTCTTGTAACCCTTCGTAGGCTTGCCCCACGGCGTGCAAGGATGCCTTCCGCCCGAAGCCTTTCCTTCGCCGCCGCCCATAGGATGATCTACAGGGTTCTTTGCAACACCCCTCACCTTGGGCCTCCGCCCTAACCATCTTGACCTTCCGGCCTTTCCCAAGGATATCTTTTCATGCTTTGTGTTGCTTACCTGTCCTATACTCGCATAACAGGCGAGGTCTATAAGCCTTATTTCGCCAGAAGGCATCTTGACGTGAGCAAGGCCGCCCTCTTTAGCCATGATCAGCGCAGAAGAACCAGCGCTGCGCACAAGCTGAGCTCCCTTGCCTTTAACCAGCTCTATATTATGAATCTGAGTTCCTGAGGGAATGACCCTTAGCGGCGTGGAATTGCCTTTCTTGATCTCAACATTTTCACCTGAGATCACCATGTCCCCGGCTGTGAGACCCTCAGGGCAGATTATATACCTCTTCTCCCCATCCTCATATTCTAGAAGCGAGATTCGCGCGGATCGGTTAGGATCATATTCTACGGTCAATACCTTTGCGGGCATATCGAACTTATTCCTCTTGAAATCTATCAACCTGAGGCGCCTTTTGTGCCCGCCGCCTCTGCTGCGTATGGTAACCCGCCCATTAGCATTCCTACCACCCTTCCTCCTTAAAGCCTGCGTCAGGGGCTTATAAGGCTTATCTGTGGTAAGGGCCTCAAAAGATGAAACGGTCGTCCATCTCTGCGACGGTGTTGTAGGTTTTCTCTGTACTATTCCCATCTGAACTCCTTAATAAGGTATATCAAGTGGATGCCATCTCAATGGTATCGCCCTGCTTTAAGGTCACGATTGCCTTCTTCCAATCAGAAGTGTGCCCTAACTTGAACCTTACCCTCTTCGGCTTGCCTTTCACATTCATGGTGTTTACAGCCGTAACATTAACCTTATATATCTCCTCAACAGCCTTCCTTATCTGGATCTTGTTGGCCTTTTTGTCTACCAGGAATATATACTTATTTTCTAACAGAAGAACTGTCCCTTTTTCGGTACGCAATGGCGTCTTAACTATATCGTGCGGGCTATCGTACATTCTATGAGGCTCCTGTTAGTTTCTTCTCTATCGTCTCTAATGCCGCTTTTTCTATAAGCACGCTGTCGTTTATAAGAATCTGATGGGCGTTTATATCCTGCGCCATATGCAGACTGATCTTAGCTATATTTCCAGCGGCCAACTTTAGGTTCTTATCCGGATCCTGCGATACGATCAACAGCTTTTTAGCGTCAAGCTTCATCTTCTTTACTATGCCTGCCAGTTCTTTGGTCTTGTGCGACTGAAGTTTAAGCTCATCTATTATTGTAAGGTTCTTCTCGCTCAGCTTTACTGACAGCGAAGCAGCAAGTGCCTGCCGCTTTATCTTCTTTGGCAGCTGATAATGCCAATCCTTCGGCTGAGGCCCAAAGGTCACGCCGCCGCCTACCCATAAAGGAGACCTTATGCTGCCTGCGCGTGCCCTTCCTGTCCCCTTCTGTCTCCATGGTTTCTTACCGCCGCCCCTTACCTCTGCCCTTCCCTTGGCGTTGGCAGCTCCCTTGCGCTGGTTCGCCATATACATAGTAACTGCCTGTTGCAATAGAGGTTTATTCGCTCCAGCATCAAAAAGCTTCTCGTTCAGCTTCAGATTCCCTACCTTCTCTCCCTTTATATTATAAATAACTGTATTTGTCATATTTTATCACTTCTTCTTAGGGCTCGAATTTTTCCTCGCGCCTGTACCTTCCTTCTTGTCTTTGCCTTCCTCAGCCTCGGGTTTGGGCTCTTTCTTCTTCTTTCTTATCGACTTCTTGATTACAAGATAGCCCCCTTTAAACCCGGGGGTTGCGCCTTTTAACAGCATAAGATTGTTCTCTTCATCGATCTCGACAACCTCAAGATTCTGCACCGTGACCTTCTTGTTGCCCATCTGACCCGGCAGGTGCTGCCCCTTAAAGACACGCGAGGGATCTGCACTCGACCCGATAGAGCCGGGGGCTCTGTGTGACTTCGACCCATGTGACTTCGGTCCGCCCTTCCAGTGCCAGCGCTTGATACCGCCCTGAAAGCCTTTTCCTATCGATACGCCTGTAACGTTTACATATTCCCCTGCTTGAAATATGTTCACCGTCACGCTATCTTTGATCTTCAGCCCTTCCAGGTCTTCCGACCGGAGCTCTCTTACAAAGCGGGTGGGCTTTACGCCTACCTTCTTAAACCTGCCCATATCCGGCTTATTTGTGCGGGACTCTTTCTTCTCGCTGTAACCCAGTTGCGCAGACAGATAACCGTCCTTTTCTTTTGTCTTGACCTGCAGCACAACACATGGACCGGCCTCCACAACAGTAACGGATATTGCCTCACCCTTAACACTAAAAATCTGTGTCATGCCCAGCTTTTTACCTAATAATCCATTTATCATAACTTGCTCTCGTTTTTTCGTACTTAGTACTTTGTCCCTCGACTTGGTTCGACTTTGCTCACCACAAGTCGCTCGGGACGAATCCTGAGCCTTGCCGAAGGATCCGTACTTAGTACTTTGTATCTACGATGTACGAAGTACGATGTACTATGTACGGCAATTAGTGTATTTCAACGTCAACGCCGGCCGCAAGATCCAGTTTCCTGAGTGCATCTATTGTCTTTGCGGTAGGCTCAACAATATCGATAAGGCGCTTATGGGTCTTTACCTGAAACTGTTCCCTCGACTTCTTATCGATATGCGGCGACCTGAGCACAGTATAATCCTCTCTCCTCGTAGGCAGTGGCAGTGGTCCGGAGACCTTAGCTCCTGTCCTCTTAGCCGTCTCCACAATATCAGCTGCGGACTGATCGAGGATCCTGTGATCATACGCTCTCAATTTTATCCTAATCTTCTGCTGCATCTTCCGTGTTCTCTCGTGTTTTCGTACTTCGTCGTTCATACCTGGTACTTCGTTATCGATGCACTAAGTACGATGTACGATGTACGGCTACTTTATTATTTCGCTTACAACCCCGGCACCCACGGTCCTTCCACCTTCCCTGATGGCAAAGCGGAGTTCCTTCTCGAGCGCTATGGGTGTTATG
>JABMQS010000133.1 GCA_013202525.1 Candidatus Omnitrophota bacterium
CCCCTGGCAAGTGCCCTCTGTGTAAGCAGAAGGTTCCCCTCGTAAAACCAGGCTCGAGGACAAAATAGGCATGGAGATCTTATTAGTCAGCCCGCAAAAGATCCTGTTTAAGGCAGAGGCTAAGTCTGTCTCTATGCGCGGCGCAAACGGTGATATGCAGCTATTGTCGCACCACGCACCTTTACTTTGTGAGCTTTCAGAAGGCGATGTTGTCATCGAGACCGGTTCTGAGGCAAAAGAGTTTAAGATCTCATCCGGGTTTGCAGAGGTCCACGACAACTCCGCCACACTCCTTGTCAGAGAAGCGGTCAAAGACAGCCTTTGAAGGGCATGAAGAACGAGAGCTTCGCATATTACTTCGGATTGGTCACGCAGCTGGGGCTTACCATAATATTCAGCATACTGGCAAGCCTTTTTATCGGTATATTTCTTGATAAGGCGCTTAAGACCAAAGGCGTATTTTTGATAATTTTTCTACCCATAGGCATAATTGGCGGATTTTATAACTGCTATAAGCAGATACTGAGGAAGTAACCATGAGTGTACCTGTCGAGTATCTCATATTTAAAGTAAAGATCCTGAAGAGGTCCTTTTTTATTATAGCCATCGTCTCTGTAGCGGCATTCCTGTTCAGGCAGAGTGGGTTTGCATTTGGATTTCTGGTCGGCGGGGTTATGTCGGTCTTTATCTTCCAGCTCTTATATAAATACGTCCTGGCACTCCGGGAGATCTCGGCCGGCCAGCGCAAGAAATTTCTTATACCCAGGGCGCTTTTGATATATCTGATAATGGGAGTGGTTCTGTTTATAGCGATAAAGAAGGGCATGCCGGTCTTTATAGGGGCAGCGGCAGGCCTTTTTTCATTAAAGTTAGTTATTTTCGCAGAGGCATTTAGGGGGAGATCATGTCAGCAAGCGAGCTCATAAGGTTGGTGGCGTTTGCCTCAAGCGCAATATGCATGGGTATGGGCGCCATTGGTTCTGCAATAGGCATCGGCGCTATCGGCGCAAAGGATATTAAGGGCTCGAGCATAAACCCGAAAGAGGAAGGGCCCCTTTTAAAGACAATGCTTATTGCCATGGCCATCGCGTCTACAACGGCGATGTATGCGCTGCTTGTGGCGCTTCTTCTTCTGTTTGTCATAGGAGTTGTCTGATATAATGAACGACGCAGGCACCATATTGACGAGGGCTTTCAAGATCCCCGGGACCAACCTGCAGTTTGTGTATAATCCGGAGACCCTTTTTTATACATGGGTGGTTATCTTTGCGATACTTATCTTCTCGGTCTTGATCGCGCGCACCATAAAGAGGCCCCCCTCAAGGCTTTTTGCAGGTTTTGAGCTTTTATATACTGCTTTTCTGGAGATGGCCGAGGATTCCATGGGCCCGGACGGGCGCAAGTTTACGCCGCTTGTCGTCACAATATTTCTGTTCGTGCTTATCAGCAACTGGCTTGGGGTCGTACCGGGGTTGATGAGTCCGACTCAAGACCTGAATACGTGCCTGGGCTTGGGGCTCTTGGTCTTTGTTATCGCGCATGCCTCTGCTATCGCCAAGAAGGGTTTTGTTAAGTATCTCAAGAGTTACCTTGAGCCGTTCTTTCTGTTCCTACCTATAAATATAATAGGGGAGATCGGAAAACTCGTATCACATTCCTTTCGTCTCTTTGGCAATATATTCGCAGGCGCCATCATATTCGCGCTGACAGGCCCTGTTATTATAAAGACATTCGATGCCATCGGCATGCCGGAATATGCTGCCTCGCCTTTTATATTCGGGGCATACCTGACATCACAGGCATTCTTTGGCTTGTTCGTGGGAACTGTGCAGGCACTCGTATTCGCTTTGCTTGCACTTACTTATATAGCAATATTGCGTGAAGCATAATCATAAAAGGGGGTAGGTAATGGACATAGCATATGCAGCAGAGGCAGGAAAACAGGTTGCGCAGGCAGCGCAGAGTGTACCGATCGACGGCAAGGTTATTATACGGGCCGCGGCTTTATTGGGCGCGGGGATATGCATGGGCTGCGGGGCCATAGGCCCCGGTATAGGAGAGGGCATCGTCGGTGGAAGTGCCTGCGAGGGCATAGCCAGACAGCCTGAGCTCCAGGGCGTTCTTACAAGGACTATGTTGATAGCGGATGCCATAACAGAGACGACAGGTATATACGCCCTTGTTATATCACTGCTTCTAATATTTGTAGTCAGCTAACCTAAAAAAATGAACCTTAACTTTACATTAATATTACAGATCGCAAGCTTTCTGCTTTTGCTGGGGCTCATGACCAAGCTTCTCTATAAGCCGCTCATGAACTATCTGGATGAGAGGGCAAAGCAGATAAAGGATATGACAGAGGGCGCGAGGCTTGCGGAGGAAAAATCGAAGAAATACGCGGAAGAGACGCACCATGCCCTCAAAATGGCAAAGTCCGAGGCCCTGAAGATAAAGGAAGATGCCAAAAGGCTTTCGGACGCAGAGAGAAGAAGAGTTATTGATGAGGCGAAGAAGCAGGCCACATTCTTAATAGATGAAGCGAAGAAGCAGCTTGGCACAGAGCGGGATCTGGTGCTTAAGAAGATACGCGCCGATATTGCCGATATATCGATAGAGACAGCAAAGAGGTTATTAAGCAGGGACATAGATAAAAAAGACCATAAGCGCCTTATAGAGGAGTCCATCTCGGAGATAGAAAATGAGATATCAAGGGCCAGAGACTGAGATATTGCACGAGAGATACGCGACCGCCTTGTTCGACATTGCTCAAGAAGCCGGAAAGATCGATGAGGTATGGGAAAATCTGCAGTTTTTCAATGAGCTCTTGAAGGAAAGCGCAGACCTCAGGAAGATCCTGGCCCACCCCGGAGTCAGCAGAGAAGAGAAGTTAAAAGCCTTAAAGATTATCAGCGGCAAAAGAGATTTTTGCGGCGAGTTTCGTGGTTTTATTCAAGTCCTGGCAAAGAATGACAGGCTCGGATTTGCCCACGGCATATCATTGAGATACCGGGATTTTTACGATAAGAGCAAACAGCGGCTGAAGGTCTTTGTAAAGACAGCCGTCTCACTCAGCAAGGAACAGACAGAGCGCATAAAAGGCGCGCTTAAGCATCAGTTGAAGAAGGATATAATGGTGGAGGAGATCGTCGACCCGCGCCTGATCGGCGGGCTGGATATAAGGATAGGCGATATGGTTTATAATCGCTCATTGGATAAGAGGCTTAAGCTCTTGAAGGAAGGATTAGGGACAAAATGAAGATAAGGCCCGAAGAGATCACAGAGATATTGAAGCAGGAGATAAAGTCTTACAAGGAGAAGGTCGACACCGCCGAGATCGGCATGGTCATAGAGGTGGGCGATGGTGTTGCCCGGATCTACGGCCTCGACAACGCGATGGAAGGCGAGCTCCTGCTCTTTCCAAATAACATATACGGCATGGTCCTTAACCTGGAAGAGGATACGGTAGGTGCTTGCATCTTTGGTGACGACAGTTTCATAAAAGAGGGCAATGAGGTAAGGCGTACCAAGAAGGTCGCTCAGGTAGATGTGGGAGAGGCGCTTGTCGGCAGGTTGGTAAATGGCATTGGCCAGCCGATCGACGGCAAAGGCCCTATAAAGGCGGAGAAGACAGAGGCTGTTGAGAAGGTTGCCCCGGGCGTTGTGAAGAGACAGCCTGTAAAGGAGCCCCTGCAGACAGGCATAAAGGCCATAGATTCCATGATCCCCATAGGGCGCGGCCAGAGAGAGCTTATTATAGGTGACCGCCAGACCGGAAAGACCGCCATTGCCATAGATACCATCATCAACCAGAAGGGCAAGGGCATAGTCTGTATCTATGTTGCGATAGGCCAGAAGAACTCATCGGTCGCGATGGTCGTTGATACCCTTAATAAACATGATGCAATGGATTATTCTATTATAGTCAATGCCCCGGCGAGTGACCCCGCACCTCTGCAGTATCTGGCGCCATATACGGGCTGTGCCATCGGGGAGTATTTCAGAGACAAGGGCAAGCATGCGCTCATTATATATGATGACCTCACCAAGCATGCAAACAGCTACAGGGAGCTTTCGCTGCTCCTGCGCCGGCCGCCGGGCAGAGAGGCATATCCCGGAGACATATTCTATTGCCACTCAAAGCTTCTTGAGCGCGCCTGTAAATACAGCGAGGAGTACGGGGGCGGTTCCCTGACAGCCCTTCCTGTTATAGAGACCCAGGCAGGCGATGTCAGCACATATATACCTACAAATGTTATCTCTATCACCGACGGACAGATATACCTGGAGACAGACCTTTTCTATAAAGGCGTGCGACCGGCGATCAACGCCGGCCTTAGCGTTTCAAGGGTGGGCGGCAATGCCCAGATAAAGGCCATGAAACAAGTAGCGGCAAGTTTAAGGCTTGACCTCGCGCAATACAGGGAGATGGAGGCCTTTACCCAGTTTGGCACAGAGCTCGATAAGGCAACAGTCCAGCAGCTCGAAAGGGGCAAGAGGCTTGTCGAGCTATTAAAACAGCCGCAGAACAAGCCCATGAGTACAGAGGACCAGATAATCGTTCTTTATGCGGGAGCACATGGCTTTACAGATGATGTGGAAGTAGCAAGCGTGAGCCGGTTTGAAGAGGAGCTCCTTGTTTTTATGCACGAGAACTACTCAGGAATTTTGAAGGAGATAGAGAGCAAGCAGGCCTTGTCTGATGAGCTGAACACGCGGATATCAGACTGTATTGCAAAGTTTAAAGGTAAATTTATATCAAGGTAAATGAGCGCACAATTTACGCGGCTACAAAGGAGCGTAAATTGTATGCGCGAATTTATTGCGAGGAGCGATAGCGACGAAGCAATCTCATGGGATTGCTTCGCTCCCCTCGATTTTGCTCGGGGCAGGTCGCTCGCAATGACGGGTGCGTATATGCCTAATATGAAAGCAGTCAAAAGCAGGATAACCTCTGCCGAGCAGATAAAGAAGATCGCCGGCGCGCTGGAGATAGTAGCCCTTACGAGGCTGCAGCGCATGCAGCAGGATACGGTTGCATCGCGCGACTATTTTGAAAAGATAAGAGACCTGCTTTTTGATACGGCCGGGAGTATAAATTTCCAGTCCCACCCCCTGCTTGAGCAGAGGAAGGCAGAGAAGGCGATAGGCGTGGTGGCCATTTTCAGCGACAAGGGCCTATGCGGCGGCTTCAACGCCAGTGTCAATAACGAGTTTTTAAGACTCGCATCCAGATATAAGGATAAGAACAAAAAGATCGAGGTTATCGGCTTAAAGGGTGGCAGGTATTTTAAGCACAGGAAAGATTGTGAGATATTAAACACCCATGCCTCATCATCTGAGCAGACCGCGAAAGAAGGCCCAACGGAGATCGGCCGCAATCTCATAGAGAGGTTTCTTAAAGGCGACATAGATGAGATACTTTTGGTTTATAGCCGGTTCAGGCTGCACCTCCTGGGCGAGATGAAGGTCATAAAACTGCTTCCTCTTGTTATTGAAAACAGCCCACAGTCAAAAACAGCAAAGCAGGGCCAGGCCAGCCATTCCAGAGATTATATATATGAGCCCGGCGCCTATGAGATATTCGATAATCTTATAAGGGAGTATATTATAAACCAGATAC
>JABMQS010000134.1 GCA_013202525.1 Candidatus Omnitrophota bacterium
GCGTATATCATTCGGGTGTAGCATGCCTGCGGTCTCTGGGTCAAGCTCAAGCAGTCTCCTGTAAAGAGACCCCTTCCCCTTAACCTCCTCCTGTCTCATCAAGGTCTTTCTTAAAGCACTATCTGCGGAGGGGCCGGGGAACAACCCGTCCACCAGGGCCTTCATATAAAGGGCCGTCCCGCCGACAAAAAGGGGCATCTTCCCCCTTTTGTGCATATCTTTAATAAGCCTGAGGGACCTTTTTCTAAACTCCGCTGCGTCAAACTTACACCCCGGGCCTATTATATCTACCATATGGTGGCGCACCATCTTTCTCTGCGCAGGAGTAGGTTTCTGTGTACCGATATCCATCCCTCGGTAGACCTGCATAGAGTCGCATGAGATTATCTCGGCATCTATTAGTTTTGCTAAATGGAGGGAGACCCTGGTCTTTCCGACTGCGGTAGGACCTACTAGGAATATTATTCTCTTCACCCCGTAAAGACTCCTTTCAATGCCATATAATCTGGAGTCTGTCGGGGTTCACCCCGTAAAGACTCCTTTCAATGCCATATAATCTGGAGTCTGTCGGGGTTCACCCCGTAAGACTCCTTCATAAAATTTTAATACCTCTGATAGAAATATAAAGTAGGTGTTAAACTATATAAACCCTGTTAAGCTTTATTTGGTTGGGAGTCTAACGGGGCTCGTGGAGTGGTCTACGGACATACCCTGGCGCTGAAACCTTCTTTTTTCAATCTGGCTGCTTCCTTGCGCGCCTTCTCCTTTGCGTCAAATTTGCCCACCTTTACCCTGTAGACGAGCTTATCGTTTGCGTAGTGCTTCTCTATCGTAACATCATAGCCTTTTCTCTTAAGTAGGCGGGCCAGGCCCTCTGCGTTATCAGCTTTGGAGAAAGCGCCTACCTGCAGACTGAAAAAATCCGCGCCCTTGTTCAAGGCGACCTTTGCAGCTCTTGCCTCAAGGCTAAGAGGAAAATCGCGCACCACCTTATGAAGAGAAGACTCCGATTCCCGCCACTGGCCTTCCTTTCTCTGGCATTCGCCCAAACGAAGATAGGCCATGGCAGCATAGTCTGTATTCTTAAAGCTCTTAAGGAGCCTTTTATAATATTCCTGTGCATTGCTGTAGTCGGCCTGGATATAATAGGAATCGGCAACGCCTAAAAGCAGCTGCTGCTTTCTTGTGCTCTTGGGATAATTGTTAAGCGCAAACTCAAAATTCTTCCTAGCCTCATATATATTTCCCAGCTTGAGAAAAGACAGGGCCATAAGATAACGCCCTTCTTCACCCAGCATCCTCTCGCGGGAGGCCAAACGACATAGATTTACCGACTTCACATATTCCCCGCTCAGGTAGTATACCCATGCCTTCTGCAGCATAGCCTCGCTCGCAAAAGAGGTCCCTATTAGTACAAAGCTCAACACAATAGCCGTCACCAGAGTTATATACCTCATGCCTGTTCTCCTATCAATGTATGATCCTCAACATTCCTTATTCTAACATTACAGATGGACCCTATCAAGTCATTATCGCCTTCATAGACGACCTGCTGGTTCGTCCTTGTCCTGCCCTTTATATATGAGGCCGACAGATCTGATGAGAGATGCGGCTTTCTCTTGGCGCCCCTTATGCCTAAGGCCTGCTGCAACGTTCCTACCAGGGCCTCATGCTTTTGGGTTGTGATCTTATCCTGCAGGTTGAGCAGGGCCTGATTGCGCTCCTCCTTTGCCTCCTTGGCCACATCATCATCCATCTTCGATGCCTTTGTAAAAGGACGCGGCGAATACTTGAATATGAAGGCGCTGTCAAAACCAATTTTTTCCATCAGCATATAGGTCTCTTTGAAATCCTCTTCAGCCTCGCCGGGGAACCCGACTATTATATCCGTTGTAATAGCAATGCCTGGCATCTGCTTCCTTGCCTCATCCACCAACTTTAAATAATCAGAAACAGTATAGCCCCTGTTCATCGCCTTAAGTATACTGTCAGATCCGGACTGCAAGGGCAAGTGCAGGTGTTCGCAGACCTTATCGATCTGCGCCATCGCCTTAAAGAACCTCGTATCGACATCCTTTGGGTGTGAAGTCATAAAACGAATTCTTTCCAGACCTTTAATCTTGTTGATCCCCTCAAGCAGATCGATGAAACCGTTTTTAACCGAAGGCTGTGAGCTGTGAGCTGCCCCTCGCATTCGCTCGGGATCCCTCAGTGAGGGGTCCCGAACAAAGTGAGGGAAAGGCTGTAAGCTGTATGAGTTTACATTCTGCCCAAGAAGCGTTACCTCTTTGACTCCGTCATGCACAAGCCCTGATATCTCATCTATAATATCCTGTGCCGGGCGGCTTACCTCTCTTCCCCTTACATAGGGTACTATGCAGTAGGAGCAGAAATTATTACAGCCCTCTCCTATGCTCACCCATGCCCTAATAGCCTCATCCCTGTGTGCGGCCCTACCTCTCTTAAGAGGCCTCTTCTCAAGGCCGGTGGCGGTGATATGGGCCTTGCCTGCCTTCACCTTATCGACCAGCATGGGTATGTCATATATATTTGCAGGCCCACACACAAAATCTACATGCGGCAGTTTCTTAAATACGTTGTGCTCGTATGCCTTGCCCATACAGCCTACCAGCCCAAACACAATGCCCTTCTTCTTAAGCGGCGCAAGCTGAGTGAGCTTTCCCCATACCCTGTCCTCGGCATGCTTCCTTACAGAACAGGTATTAAATATAATAAGGTCTGCCTCTTCATATGATGAGACAGGGGCGTAGCCTTCGTCCATCATCATAGCGCAGATGATCTCTGAATCCCGTTCATTCATCTGGCATCCGAAGGTACGCAAAAGTATACGCTTTCCGTGCCCCGGCTTGTCTTTATTTTCGCCCTTTTTGGCGTCGTTTCGCTCTTTTTCTGACATTTTACTCCTTCTTCGTCCTGACGACAC
>JABMQS010000015.1 GCA_013202525.1 Candidatus Omnitrophota bacterium
GCAAGCACAGGGTCCCTCGCCAAACCGTTTTGCCGTAAAACCCCTAAGGCACTGCTTAAGCAAAAGAAGGTCGTTTAGACATAGGCCTTGCGGGGCGATCGGAGCAGGACCTTTTCATTCCAAGCGGGCATGGTTCACCCGTGCAAACACTCGGTGAGAGCGAAGAATGAAACGGAGCAAAATTTCCTCGCTGGGGAAATTTCGTGTTCCTGCGAGATTGGCCCACAAGGCCTAATCATACAGCGAATGGGCCCACGAACAAATACCCACGCCTCCCGGATCAGCCTGCTCAAGCACTGAATTTTTATAGTGACAATTTGATAATATTTGGTATAATAATATTTCTAAGTATTATAAAGGAGGAAAAGGCATGGCAGACGTTGTATTGCCGGAACTGGCAAAGGATGTTAATCAAGCAGTGGTATCTTTCTGGCATTTTGAGCTGGGAGAGCATGTGAAAGAAGGCGATGACCTGGTAGAGATGATGACCGATAAGGCGACCTTTAATGTGCCTTCACCCGTGTCGGGAGAGCTTATCAAGACGATGGCCGAAGAAGGCCAGGAGGTCAAAGTCGGACAACCAATAGCCACGATCAAGGAGGCTTGAGAAGAATATGCCTATCCACGAAGCAGACAGATTGAGGCGGCTGCCTCTTTATCTATTTACCATTATAGATGGCCTGAAGGCAAAGGCGATAGCAAGGGGTGTCGATGTAATAGATCTCGGTATGGGCAATCCGGATTTGCCGACACCTAAGCATATAGTCGATGAGCTCTGCAAGCAGGCAAAGGTAACAGAGAACCAGAGGTATTCCAGGCCAAACGGAGAGCCCGAGCAGATACTGAAAGAGGCGATAGCCGAGTGGTATAAGGGCAGGTTCGATGTAGACCTGGACCCCAAGGATGAGATATTGCCGCTCATAGGTTCAAAAGAGGGCGTTGCCCACCTGTCCCTGGCTTTCTTAAACCACGATGATATAGCCCTGGTCCCAAACCCAGCATACCCTGTTCACTTCAACGGTGTAATAATGGCAGGCGGCGTACTCTATAATATACCCATGACCGCGGAGCATAATTTTAAACCCGACCTGAACAGCTTGAGCGCTGAGCTGGTCCGTAGGGCAAAGCTAATATTTATCAGCTATCCCCACAATCCCACCACAGCCGTTGCCGGTAAGGAGTTTTTTGAGGAGGTTGTCGCCTGGGCAAAGGATAAGCCGAATATCATTATTGCTCATGATCTTACATATTCCGATATAACCTTTGATGGTTTCCGGGCGCCGAGTATCCTGGAGATCGAGGGCGCAAAGGACCTAAACATTATAGAGTTCCATACACTCTCCAAGTCCTACAATATGGCCGGCTGGAGGATAGGTTATGTCGTAGGTAACAAGGGCATACTTTCCACGCTTGCCAAGGCAAAGAGCTATATAGATTTTGGTATATTCAGAGCGATCCAGCTGGCAGCGGCAAAGGCATTGACCGGGCCGCAGGATTGCGTAAAGGAGCTCGTCGAGACTTACCAGAAGAGAAGGGACGTTCTCGTCGATGCCCTAAACGGTATAGGCTGGCATGTTGAAAAACCAAAGGCAACATTCTATCTCTGGGCGCAGATCCCACCGAAGTTTAGCGCCCTCACATCTATGGAGTTCGCCGCACTACTTGTCGAAGAGGCAGGGGTAGTCCTTGCTCCCGGCACAGGGTTCGGAGAGTATGGCGAAGGTTATGTCAGATTTGCGCTCGTTGAAAATGAAGAGCGTATCAAGATGGCGGTAGAACGCATAGATAAACTTCTCAAAGACTAAAAGATTGATGCAAAGAGCAAAAAGAGTCCTACTGCTGTATATAACTATTCTCTCGGGGCATCACCGTGCCACGATGGCGATTGAGAAGGCGCTCAGGTACCTGGATCCGGATATTCAGGTATATAATATCAACTCCTTCAACTATACCAATCCCATCCTTGAGAAAGTTATAAACCGTACCTACACGGGTGTCATAAAGAGGACCCCTGAGGTGTGGGAGTACCTTTATGATAACCCTAAGATCGTAAAGAACACACAGCGGCTCAAGGATATGATACATCGATTCAACAGCTCCAAGATGCGTACCCTTATCGAGGATTTCAGGCCGGATGCTATTGCGTGTACCCAGGCCTTTCCATGCGGCATGGTCGCCGACTACAAGGTGACCTACGGATCCGATGTCCCTCTGGTTGGCGTACTCACCGATTTTTACCCTCATTCGTACTGGGTCTATGAAGCTGTTAACAGATATGCCGTAGCATCGGATGAGGCGAGGTTGAAACTACTTCAGGATGGCGTCTCCCCCGAAAAGGTAGCGGTCTTTGGCATACCGATAGATGCGGCTTTTAAGATCAGTTTGGACAAGGATAAATCACTAGAGCGACTCGGACTCGATAAGGACGCAAAGACGATCTTGATAATGGGTGGCAGTACGGGTTTAGGGCCCATAAAGAGAATAGTCGCTACCTTAGACAGGATAGGACCCAAGATACAGATGGTCATCGTTACAGGGACCAATACTAAACTGCAGGGTTATCTCAACCGCCGTGTTAAAAATTTTAAGAATAAGATCCAGGTCATCGGCTATGCGGATAATATGAACGAACTCATGACTGCCTCGGACATGATCATAACAAAGCCGGGCGGGCTTACCGTATCTGAGGCGATGGCAAAAGGGCTTCCTATGATCATAATAAATCCTATACCCGGGCAGGAAGCCAAGAACACCCAGTTTCTTTTGCAGCAGAAGGTGGCGGTTAAAGCCGACAACGAAGAAGACCTCGCGATCCTGGTAGAGAACCTCTGCTACAATCCTTCAAAACTTGAGGCGATGAGGGCCGCTGCATCTGCCATCGGGAAACCTGAGTCGGCCTATAATATTGCAAAGATGATCCTGGAGCTCTAAAGATATGCTTTTTATACTATATCGCATGGGTATATTTCTGGCACTGAATCTTCCTCTAAAGGCATCGTACTGGGTTGCTGCCACAGTCTCTTCTGCCTACTCTTTTATCTCCAGAAACGACCGAAACGCAGTCAAGAGCAACCTGCGCATACTATATCCAGATTATGATGAGGCCAGAATAAACCGCCTTACAACAGCGACGTTTGTAAACTTTGCAAAATATCTTGTGGATTTTTTCAGATTTTCAAAGGTCGATAAAGAATATATAGAAAAAAATATCAAGATCAATGGTATAGAAAACCTTGATGCGGCGTTTAAAGAGAACAAGGGTGTTATCCTGGCCGCTGCGCATCTAGGCAACTGGGAGCTGGGTGGTGTAGTCGTCTCTATTCTGGGGTATCCGTTTGCTGCGGTCGTCCTGGACCATAAACACACCGATGTAAATGAGTATTTCATCAAGCAGAGAGAGGCCAAGGGCGTTGAGGTCATCTCTATCGGAGCCGGCTTGAGAAGGTGCTTTAAGGCACTGTCTGATAATCATGCTATCGCGCTCGTTGGGGACAGGGACTACTATGACAGCGGCATCGAGATGGATTTTTTTGGCAAGGCCACAATTATACCAAAAGGCCCCGCTATATTCAGCAGGCGATGCGGCTCGCCGATCATTCCGTGCTTTCTGGTCAGAAACGACGACGACACATTTACCTTCAGTTTCCATAAGCCCATAAGGAGCAGGCATACCAAGGATGAGCATCAGGACCTAGCTGAAACTACAACCGAGCTCCTGGGCGTTCTTGAGAAGACCATAAGGGAGCATCCGGGCCAATGGTGTGTCTTTAGGGAGTTCTGGAAAAAAATAGGTTGGAAGAGGTGATATCTATGAAGACCTGTGTTATCCTGCCGGCGTATAATGAGGCAGAAAATATCAGCAAGGTCATAAAGGATATTAAGGCCTTAGGCATAGATACGATAGTCGTTGACGACGGCTCAGGGGATTCCACCAGGTCGATAGCAGAGAAGGAGGCGACCTATATCTTATCGAATCCGAAGAGGCGCGGCAAGGGCGCGGCGCTGAAAGATGGGTTTGATTACGCCAAGGCCAATGGCTATGATATCATGATTACTATCGATGCAGATGGCCAGCACGACCCCTCTGAGATCCCGCTCTTCCTCAAGAAGTTTCAGGAGGCAGGCCCTTGCGTAGTTATAGGTAACCGGCTCTCCAGGCCCTCCGGCATGCCGCCTGTCAGGATTTATACCAACCGGTTTATGTCCAGGATAATATCGGCATTGTGCCGCCAGCCGATACCCGATACCCAGTGCGGGTACAGGCTTTTTCCGAAAGAGGCGATAGCGTCCATAGATATAGAGGCGCGCAAGTTCGAGATAGATTCAGAACTCCTGGTCAAGTTATCTAGAAAAGGTTACAGGATAGAATCCCTGCCCATAAGATCTATATATGGCGGTGAGACTAGCCAGATAAACCCGATAACCGACGCAATCCGCTTTATCCGTTTTTTGCTGAGGGTTCTGGCCAAGCATCCTTAACAAAAAACGTTTTTCTCATTAATTCCTAAAAGGCGCCCCAGTCGAAAAAGATCTTAACGGGAAGATATGGCTGTGAGCAGATAGACGGAGGTTGATATGTTACAGGCTCTAATCAGTTATTTGGCATCCTTGCCAAAGGAACTCACAACTTTCGTGCTGGCTATGCTGCCTGTGTCGGAGCTTCGCGGTGCGATACCATTTGGTCTTGCCTCGGGACTGGGATTACCAAAGGTCCTTGCGCTGGCTATAATAGGAAATCTCGTTCCGGTAATTCCGATATTATTTCTGCTTAAGCCTGTGTCTGAATACCTGAGAAAGTTCTGGCTCTTTAAGAAGTTTTTTGACTGGCTATTTGAGCGGACAAGAAGAAAGGCAAAATTGGTAGAGCGTTACGAATTTTTAGGGCTCATCCTTTTTGTGGCAATACCGCTTCCTGTAACCGGGGCATGGACAGGATGTGTTGCCGCCGGCCTTTTTAAGATACGGCTAAGATATGCTATTCTGGCTATAGCGATAGGTGTCTGCCTGGCCGCTGTTATTGTCACGGTCGTTTGTGCTGTAGGCAAGGGTGTGATCTTTAACCTCCTCATACCGTCTCATTGATCAGCTTTAACCCAAAGATATGATATGAAGATCATCGTCGATGGATATAACCTCATAAATAAGTGGCCGGGCCTGATCGAGGCCGCGGACAGCAGCATAGAATTTGCGCGTCAGAGGCTCTTTGAACAGGTTCAGGCATATTGTGACGCTACTGGCGATGAGGCCATTATAGTCTATGATGGTTCGCGGAATGAACGTACGATCGAAGAGGGCAGCCCTACTGTTGTATTTTCCATGAAAGGTGAGACCGCCGATACTGTTATTGAGGCCCTTGCCACTAATATGACTGACAAGGGCAGCATCAGAGTTGTCACTGACGACAGGGTGCTGGGCAATTTTATCACCGGCCTGAATGCCTTTGTTATCTCAACACAGCTCTTCGAGTCAGAGATAAAGAGGGTGGGGTATACCCCGTAATATAAGACAATGAAGAATAAGGGATCCGTACATCTTTATATCGGTAACGGCAAGGGGAAGACCACTGCAGCATTAGGCCTGCTCTTGCGGGCAACCGGTGCGGGTAAGAGGGGCTGCCTTATACAGTTTCTCAAGGCCAGGGCATCTTCGGAGATAGCCGTGCTTAAAAAGTTAAGGATCAAAACGGTCTTGTTTGGAGAGAAGCACCCTCTGTTTTATAAGTCATCGTCGATCGAACTGCTTAAGAAAAAGATCCAGAGGGATCTTAAGAAGACCCTGGCCATAGTGATGGACAGGGGCTATGAGATAATTATCCTGGATGAGATATTGCGCCTGCCGGAAGAGGGCCTGGCTGAGAAGGACGATGTAAAAAGGATCATCAGATCAAAACCAGCGGCAACAGAGCTTGTGCTGACAGGGGGTTCTACCGGAAGGGATATGATAAGATTAGCAGACTATGTTAACAACATAAAGAAAATCAAGCACCCGTATAAAGAAGGTTTAAAACCCCGCCTCGGGATCGAATACTAGATGAATACAAGAAGACTCCTATGCCTTCTATCTATAGCGTGCATGGTCATTTCACCAGGCAGGCTGTGGGCACAGGAACTACCAAAAAGGATCATATCGCTTACTCCGGCGACTACCGAGATACTCTTTGCTCTGGGCCTCGATGACGAGATAGCTGGTGTATCAACTTACTGCAGTTGGCCTCCGGCCGCAAAAGAGAAAGAGCATATAGGTTCTTTTAGCAACCCTGATATAGAAAAGATCATAAGCATCAAACCTGACCTGGTGCTTTTGACCGGTATGGAGCAGGAGTATTTTAGGGTGGCACTAGGCGACCTTAAGATAAAGTACCTTATAGTGGACCCGATAAGTTTGAATGAACTTATTGAGTCTATCGAAGAGATAGGCTCAATAACGGGCAAAGAGAGAGAGGCGAGATCTATAGTAAACAGAATCAAGGATACAATAAGACGTATAAAAAGCGCGGTTTCCGGCGTAACTGAAGAAGAGAGGCCCAGGGTATATGTTGAGATATGGCATGACCCTGTTATGAGTGTAGGGGGCCGCTCTTTTATAAATGATATGATAGAGACTGCAGGTGGTATAAATATCACAAAAGGCCTCAATCGCTCGTATGCAAAGATAGATCCGGAAGAGGTTGTCTTTCAGGACCCGGAAGTAATCATATTGACATACATGAAGAACCGCGAATGGGTTGATGATAAATTTGCAAAAAGAATCGGTTTCAGCGCTATAGATGCTGTAAAGAATGACAGGGTGTTTTCAGATTTGAATCCAGATATTATATTACGGCCCGGACCAAGGGTAGATGAAGGCCTGTTGATGCTTCATGAGAGGTTCTATGAGGATTAAGGCTCCAAATGTCATGATTTTGCTTCTCTTTCTGCTGCTTCTGGCATCAGCGGCAGCTATTATGATAGGTAGCGTTTCTGTGCCGGTTTCTGAGATCTTTAGCGAGGACTTTCGCGCCATATTGATGCTGCGATTATCGAGGATCATCCTGGCAGGCATTGCGGGTGCGTCGCTGGCAGTCGTCGGTGCAATACTACAGGGCCTGCTCAAGAACCCGCTGGCAGACCCCTACGTGCTGGGCATATCAAGCGGTGCCGGCCTTGGCGCTGTTGTGGCTATTGCTTCAGGGGTGAGCCTTCTGGCCGGAGGCAGTTACTCGCTGCCGTTCTTCGCCTTCCTGGGGGGCATCCTGGCCACCTTATTTGTATATTTTATATCCAAGAAAGCGGCAAGGGTAGGGACCGAGGATCTCCTGCTCTCAGGTGTAATAGTTGCCGCCATGCTGTCCGGACTTATTATGTTTGTTGTCTCAACGATGGAGACAGAAGGTATGCACAGTTCGCTCTGGTGGCTCCTGGGCAATACACAGATATTCGATATGAAGCTGCTTACCATCGTATCCGTTGTCTCTATTTTCGGTATTGCAATAAGCATCCTCCTGGCAAGAAACCTCAATATTATGAGCCTGGGCGAGGAAGAGGCCATTGCAATGGGTTTGAATGTAGAGCGGATAAAGATCATATTCTTTGCAATATCATCATTGATAACAGCCGCCGTAGTTTCAGTATGCGGCCTGATAGGTTTTGTCGGACTTATTATTCCGCATGTTACAAGAAGGCTGGTCGGGCCCGATCATCGCAGCCTGATACCGGCTTCTGCTCTTTGCGGGGCCACATTCCTGATATTATGCGACATATTGGCCAGAAAGCTGATGTCCCCTATGGGGATTCCTATTGGCGTGATTACAGCTATTGTGGGCGGGCCATTTTTTATTATACTTCTCAAAAAGGCAAGAAGGCCGCAGTTCCGTTAATCGGGAGAGTGAATAATGGCGTTTTTGGAGATAAAGGATTTAAAGAGCGGCTACAGTGGCAGAACAATAATCGATGGGGTCTCTTTTTCAATAGAGAAGGGTGAGTTTGTAGGCATTATCGGCCCAAACGGGGCAGGAAAGACCACCCTCCTTAAGACCATGACCCATATTTTGTCTCCGTCCGGCGGGGGCGTCTTTCTTGAAGGCAAAGATGTCCACAGGTTGAATAGCACCGAGATGGCGAGAAGGTTTGCTATGGTCGGTCAGGACTTAAGGAGCATATTTTCTTTTACGGTCAAGGATATTGTGCTTATGGGCCGCACCCCATATATAGGTCTGTTCAATTCAGAGACCGGGGATGATCTGAAGATGGTCGACCATGTCCTGGAGCTTACGGATTTAAAGGATTTCATAGAGCGGCCGATAGATGAGTTGAGCGCCGGCGAAAGGCAAAGGGTCCTCATCGCAAAGGCGCTGGCGCAGGACCCGGCAATTCTCTTGCTCGATGAACCGACCGCTCACCTGGACATAGGTTACCAGATGGAGATACTCGAGCTCGTTAGATCCCTTAAAAGGGAGAGGCAGCTCACCGTGGTGTGCGTTCTGCATGATCTTAATCTGGCTTCACAGTATTGCAATAGGATCATTTTGTTAGATAAAGGTAAGGTAGCAGATTTTGCGCCACCGAAGGATATTCTCAAATACGATACCATCGAGAAGATTTTCGGCGCCACTGTTCTTGTAAACGAGAAGGCGCTTCCCGGCAGCCCCCTCGTGGTTCCTATAGCCAGGAGCCGCCCTTAAATGTTTCTTGACATAAACGGATAAAACAGTATAATATCATTTAATATAGATACAGGTAAAGAGATCCACAAAAAGGGAAATACGTGGCCTGCTTTAAAAAGAGCAGGGAATCGTATACGGTCCCGCCGCTGTGATTGGAACGAAAGCCTATTAGACCACTGGCCCTCAGGGCTGGGAAGGTTAGGCGAGTAGGTATTTAGCCAAGAGTCAGAAGACCTGCCTGTATATATGAAGGTATAGCCTCTGCAGAGGGCGACTACCGCCATAAAAGGGTAAAGACATCCCGCTATGCGGGAAAATCAGGGTGCAGCCCTTGACGCCATAGGTGTCAAGGGCCTTTCTATTAAGGGAGGGAAATATGAGAAGAGTATCAGTGGTTATTCTGTGTTTTTTGTTTTGCGGATATGCCTTTGCTGAAGAAGAAAAGAGTTCATTTGAGCTTGAGCCCATTGTGGTTACCCCATGGAGGGCAGAGGAGTCTTTTTCAGATGTAAGCAGGAACGTGACTATCATAACAGAGGATGATATCGAGGCCTCCAGCGCGCAGTCCCTGCCCGAGCTGCTCCAGGATAAGAGCAATGCGGTCGTCTCTGATTATCTGGGCAACCCCAAGGGCGTTGTTGTGGATATCAGGGGCTTCGGTGAAGCGAGCCCCTCTAATGTGCTCGTTTTGATAGACGGCAGGAGGACCAACCAGGTAGACCTATCCGGAGTGGACTGGGGACAGATAGACCTTAATAGTATAGAGAGGATAGAGATGGTACCAGGCCCCTCTACGGTCTTATATGGCGACAATGCCTCCGCAGGTGTTATAAACATTATTACAAAAAAAGGCAGGACCGAAAAACCAAAGGTGGTTGTTGCCGGTGAACTGGGCAGTTACCAGTACCACAAGGAGTATACGAATATCAGCGGCATGTTGGACAAGCAGCTCAAGCAAATCTTGAAGGGCGAAGAGACGGAGAGGCTTATGCATCTGGACTATTTCTTCAGCTTTTCCAATACTGATACCTCCGGCTACAGGGCAAACAACGATTATTGGGCCAGTGACTATTTTGGGCGCGCTACATTTTCACCGACAGACATGTTTGAGCTGAACCTTTCTTCGGGTTACCACCGAGACCACTACGGCATGCCAGGCGCCCTCTACCTGAGCGAGATTGAGGAGATAGGAAGGCGCGGCACGGTATACCCCAACGACAGGGGCTTTACATCCGATATGTTTGTAACCGCAGAGCCCAGGACTATATTTTCCTTTGGCGACAACCAGATAAGGGCTTCAGTTGCTGCCACATTTAGGGAGCGCCGCACCAAGGGTTTAAGCGTCTCGCAATACGGACAGTATGAGACATGCCACCATACTACTACGTATGAACTGCGGCCGAAACTTGAGACCAAGATCTTGTGGAAGAAGATAGACAATAATCTTACCATGGGTATCGACTATCTTCACACCAAGGATCAGACCTTAAGCGGAAACCGTCTCAACCAGCAGCAGGATGAGACAGATATCTACAAGGAGACCATAGGCTTTTACGCGCACGACAACCTCAAATTTTCAAAGAGGTTCATAGCCAATGCCGGCGCGCGCGGCGAGTGGGCGGATTACACATTTAAGCAGAAAAGGCTGGTTGTCAATCACGATACAAAGAAACTAAAAACCGCGGCCTTTAATTTCGGAGGCGGCTATAAATACAATGATAAGTCCCAGATCTATGTGGATATCGAAAGGTCTTTCCGATTTCCAAACACCGAGGAGTACTACCAGAATAAGGGTGTCTTTTGGGGCACAGAATACGGGGGGCTTAATTCCGATATAACATACCAGCAGGGAATGAGCTATGAGATAGGCGTAAAGGATGTCAGCTTCGAATGGCTCAGGTTGAACGCCGACGTCTTTCTTATGGATGTAAAGAACGAGATCTATTACAACCCCTCGACATTTAAGAATTCAAATTATAGCCCAAAGGTGCGCCACTATGGACTTGAGGTGGAGGCTCAATTTGATCTGCTGAAAGGGAAGTTGCAGCCTTTCATAAACTGGACACTACAAGAGTCTTTTTTTAAGGGTGGTATATACGCGGGAAACCAGGTTCCGCTTGTCCCGAAGAACAAGATATCGGCCGGCATAACTATTACGCCGATAGAGAAGCTCTTCTGGACTATAGGCGCGAATTATATAGGCTCCAGTTACAAGATAAGCGATCAGAACAATATAGCCGCAAAGCTGAAGGATTATGCGACACTCAATACCAAGCTCGGTTATACCTATAAGTTTGCCAGCATATGGGGCTCGATAAAGAACATCCTTGACAAAAAATATTATCCCTACGGCGTAACAAACGCTGCTGGCACTGCGGAGACCTTTTATCCTGCACCCGAGCGCCA
Source organism: Candidatus Omnitrophota bacterium (assembly GCA_013202525.1). Classification (GTDB taxonomy): domain Bacteria; phylum Omnitrophota; class Gorgyraeia; order JABMRG01; family JABMRG01; genus JABMQS01. Next base: position 11,048 of record JABMQS010000015.1, read on the forward strand.
GTTCGAAGGAGGTCTCACCCTCACATTCTAATTGTTAGTCAGGGACGCACCCTGAGCACGAGTACTCGTGCTCAGGGTGCGTCCCTAAACACTTGACAGCGCGAGCGGGTGGGTATTATAATATGGCAAAGGAAAAATATGTTATCTGACCGGATCCTGAGAAATACCCTGATCGCCTCGGTGATATTTCACCTGTTGATACTCTACAACTGGCCTTCTTTCAGGCATCTTCAGATGATGAAGATCACAAAGAAGTCGGAGCTCGTCTACCGTCCCATCAGGAAGGCTCCGCCTATCTCAGAGTTGATAGATAAGAAACAGAGGCTGAGGAAACCCTCAGCTCCCAAGATTGCCAAGGACGCCTCCGCTGATATCAGAAAGAAGGGCGCAAAGAAACCTGCGCCGCGTGTTTTAACATCAATGGAGAAGCCGCAGCTCAAGCCTCTTGAGATAAAGAAGGAGGATTTCTTAAGGCATATCACCTCTGATGAAAAAGTCCTTATCTCGCATAAAGAGAAGGACCTTACGGATGAGCCTGCATATCTTGATTATTACAATGCCGTAAGGTCAAAGATATACAAGGCTGCAAATGCCAATAAGCCCTATTACTTTATGGAGGGGCAGGTGAGCCTCCTGTTTATTCTTGCAAGAGACGGAAGGCTTCTTAATGCCACGGTTCTGGATGACGGCTCTACCGCAAACCCCATCCTGAGAAGGCACGCCTTATCAGGCATAAACCGCGCATCGCCGTTTCCCCCGTTCCATGAGTCCATAAAGGAAGACCACCTTACCCTTCGCCTCACCATCTCCTTCGAAAAGTAGGGACCGTTTCACCCCCCAGCAACTCCTTATAATACAAAGGGTTATGGCCAATGCATTTTATTTTTAGTCCCACTCAAAAAAAACTATGAATTCAGCAGATTCTTTGCTAAACTACCTTTTAAGATAGTATAACCCACAAATGCAGGAGGAAGTTATGAAGCGGAAGATCCGAATCATATTCATGGTATTCTGTGGTATACTTTTTAGTAGCAAGAATGTTTATGCGTATCTTGATCCGGGAAGTGGGAGTTATATTCTCCAGATTCTTATCGGAGTGTTGCTTGGAGGAGCGCTTGCGATGAAACTGTTTTGGTCAAATATTAAGCTTTTCTTCAAAAATCTTTTTTGCAGAGAGAAGAAGCAATGAAAGGAGCAGGAATACATGGGAAGGTCGCGGGCTCTTTTCGTGACCCCAGCGGCTTCCTTTTTTATAAAGACGGCGAGTTATACCGGCAGGTAAACGCTTGCTATAAGGAACAGAATGTACATTTTATGCGTTCTGGACTTTACTCCTACCTTGTGGATCGTGGTATGCTCATTTCGCATAAGGAATGTGATATTGGGATGAGGCAATCAGAAGAGGCGTATACTGTGATAAAGCCTGAGTTATTACCGTTTATTTCATATCCTTACGAGTGGTGTTTCAGCCAGTTGAAAACAGCCGCACTCCTTACAATTAAGATTCAAAAGGCTGCTCTCGAATTCGGTATGTCGCTAAAGGATTGCAGTGCGTATAATATCCAGTTTCGAAACGGAAAAGCGATATTGATTGATACTCTATCGTTTGAAATATACCAAAAAGGTAAGCCATGGGTTGCCTACAGGCAGTTTTGCCAGCATTTTCTCGCTCCTTTAGCATTGATGCAACATAGAGACATTCGTCTCAGTCAATTGCTGCGAGTACATATAGATGGAATTCCTCTGGATCTAGCGAGTGCTTTACTTCCTTTCTATACGTGGTTTCTGCCTTCGCTCTTGTTTCATATCCACATACACGCTAAAAGCCAGCAGTATTTTTCTACACGGTCGGTTAAGGTAGGTAGTCGAAGTATGAGCCGGTTAGCATTGCTTGGCCTGATTGATAGTCTGGAGTCAACAACGAAACAGCTGAAATGGGAGCCAGGAAGGACGGAATGGGCCAATTACTATGAAGATACAAATTATTCGTTGTCGGCGTTTGAGAATAAAAAGCGTATTGTTGCCACATTTCTCGAGCAGGCTGGTTCGCGCTGCGTGTGGGACATCGCAGCTAATGTTGGGATATTCAGCCAGATTGCTGCTGATAAAGGAATGTCAGTGCTTTCGTTTGATATAGATCCTGCTTGCGTGGAAAGGCATTACCGCAATTGCCTTGAGAGGGATGAGATACGCATTCTTCCTTTACTGCTTGATGTCGCTAATCCGAGTCCGGGTATTGGCTGGCAGAATTGTGAGCGGATGTCGCTGTTTGAACGCAGGCAAGCGGATACGGCGTTGGCATTAGCCTTGGTTCATCATCTATCAATTTCTCACAATCTTCCTTTTGAGAATATCGCCTACTTTTTCAGCCGCATCTGTCATTTTTTGATCATTGAATTTGTTCCCAAGGAAGATTCGCAGGCTCAGAGGCTCCTGCGGAACCGGGACGATATCTTTTCTGATTATACCCAGTTGGCATTCGAACGCGATTTCCAGAAATTCTTTATGATTGAGGAATTTCGAAATGTAGAAGATTCGCAACGAGTAATCTATTTGATGAGGAGAAAAGATTCTTGAGTGTAAAAAAACCTTTCGTGATTCATCCGATATTTATGGCATTATACCCCATCATTTTTTTGTATGCTCATAATATTGATATCATGCCAGCGTCATCTATTGCCTTCCCCCTAGCGATTACGCTTGTTTCTACTTTGCTTGTTTGGCTTTCCCTGGGACTGCTTATGAGAGATATCGTAAAGAGTGGATTGATCATCTCTCTGTTTCTGTTTGTATTTTTTTCCTACGGCCATACGCATCAGCTTCTTAGCGAATGGATTGTAAAAGACATGGGGGCAGCAAATGAGATAACAGGACGGTTTATCCAACATCAAAACCAGGACCTGTTTTGGCCACTTATGATGGCGTACTTTTTCTTTACCGCGGCCATGGTTGTCTGTATCGTAAAGACTCGAAGGCAGCTGTTTAATTTAACAAAGATAATGAATGTTATTATGGCGGCACTATTTTTCTTTTCTGTTGCGAATATCGTTGTGCATAGGTTTAAAATATCGGGCATTTTTCCCCGGCAGAGTCAAGAGGTCCCTATGGTTAGTGAGGGTCATGCAGATCAAATGCCGGATATTTATTACATCATACTTGATGGGTATGGGAGAGATGATATTTTGAAAGAATATTTCGGGTATGATAATAGTGAATTTACCGCTTTCCTCCAAGAGAAGGGATTTTATGTCGCTTCGAAAAGCAGGACTAACTTTGTATGGACATATCTCTCCTTGGCATCTTCATTGAACTACCAGTACATAAATAACTTAAGCGATTTACTTGGAAAGGATTCTTGCGATCGAGAAATTGCATATGCGATGATCAAAAAAAATAAAGTATCGCAGTTTCTTAAAGCAGCGGGGTACCGTTATGTGCATTTTGACTCTACCTGGGGCGCTACCCACTCAAATCCATTTGCTGATATCGAGATATACTGCGAAAAGAACATTTTTCAGGATGACTTTATGCGGCAGCTTGTTTCAACGACAATCCTGCGTTTTTGGGAGGAGCCAGTGAAGGTGGACTTGGTGTCTTCGCATTTGCATGCATTCAGTATGCTTGAGACTGTTGCGGAATGGGAAGGCCCTAAATTTGTGTTTATGCACATGATACCTCCTCATCATCCATATCTTTTTGACCGTGAAGGAAACATAAAACGACATGCTTATATCTCTAATCAGTTTGAGTTCCATAAACATTTATGGGGCGAAAAAGATCAATATATTGACCAGTTAATTTTTATAACGAAAAAGATAAAAGCGGCCATTCAGACTATATTGGACAAGTCCAAAACACCCCCCATAATCATTCTTCAATCTGACCACGGACCAATACTAAAAAACTCACCAAGGGGGGATTATCTGAAAGCAAGAACAGCTATCCTGAATGCATTCTTTCTTCCCGGTGAGACAAATTTTCTCTATGATACTATTACGCCGGTGAATACGTTTCGTCTTATTTTCAATCATTATTTTAACACTTCGTTGCCACTGTTGCCGGATGAAACGTTTTATTCGAAATATAGACGGCCGTGGGACTTTACACGTATACGTAAAGAGTAAAACCAGTTGGCCGCTTGACAAAATATGTATTTGTGTTATAATCATACTCTAAAAAATGTAGTTGAAGAGGGGGTGTATTAGCGTGCCCAAAGTGGACGTAAGAGATAATGAGCCGCTTGAGAAGGCGCTACGCAGGTTTAAGAAGAAGATAGAGAGAGAAGGCATAATCAGACAGATCAAGGCTCGTAAGCATTACGAGAAACCCAGCGTGAAGAAACGCCGCAAGCAGCGCGAAGCAAAAAAGAAGAAACGGTACTGATATATTATGTTGCATAGGGCTGTTATTATAATAACTATCTCAGTGATTACATTAACAGCCCTTTTTTTCTCACCCCATGCAAAGCTATATGCAGATATAGACCTCGCCCAGAACCTTGCTGCAAAGACCGTTCTCAGAAACGGCCTTACCGTAATCCTGAAGGAAGACCACCGGACGCCGACCTTTGCAGCATCGCTGTTTATCCGCGCAGGCTCTGCCACAGAGGGTAGATTTACCGGTTCCGGCATTACCCATCTTATAGAGCATATGATCTTCAAGGGCAACTCTACGCAGGATGCCCAGGAGATAGCCAGCCAGATAAAATCTTATGGTGCGGATATCGGCGCCTACACCACATACGACTATACGGCATTCAAGATAGAAGGCCCAAATGATAATATCATGCCGCTTCTGGGCATATTCTACGATATCGTATCCGATCCCAAATTTGATAATGATGAGTTTGAAAAAGAGAAGAACGTCATAAAGCAGGAGATGCAGTTTACCCAGGATAATCCGGCCAAGTACCTTTCACGCAGGCTCTGGGAGACGGCATACCTGATCCACCCCTACCGCAACCCGATAATAGGCTACGAAGGCATCTTCGACCGCCTGACACCGGAAGACCTAAAGGCCTATTATGCCGAAACATATATTCCCGATAAGATGGTGCTGGTGGTCGTCGGCGATTTCGATCCCGGCCTTGTCAAGAATGAGATAGAGAAGACCTTTGGTTCTTTACCGAGAAAGGCCTTTTCCATACCGGCCCTGCCGCAGGAACCGAGACAGCTTACACCCAGATACAAAGAGGCCCCTTATGCCATCTCAAAGTCATATATGAGGATCGCATTTCACTCGGTCGACTTGAGAGACCCCGATCTTTATGCGCTCGATACCCTTGCTATACTCCTGGGAGAAGGTAACTCCTCGATACTTTATAGAAATCTGCGTCACAGGCAAAACCTCGTATACGATATAGGGGTAGGAAACTATACCCCGTTCTACCCCGGCATATTTTTGATATCAGCGGCCTTTGATCCTGCCAACAAGGATAGGGTCAAAGAAGAGATCCTCAGGGATATTGAGAAATTAAAGACCTCGCCTTTGAAGAAGAAGGATCTTAAGAAGGCAAAGAATCAGGTCTTAAGTTCATATATCTTTAGCAGGCAGACACAGTCGTCGCAGGCAGATGATCTGGGTGCAAGCCAGCTATTGACGCAGGATATGGATTTTTCAAGGCGTTACGTAGAAGGCGTGAGTGCTGTAACGCCTCATGATGTGATGGATGCTGCAAAGAAGTACCTGAGGCCTGAGAGCATGACCACTGTTGTGCTTGTGCCGTCTGCGATCAAGGAGACAGAGGAGAAGGCAAAGGCCCATGCAAGGACCGCCCAGCAAAGGACCGTTATTAAGAAGACCCTGAGAAACGGCATAAGGCTGCTCATCACTGAAGACAAGAGCCTTCCTCTGGTATCGGTGCGTGTCTGTATGATGGGCGGCCTCCGCGCAGAAGACAAGAAGGACAACGGTATCTCGAACCTTACCGCGGACATGCTGCTCAAAGGTACATCCTCGCATACCGAAGAGCAGGTATATTCCATGGTTGAATCGCTCGGCGGGGCTATCAGCACTTACAGCTCAAATAATACATTAGGCCTTTCACTGGACATACTGGCCAAAGACGCAAAGAAAGGATTCATTCTGCTCGGCGAGGTCCTGAGCCACCCGCGTTTTGATAAGAAGAAGCTAAGGGTTTTGAAGGAGAGGGTCCTGGCCGAGATAGGCCTTTTAGAGGATGATATCTTTGCCTCGACAGAAAAGAGGCTTAGAGCCAAACTTTTCCCTAACTCCCCATACGGCATGATCTCCAAAGGGAGACGCAGCTCTGTAGAGAAGATCACGCGCAGGCAGATAATCAATTTTTATAGATCCCATTGCGTTGGCTCCAATATAGTTGTATCTATCTGCGGCGACATCGACCCGAAAAAGGCCTACAAGTGGATGAGATCGAGTCTTAAGGGTGTAAGGAAAAAGAAGCCGCCGAGATTAAAGGATGTAAAGCTTGCCGATATCGACGGGGCAGTAGAGGTCAATAAGAAGATGGACAAGCAGCAGGCAGTGGCTATGATAGGTTTCAGGAGTGCAGGCATTAAAGACCCCTCAAGATACCCCTTGCAGATACTTTCCTCCGCCTTCTCAGGAGGGGCGGGCCGGCTCTATACAAGCATCCGCCATAAGAAAGGCCTCTCATACACCCTGGGCGCCTTTGGGATGACGGGCATGGATACGGGTAGTTTTATATTCTATGCTGCCACTGCCCCGCCCAACATAGATATTGTAAAGGATGAGATCATTGCCCAGATAAAGAAGGTATGTGACGGAGGCATTACTCAGGAAGAAGTGGATTCCGCCAAGAAAGAGCTTATCGTCAAGCACGAAGTAGCGCTTCAGACAGCGGGCTCATTTGCATTACGTACAGCCCTCGATGAACTCTACGGTCTTGGATTTGATTCCTACCGCCATTACCCCGACAAGATAAAGGGCCTTAACCTTCAAGAGGTCATACAGGCTGCCAACAGGTATTTTACGCTCAACAGCTGTGTTATATCAATAACAATCCCTAAGAACGATGATTGATCTTGCCATATCTACTTCATGGAACGCCTGGAGACATGACGACGCAAAGTCAATAATGGATGAGATAGTCTCTTATGGCTTCGACAGCGTCGAGCTGAATTTTAAGCTGACAGAGGATATCGTAGACGGCGTCGCGCCGCTGGTCGATCAAGGCCTGATAAAGGTGAAGAGCCTGCACAACTTTTGCCCGATTCCTGAAAGTTTAAGCCCGGGCGATGCCTCCCCAGATGCCTACTCGTTGTCTGCTCTCGACGATGAGATAAGAAAAAAGGGAATCCACTTTACAAAGAAGACTATCGAGGCGGCCGCAAGGCTTGGCGCAGAGGCGGTCGTTTTGCACTGCGGCAAGGTAGAGATAAAGGATTCGACCCGCAGGCTTACCGCGCTCTATGAAGATGGCCAGATGGGCACTGATGAGTTTGATGAGATCAGGGATTCCATGATCCTGCAGAGGCGCTCACTGATTAAGAAACATTTCGATAAGACGTTATTGAGCCTTGATGAGCTTTGTCCTTTTGCGCAAGCTGCGGGCATCACGCTCGGCATAGAGAACAGATTCTATTATATGGAGATACCGTCCCTGGAAGAGATAGGCCTTATCTTAAAGAAATTCAAGGGGTCAACGGTTGCCTACTGGCATGATGTAGGCCACGCAGAGGTATCTGATATCCTGGGTTTTGGAAAGCATAAAGACTTTCTGGAGAAGTACGCCTCTTCCATGGCAGGTATACACCTACACGATATAAAAGGCACGATAGACCATCTTGCCCCGGGCCAGGGTGATTTCGATTTCTCCCTGCTTAAACCTTATCTGAACACTTCGGTAATGAAGATAATCGAGGCCCATAAAAAAGCCGGCGGCGACGATATAAGACGCGCAATAAAGATAATCAACAGCGTTTTAGGAGCAGAAAGCCAATGATGGTCAGGGAGCCCACGGCAGCCGGCCAGTTTTACCCTGCCTCTGCCGAGGCGCTTAAAGAGATGATCGCCTCGATGGTAGATGAAGATGCGCAGAAAGAAAAAGCGATCGGTGTCATATCCCCCCATGCAGGATATCCCTTTTCCGGCCCGTGCGCCGGGGCAGTCTTTTCAAGGATAGAGATACCCCCTACTGTTGTTCTCTTAGGCCCAAACCATACCGGCACTGGAGCCAACTTCTCCCTATATAATAGAGGAAGCTGGCGCACACCTTTGGGCGATGTCGAAGTGGATAGCGAGCTTGCAGGCATGATCTCTAAATCAACCGATCTTATCGATATAGATGAGAAAGCGCATGACGGCGAGCATTGTCTTGAGGTACAGCTGCCGTTTATCCAGTATTTTAAGGAAGATTTTAAGATAGTGCCAATACTTTTAGGGTCCGGGGGATTGGATAAATATAATGAGCTTGGCAATGCCATAGCCTCGAGCATCAAGTCCTCTGATAAAGACGCGTTAATAATAGCAAGTGGTGACATGACCCATTACGAGCCTCAAGGTATGGCAGTGAAGAAAGACAAGATCGCCATAGATGCTGTCTTGCGGCTCGATGCAGGAGAATTGCTGGACAAGGTTGAGGAGCATAATATCAGCATGTGTGGATCTATATCCGCTGCTGTGATGGTAATCGCGGCTAAAATACTGGGTGCAGAAACTGCTGAGCTGGTGAAGTATCAGACGAGCGGTGAGACAACAGGTGATTTCAGTGCCGTGGTTGGATATGCCAGTATGATTATAAGATGAGGCATGAGATGATGGATACAAAGACAGCGCTTGTCCTGGGCAGTGGTTCAGCGCGGGGGTTGGCGCATATCGGCGCGCTCAAGGTCTTGAAGCGCAATAAGATTCCAATAGATCTCGTAGTCGGTACAAGTATAGGCTCATTGATCGGTGCTGTCTATGCACTGGGTATGCCGCTTGGCAGGATCGAAGAGAAGGCCCTTGCTACAAGCTGGTGGCAGCTTGCGGACTTCGTGATGTCAAAGATGGGTTTTCTGGAAGGACTGAACCTTCAGAAGATGATAAAGGAGTCGATCGAGGAGAAGGGTTTCAGCGATCTGAAGACCCCGCTTGCTGTGGTGGCAACCGACATTGAAAACGGTGAAGAGGTAGTCTATACCTCAGGCGACCTGGCCAGGGTCATCAGGGCAAGCTGTTCCATACCGGGTATATTCATCCCGGTGCGTGTTGACGGCCGGCTGCTCGTAGATGGCGGCTTAAAGAGTTCTGTCCCGTCAGCTGTTGCGAGGAGGATGGGCGCCAAATTCATAATTGCAATCGATGTGGGTTTCTGTGTTCAGAAGGGCCGGGTCTCCAATATATTTCAGGTCGTCTTTCAATCCATACAGATAATCGGCAATGAGCTGAATAGATTCCAGTCAAAAGAGGCGGATTACGCAGTAAGGGTCCATATGAGCGAGGAGATCGACCAGATGGCCTTTGACAGGGCCGGAGAGATCATAAAGGCCGGGGAGACCGCTTGCGAAGAGGCGATGCCGGCGCTGCTTACCCAGCTAAAGGCCGCAGGATTGCTCTGATAACAAGTGCTTGCGTTCGATGCCGCCTTTGAGGTATAATATAGGACATGTCAGAAGAAGATAAGAGACCCGAAGAAGAGAAACAAATAGACGAGGCGCTCAAAGACGCTGGTAATGACTTTTCTATGTTCATTACAGGTCTGAGTATGCAGGCGCTCATCTCCCTGGGTGAGATACCCCACCCCGTCAGCAATAAGAAAGAACCCAATCTGAATCAGGCAAAGTATATGATAGATACCCTCGGCATGATAAAGGAGAAGACCAAGGGTAATCTTAAGCCGGATGAGGAGAAGGTCCTCGAAGGCATGCTCTATAACCTTCGCATGAAATACCTGGAATCCAGTAAGAAGAAAGAAGCAGAATGAGTATTGCAGCGATAGTTATAATTTCAGCGCTTTCCCTTGTCGTAATCATGGTTTCTGCGGTCATGATCCTGCTTTTATCAAAGGGCAGGAAGGATATCTTCCCAAAGGAAGGCATGGCTCTGTTCTCGGATGTCGGCGCATTAAAGTCTCTGGCAGGTACGATACAGAACAACCAGAAGTTTAATAATCAGCTGGTCCAGGAACTCAAGGACCTTATGTGCAGTGACTCCAAGACCTCGGATAAGATACAGCTAAACCTTGAGAACACCCTGCGTGCCATCGAAGGTGTAAGGCACCACTACGAGGCATCAAAGAAGGTAGAAGAAGAGAACTTCAAGTCCTTAAAGAGGCTGGAGAATATCATTGCCGGCACAAAGCTGAAAGGCATAGCAGGTGAGAATATCCTGAAGGAGGCACTAAGTATCTTCCCACCGGATATGATACGGACAAATTTCAGGGTCAAGGGCAAGGAGGTCGAGTTTGGCCTCATCCTATCCAACAAGAAGATCATGCCCATAGACTCGAAATGGCCATCTACCGAACTCCTTGAGACGCTGGCTAAAGAAGAAGATGCCAAGGAGATAGAGCGTCTCACAAACCAGATAAAGAAAGAGGTCATAAAGAGGGTCTCTGAGGTGAGCCAATATCTCGATCCCAGCACCACGGCCCCCTGGGCAATAGCCTCTATACCTGATTCGGCGTATTCCTTATGCAAGGAGGCCCAGCTAGCAGCGTATTCCAAGAATGTCATGCTCGTCTCATACAGCATGCTCCTGCCGTATCTTTTGATGTTTTTCAGCCTGCATCTTCAATACGCCTCTTCCATAGATGTGGAGAACCTATCCCACTACCTGATAGACATCAAGAGAAACCTTGAGCAGATGAGCGAGATACTCGAAAATAAGGTCGAAAGAGCACAGGTCATGCTCTCAAACGCATCCACCGAATATCGCCAGATCATCGGCTCCATCAAAGGCTCCATCTCCTCCCTAGAGACACAAAAACCCCAGGACCCCAAACTCCTCGACGAGCAACAAGCCTCCTAATTTTGGAGACGTCTACCAATCCAAGCACGAACCTGTCCCGTTTCCAAGCACGAACCTGTCTTGTCCTTCCTGTTATTGCCAGCAACAAAAGTGCCTGATTTTGCAAGACAGTTTCCCGAACAGATTCTGGATCCCCCTACGCCCTTTTTACGAGGAATATACGGTCGGGCTTCGGAGGACAGGCAGGTTCCCGAACAAGTTGGTAAACGTCTCCAATACTTGGTGTATTTTCGCTTTACATTACTAATACTATATGATATATTATCCCCTATGAAAAATAAGCTGTTTCTGTTTGTCAGAATTGCGATCAGTTTCACGCTTATAGGCCTTATCCTCTGGCTCCTACGCGATAAGTTACCAGATATAGTGGAGACCATCGCAAACGCTGACAGGGGATTTTTGCTCTTGGGCTTCTTCACATTTCTATTTGCAGTACTTGCTATAGGCATAAGGCTCCAAAAGGTGATCTCTGTGCAGGGCATACACCTCTCTGCAAAAGAGGCCCTATACCTTACATTTATAGGATACTTCTTTAACAATTTTCTTCCCACTTCGATTGGCGGGGATCTGGTCAAGGCATACTATGCCGGCAAGAAGGTGGATAAGAAAGCAGCTGCCTTTGCAGGCGTATTTATGGACAGATTTCTGGCAATGATCCCATTTACGCTGATCCCGGCTGTCACGCTCTTATTTTACAGTCATCGCATAGACAGCAAGCCCATGATCGCGCTGATATATATACTGTTTTTCTCATGCATAGGGCTCTTGTGGCTCCTTATGCATAAGAATACCGTAAAATACCTCGCCTTTATACTCGAACCCTTTAAGGAAAAGCTGTGGCAGAAAAGGCTCAGACAGGGGTATGGATTCCTGCATATATACTCTAAGCATAAGATGATCTTGCTCTGGAGTTTCGGGCTCTCTGTGCTGACGCAGATGACAATGGCGGTATCGGTGTTTCTTTTTTCAAAAGCTGTCGGCATAACGGGTGTGGGCCTGGGGATTTTCTTTATAGTTGTTCCAATCGTCGGTGTTATGTCCCTCATACCATCTCTTAATGGCCTGGGGATACGTGAAGGTGCCTTTGTCTACATGCTTAAGAGCTATATGCTGCCTGAGCAGGCCTTTGCCATATCTATCCTTTTTCTGGCCAGCTTGATTACCTTTGGCATTATCGGAGGCATCATATACGCATTGAAAAAAAATCTGTTCACCTTTAATATGGGAGACTTAAAATGATAGACGGTGAATTACTTAAGATACTCGCCTGCCCTGCCTGCAAGGCAGATGTAACAGAGGAAGGCGAGAAGATCGTATGCAGCCAGTGTGGCAGGCGCTACCCGGTCAGGGATGGTATACCTATCATGTTGGTTGATGAAGCGGAATTACCTGAGAAAAAGGGGTAAATGAGATATTTATCCCGTTAGACTCCCTGCAAAAGATGGTCTGGCGGGACAAATTAATATTGCGCAGTTAAACTTATTTATGGTAGCAGTAAGAATATATAAAGGAGTCTATCGGGATGAAGAAGATATTAGTTATTCACGGCCCAAACCTGAATCTCCTGGGAAAACGGGAGATTGATATCTACGGTAAGACGGGCTTGGATGAGATAAATAGCTCGCTTGAGAAAGAGGCAGGTGCGCTGGGCGTTGAGGTCGACTTATTCCAGTCCAACCACGAAGGGGAGATCGTCCAGAAACTCCAGGACGCTAAGCAGTCGGGTTTCAGCGCTGTTTTGATCAATCCCGCTGCCTATACACACACCAGCGTTGCGATAAGGGATGCCATAAGCGCCATCGAGATCCCTGCCGTGGAGGTACACCTGTCCAATATATATGCACGCGAGGAGTTCAGACACACATCGTTAATAGCGCCTGTGGCATCAGGCCAGATATCCGGCTTTGGCCCGCGTAGTTACATCCTGGGTCTACAGGCCGCGGCAGGCCTTATATAAATATCCTCTAATGGTAAAAGCCAACTATCGTATTCAGAGACTAAGGCGCAGTCTGCGCTGCCTTAGGGTGGATGCATTCCTCATATCTAACCCCTCAAATATATATTATATGAGCGGTTTTCGTGGGACCGACTCATACTGCCTTATATCTTTAACCGATTGTTTTATCATAACCGATTTCAGATATATGGAACAGGCAGAAAAAGAGGCGCCGTATTTTTCACTGGTTACCGGGCCCAAAGGCCTTCTAAAGAAGACCACCGGCCTTATCAGGAATGCCCGGCTAAAAAGAGTAGGTTTTGAGTCTGATCACCTGACAGTTAAAGAAGCAGAGGTCATAGGCAGTGCGAGGGGTTTCAAGTTCTGCCCGGTATTTCAGCTTATAGAGAAGTTTCGCATCATAAAGGATGCCCAGGAGATAGCTTATATAAGAAAGGCATCTAACATTGCAAAAGGTGTTTTGCATAAGGTCATCAAGGGTATCAAGCAGGGTGAGCGCGAAAAGGACATATCTCTTAAGATAGACCTTCTTCTGGAGAAGCGCGGAGCAGAGGCGTCCGCATTTGAGACCATAGTGGCCTCCGGGGCCAATGCAAGCATGCCACACGCAAGACCCACTGCAAGAAGAATCAAGTCCAAAGAGCCCGTGGTAATGGATTGCGGAGCCAGGTTCAATGGGTACAATTCTGACTTGACAAGGTCGCGCTTTGTGGGTAAAATAGACAAATCTTTAATACTTATATATAGTAGTGTAGCTGAGGCACAGGCGTTGGCTATCAAAAAGGTCGCACCTGGGGTCAAGATCTCAGATATTGACAAGGCAGCAAGGAATTATATTACCAAAAAGGGGTTTGGGAGCCATTTTGGCCACGCAGCAGGACATGGTATCGGCATAGATGTGCATGAGTCTCCCGGAATAAATTCCAAAAATCACTCTACCCTTAAAGAAGGCATGGTCTTTTCTATAGAGCCGGCCATCTACATCCCCGGCTGGGGAGGCGTGAGGATAGAGGATCTGGTTTTGGTAACTGCTAAGGGGCATGAGGTGCTTACTGGATGATCTCCACAAATGATTTCAAAAATGGTATATCCATAGTTTCTGGTGGCGTACTTTACCAGGTAGTCTCTTTCCAGCATATAAAACCCGGCAAGGGAGGCGCCTTTGTGCGTACAAAGCTCAAGAATATGCGCACCAAGGCCGTCGTGGACAAGACATTCAGGGCAGGCGAGAAGGTAGAGGATGCCTTTATAGATACAAAGAAGATCCAGTATATGTACCATTCCGGCAGCAGCTATCACTTTATGGATACCAATACATACGAGGAGCTCTCTGTCCCGCAGGAACTTATCGGTGATAATAAGAAGTTTTTGAAAGAAGGTATGGAGCTTACGGTATTATATCATAAGGGCAGCATCATAGATATAAACCTGCCCCTGTTTGTAAATGCCAAGGTCACCCACACAGAGCCCGGCGCAAAGGGTGATACTGCAAAGGCAGCCTTTAAGCCCGCCACACTCGAGACAGGCGCTGTTGTGCAGGTTCCGATCTTTGTAAATACCGGTAATACGATAAAGGTAGACACAAGAACCGGTGCATATGTTGAAAGAGTTTAAATTAAGGAGATCACGATGAATCTCAAAGAGATCAAAGAGATGATAAGCCTGATGAACGAGCACAGCCTTTCTGAGATAGAGGTGGAGAAGGGTGACCTCAAGATAAAGTTAAAGAAGACCACGGCCCAGGAACCGGAGATCACAATAGCCGGGCTCCAGCCGCCGCCAGTACAGGCTCAGGCGCCTGCCGCGGCAGAGATCGAGTCAGATACCAGAAAACTCATCGAGGTAAAGGCCCCTATAGTCGGCACCTTCTACAGGTCACCTTCCCCGGATGCGGCGTCCTTTGTAGAGGTCGGCCAGGATATAGAGGTGGGGCAGGTCGTCTGTATTATAGAGGCTATGAAGCTGATGAATGAGATAAAGTCAGAAGTCAAGGGCAAGATCGTGGATATATTGGCGGAAAACGCCGATCCGGTAGAATACGGACAGATAATATTACTGATAGAGCCAACGTAAAGCCGTACTTCGTACATCGTACTTCGTTGAAAGCAGAGTAAAGGAAATATGTTTTCAAAGATACTTATAGCAAACCGGGGCGAGATAGCCCTGAGAGTAATCCGTGCCTGCAAGGAGCTGGGCATAAGGACGGTGGCCGTCTATTCAGAGGCCGATGTAAATTCACTCCACGTAAGGTTTGCGGATGAGGCGATATGTATCGGCGCTTCGAGCAGCGCAAACAGCTACCTCAATATCCCCGGCATAATAAGCGCTGCGGAGATAACCGATGTTGAAGCGCTCCATCCCGGATACGGATTTCTCGCGGAGAATCCACACTTCGCAGAGGTCTGCGAGTCCTGTCAGATAAAATTTATCGGACCCAAATCAGACAGCATGAAACTGCTCGGCAATAAGATGGCGACCAAGGAAGCCATGAAGAAGGTGGGTATCCCTACTGTGCCTGGCAGTGATACCGCGGTAAAGACAAAGGAAGATGCCTTAGCTATCGCCAAAATAATAAAGTACCCGGTTATCATAAAGGCGACCGCCGGCGGCGGCGGCAAGGGTATGAGAGTGGCGCATAATGATGTGCGCCTTGCAAGCGCCTTTTATATGGCGCAGTCGGAGGCAGAGGCAGCCTTTGGCATACCTGATGTATATATTGAAAAGTACATAGAACGTCCACGCCACATCGAGTTTCAGATACTCGCAGACGCCCATGACCATATCATACACCTTGGTGAGAGAGATTGCACTATACAGAGAAGGCACCAGAAGCTCGTTGAGGAGTCCCCGTCACCGCTGTTAAATTCCAAATTGAGAAAAAAGATCGGCGAGCTGGCCGTAAAAGGTGCAAAACATATAAAGTACGTAAACGCCGGCACCATGGAATTCCTGGTCGACCAGGAATTCAATTTCTTTTTCATGGAGATGAATGCGCGCATACAGGTAGAACACCCTGTGACAGAGATGGTTACAGGCATAGATCTCATAAAGGAACAGATAAGGATAGCGGCAGGGGATAAATTGGGATATAACCAGGATGATATCACTTTCAAGGGCCATGCCATAGAGTGCAGGATTAATGCCGAGGATCCTGAAAACAACTTTATGCCTTCTCCGGGAAAGATCGAGACCTATCACGCCCCGGGCGGCAGAGGAGTAAGGGTCGACAGCCATGTGTATGCCGGCTATGAGATACCCCCGCATTACGATTCTATGATAGCAAAGCTTATAACCCACGGCAGGACCCGTAACGAGGCAATATATACGATGCAGAGGGCCCTGGATGAATACGTAGTATCCCCTGTAAAGACGACCCTCACATTTCATCGCAGGGTCATGAGTGATGACGCCTTTTTAAGAGGCGAAATAGATACAGGTTATGCAGAGAGAATAACACAGGAAGCGGAGATATAGTTAAAGCACATAAGGAGGATTAGGATGAAGGTATTGCATGTTGTGGCGATGATCTTTTATGCCCTGGTTACTTTTATCGTCGCGCTGTTATTGATAGGGCTCTCTTCAGGATTCCTGACAATGGAATTCATCTCGCAATATTACCACCAGTACGGCCTGCAACTTACAGTCGGAATTGCCGGCCTCATATTATTCTGCATAAACTTCCTGATCCTGCGTTTCGTATTTATGCGGGGGGGAAGCTGCAAGTGCATCAGGATAGAGACCGAGAAGGGCACAGTCACAATATCTATCAGCGCCATAAAGGCACTTACCAGGCGCCTGCTCGAGGAACTTCCTGAGGTAAAGGATATGCGCCCGTTCATATTCACAAATCGAAAAGGCATAGATGTCATGATAAAGACATCTCTTTATACAGGCACACCCGTACCCGAGGTATCGGAGAAGATACAGACCTATATCATGGAGAAACTGCAGGAGACGCTCGGTGCCGGGGAAGAGATAACCGTAAGGATACAGGTGGATAAGATAGAGCAGATACGAAATAGGGAGGAAGGATAGAGATGAAAAGAATCGGCATCTTGACAGGCGGCGGGGATTGCCCGGGCCTGAACCCTGTGATAAGGGCTATAGTGAAGAAGTCATCAGTAATGGGTTATAAGACCGTAGGTATCAAGGATGGCTGGAAAGGCCTTATACACAAAGATGCCATTGAGCTTACCGAGAAGTCTGTATCGGGCATACTCCCCAAGGGCGGTACAATTCTCGGTACCAGCAGGACCAACCCCTTTAAAGAACCCGGTGATACCAAAAAGGCGATCTCAAACTATAGAAAACTTGGTCTGAGCGCCCTGATTGCCATAGGCGGTGAGGATACGCTGGGTGCGGCGCACAAGTTGTGTAAAATGGGGTTAAAGGTGGTCGGCGTCCCAAAGACCATAGATAATGACCTCAATGCCACAGACTTTACCTTTGGTTTTGACACAGCTATAAATATTGTTACAGAGTGCATAGACAGGCTGCACACGACGGCAGAAAGCCACCACCGGATAATGGTATGCGAGGTGATGGGAAGGCATGCGGGCTGG
This sequence comes from Candidatus Omnitrophota bacterium, assembly GCA_013202525.1. Taxonomy (GTDB): domain Bacteria; phylum Omnitrophota; class Gorgyraeia; order JABMRG01; family JABMRG01; genus JABMQS01. The sequence continues at coordinate 28,517 of JABMQS010000015.1, forward strand.
ATAGCGGTCTACGCCGGAATGGCAGGCGGCGCTAATGTCGTCCTTATCCCGGAGGTCCCCGTAGATATTAATGAGGTATGTTCGCTCATAAAAGGCCGCCACAAAAAGGGCAAGACCTTTAGCATCGTCGTCGTTGCAGAAGGTGCCAGGTTTAAGAAGGGCCAGGAGGTGGTCCAGGAAGAGAATCTTGACGCCTTCGGCCATATCAGGCTGGGCGGCATAGGCCAGACTCTCGCCGACATGATAGAATCAAAGACCGGTTATGAGACCAGGGTAACGGTACTTGGCCATATACAGAGAGGCGGTTCACCTACCGCGATGGACCGCGTGCTTGGCACAAGGTTTGGTGTGGCTGCAGTGGATCTCGTTACTAAGAAAAAGTTTGGACAGATGGTCAGTCTCAGCGGCAATAAGATAATAGGCGTTTCTTTGAGCAAGGCCGTTTCAAAACTAAAGACCGTAGATACCGAGCTATACGATATAGCCCGCACATTCTTTGGATAGATAAAAGAGGAGGTTGTTTAAGACAATGGCCGATCTTGTCAGGGAGATAATAAACGAAAGCATAAAGACGAAAGAGGCAGTGCTTAATACCATGACAAAGGATATAAGGGCAGCCTCTGATATGATAGCCCTCTCGCTCAAGAAGGGCGGAAAGCTTATCCTGTTTGGAAACGGCGGCAGCGCTGCCGATGCCCAGCATATAGCCGCGGAGCTGGTAGGCAGGTTTAAGCTCGAGAGGCAGGCACTGGCGTCCATAGCCCTTACCACCAACACATCGATAATGACATCCATTGCAAATGATTATGGTTACGAGGAGATATTCTCCCGCCAGATGGAAGGCCTTGCAACAGAAAAGGATGTTTGTATCGGTATTACCACCAGTGGAAATGCAAGGAATGTCATAACAGGTATATTGGAGGCGCGGAAGATGGGCGTAAAGACCATTGCTCTTACAGGCTCAGGCGGCGGTGAGCTTTCTGCCATAGCCGACCTCGCCCTGATCGTACCTTCTGACAATACAGCGCGCATACAGGAGGCCCATATCATCATCGGCCATATCATCTGCGAGCTGGTCGAGGAGAAACTGTTCAAGCAGTAGAGCGTTTTTGTATCTCGTAAGGTGAAAAAGAAGCTATTATGATAACCGATAAGATAAAGAACCGTCAATCGCTAAAGAGGATACTGACCCGTCTTAAGAAGAAGGGCGTAAAGGTCGCTTTTACCAACGGCTGTTTTGATATCCTCCATTACGGACATGTAAAGTACCTTGAGGATGCTGCCAGATGCGCGGATATCCTTATTGTTGCGATAAACAACGACGCCTCCGTAAAGAGGTTAAAGGGGAAGAAGCGTCCGGTATTCGGGCTCAAAGACAGGGCAAGGCTGGTCGCCTCGCTTGAGAGCGTAGATTTTGTCACCAGTTTTCATGAAGATACACCGGCGGAGATCATAAGCTATCTAAAGCCCGATATAGTTATTAAAGGCGCCGATTACAAGGTCAAGGATATAGTCGGAAACAGGATAGTAAAGGCCTATGGCGGTTCTGTCCGAAATGTAAGATATCACAAGGGCTACTCAGTCACTGCTATTATTAAAAGGATAGCCCGAGAATTTTAAAAAAGGATGATATGGCCTGTGCAGGATAAAGGGATTCTACGTATAATAGATGCAAATCTTAACCGCACGCGTGAAGGCATGAGGGTCTGCGAGGATGTTGTGCGGTTTGTATTAAACGATGCCGCATCCACAAAGACCTTAAAGGCCATAAGGCACGATCTCGTAGATATAATTGCCTCTTCAAAGGTCAGCCTGCCCGCTCTCTATAGCAGCCGTGATACCGGGGCCGATGTAGGCGCGGATTTCAGCTGGCTTGAAAGAAAGTCGGACTGGCAGTCTATATTCTTTGCCAATATGCAGAGGACCAAAGAATCTATGCGTGTCCTGGAGGAGTTCTTTAAGCTTTTTGATAACAGAACAGGCAAGAGATTTAAAGATCTGAGGTTTAGGGTTTATGCGCTCGAGAAGAAGGTTACTTCAAGATCAAAGGCTTTATCTGATAGTAAACATCACCGGCAGGCAGAGACCATCGCCTGCTGAATTAAGGCGTGTTATAAGAGGCGGCGCAGATATGATCCAGCTCAGATCTAAGGCGCTCTCTGATAAGGCATTCCTTGAATATGCCCTGAGGCTTAAGGCCCTTTGCAAGGCCTGCGGTGTCATATTCATAATAAACGACAGGGCGGATATAGCACTGGCCTGCAAGGCCGACGGACTCCATATCGGCCAGGATGATATAGAGCCTTCTGTTGCAAGAAGACTTCTTGGCAGGAACAAGATCATTGGCCTATCCACGCACAGCATAGCTCAGGCCAGGAGGGCTGCAAGGGATCGGTCCCTTGATTACATCGGACTTGGCCCGATATTCAAGACCACTACAAAGCCAGGTGCAAGGCCCATAGGCA
>JABMQS010000135.1 GCA_013202525.1 Candidatus Omnitrophota bacterium
AGGGTGCTCTCGCCAATGGAGTCTTGCGATCCTGCGGAGATTACCCGCAAGGGCTAAAATACTCGGAATATGTTCTCGGGGGATGTGTAGCTTAAGTGGTGGATTGGTCAGGGGAGGACTGATTTTTGCGCTGGTCAGGGAGCTCCTTCATGGCTGCTATAAACTTCTCGACAAGGCTCGGCTCAAACTGCTTGCCGGATTCTTTTCTCAGGATCTCGCTGGCCTCATCGGTGGTCATGGGCCTATTATAGCCCCTGCCTGAGGTCATGGCATCGAATGAGTCCGCAAGACCAAGAATGGCAGCACCTAGAGGTATTCTCTCGCCGCTAAGGCCGTGCGGATAACCGCCTCCATCAAAACGCTCATGGTGGTGCAATATCAAAGGTAAGGCCTCTTTTAAGAAAGTGGCCGGCTCCAGTATCTTCACGCTCTCTATCGCATGCTTCTGCATTATGGCCCTCTCTTCATCATCAAGGGCAGCCTTCTTGTGCAGTATGACATCCGGGATGCCTATCTTTCCTATGTCATGCAAAAGGGCCGCTTCTTCCAGCGTCTTCTTATCATGATCGGCCATATCCAGTTTATCGGCGAGCGCTACCGCATACCTTGCCACCCTCTCTGAGTGGCCGGCGGTGTAGACATCCTTCTCATCAAGGGCCTTTACGAGAGATAGTACTGCGGTCATATATGTACTCTTCAGATTACCGATCTTCGAGTTCAACTCGTCTATCTTATCGAGCAGGCGCCTGTTCCTCTGTGTCATATCCTCGATTACAAAGTCCGCCAACCGCCCTTCGCTTTCATAAAGCGGCTTATCGTCGCCGTGGAAACCTATCTTCTCCTTCTTTGCATCAAATATATAGATCTTTTCCCCCGGCAATGCCCTGGCCCTGCTTAATGCCTCCTGTGCGGCATAGAGTACGAGTTCAGCGGATTTCTTCTCAAAATCTGAACTAAAGCAAACCCCTATCGCTGCCCTGACAGAAAACTTCTTACGGTGCTCCGGAAGAAGAAATTCAAGGCTGTTAACATGTTCATAGAATACCTTTATATGATCCTTAAGCTTTTCTATATAGCGTCCTGAAACCATCAGGCCAAATTCAAAATCCGCGGTCCTGACGACCATGCCGTTTAGCAGCTTGATCTCCTCTTTCAGGACCGTGGCAATTTCGGCAATGAGTTCCTTCCTGGTATTTACATTGACCGACAACAGAGGCAGATCCTTTTCATTCAGAAGCTCTATCAATACCAGGGCAGGAGAATCTCCGGCACTCTTTGTTGCTGTGAGCTGCTTCTGCATATTCAGAAGCAGGTAGTAGGTATTATAGAGTCCACTTTCCCTGTCTATTATAAGGCTATCGAGCATTCTGCTTTTCTCCATAGACTCCTTAATATAGAGATAGAACCTGGCCGAAAACCAGCAGAGGTACAAGAGCATCATACAACCAAAAGTATCGATCTCTATATCTGCCCTGTAGGCGAATATGGCCGACAGGCAAATCAACACTATCGCAACAGTCGTTATCCCAAAGGAGGTCACCAGTGAAGATCTTAAGGCTGTACAAGCTATAATAAGGGTAAGAAAGACCAAAAACAAAAACATATAGGGCAGGGGCAGCGGATATATTATCTTATTACTTAAAAGCTCATCCACAACATTGGCGTTTACCACAACCCCGGGCATAGCCCCAAGCGGCGTAAGATAGATATCGTGCAGAGCCTCAGCAGTCCTGCCGATCATTACCATCCTGTCCTTGATAAGCGAGGGATCGAAATCCCCCTCGAATAAAGCCGAGACAGTAATGGTATTTAGATTGGCCGGTGTCCTGGTATACTTTATGGGATAGGCGCCATACCAGTTGAGCTTTATAATGTCATCGCCCAGAGACAGCTCTTTACCTGAAAGCCTAAGCCCCGAGGCCGGTATCATCTTATATAAAGCCGCTGCCTTTATCTCGAAAGAGAAGTCGGGCTTATTATCCTGCATCTTCACCGCTATGGCGGAGCGTACTAAAGACTGCGCGTCCTTGACCTTGTTCACAAACCCGACAGCCTTGGCCTGGGATCCGATCTCAGAAAGCGGCTCAACCAGAACCCCGTCCCTTCCGATATAAGAAGCCAGGACCACGCATCCTGCATCCTTAATACTTGCAGCCAGGAGCGCATCGTCTTCGGGACCATAGGTACTTCTTCCGATAAAAGATATATCGATCGCTATGACCTTAGGACCGTGCTTTGCGATCTTGCTGATCATCTCTGCATGCCTGGCCCTGGGCCATGGCCATTTAAGATTTCCGGTCCTTAAGCTTGTATCATCTAAGGCGACCAGTGTGATATCCGGGGCTTTTTGCGCGCTATAAAAGAGGCTGTGCGCATAACGGGCGGTCAGGTTTTGAAAGAAAAGGTATCCGCCCTTGTTGAGTTCAAGCCGGCCGATGATAAATATGTATATGATAACCAGTATAAAACAGATCAGCCCGACTCTTATATAGTCGTCGTTTATTCCGGTCTTTTTTGCCTGCATTTTCATAATCCTTCTGTTTCAAAAATTATAACACACGAATAAAACCGAGTCAATCGTATAAAAAACTATTTACAAATTAGTATACAGGGACTATAATAAAGAAAATAAGGAGGTGGCATATGGATAGAAAGGCCTTTAGCCTGTTAGAGATGATAGTCGTGGTAATGATAATAGCGATCCTCTCCGCTGTGGGCGTATTTGTATGGGATGAGGTGATCTCTAATACAAAGACCCAGATATGCGAGCAGAACCAGATGATAATAAAGGACGCCCTTAAATACTATATAGCTGATAATGAAGCAGTCCCCCTCTCCCTGTCACAGATAACCCCTGAATACACGGACCTTGCATTAGCACGCCTAAACGAAAAAAGTCCTGGCAGCATGTCTATGCGCAAGTTCTATATTGCCCTATTAAAAATTGATGGCACAAGTACTGCCTGCGCAGGGGAATTTGTAGACTATGTCGGAGGAAATGCAGACTATCTCGAATGCCCTATGAATGAAGGGGGCGGGATCTCTTACGGATATAATATAGAATTAAGGACAGGTATCCAGAACGCAAGCGTAGACGGCGTGCAGCTTTTTAAAGAACTTGAGGCAGACAACATTCCCATAATTTGCGACTCTGATAATGATACCTTCACAGCAGGCGATAACGGGAATATAACCGGCGCGGCATTGAGGCACGGCAGAAGGATAATCGCTGCTCAAAGGCTGGCAGTCGCTGTAGGCGGTGAAGATACTATATGCGTGATCTCAACCGGTAATAACTGGAGCAGTCCTAAGAAAGAAAGACAGGCCAGAAGACGAAAGAAGGCCAGGAATCCGAAGAATAAAGACAGGCGGGATTGGGACAATACTGACTCTGTATACGACGTTGATCCGAGCATCAGCGCAACACCT
>JABMQS010000136.1 GCA_013202525.1 Candidatus Omnitrophota bacterium
AAACTGCGCTACGCCCCGAACCAAATTTTCATGAGTAGCCTGCAGAAATTTGGTTCGGGGCAAGCCCCGATTCCGAATCTCTGCATGCCAAATTTTCATGAGTAGCCTGCAAAAATTTGGTTCGGGGCAAGCCCCGATTCCGAATCCCTGCATGCCATATACGAACTTATTCTACTTTTTATGTAACGTTTGCCCTTGCCACTCTTCAGGCATCTTTCCCTTCTTATTGCATCTTCTTTTGACAAGCTGCACTCATAATAAACTAATTCTAGCGGCCTTCTATCTTTCGTTGATTCTACCAAACCTTGATTATGTTCAAGAAAGCGCTTGTTCAAATCGTTGCTGTATCCAGTATAAAGCATTTTATCTTTCAAGCTTAGTAACACATAAACATAATACATAGCTACACCCATATAATCCTACATTCCACACTACCTGCCTGCCGGCAGGCAGGCGCCCCGAATCAAATTTCCATAAATCAGAACCTGTAATTATCCTCTGAAAGCGTTGTTCCAAAGTTCTGTTAAGCCGTCCTTAGTAAACGAATATTTGATAAGCTTCTTCCAGTAATCAAAACTCTTCTTTCTCAGCTTCTGTATTTCGCCGCCGTCAAGCCAGGTGCCGTGGCCTTTTGGGCAGATATCTACCTTTATTCTCTCGTCTTTATCATATTGCGACTGCGCTAACATCGTGCCGTCTTCGCAGCGCGGACACTTACCCTTCTTGCTGTCAAGGTCTATTTCTGACACCTCAAGCTCTGCACCGTCAAACTCCTCCTTGCCCACATCGATATAATCAAAGTCTTTTGAGTCTGCCTTAACTACATCCTGCAACTCTCCTGCGTCAAACCATATACCTTCGCACACAGAACAGGCATCTATTTCTATGCCTTCGACCTTTTTCTTCTCAAGCTTGCCGACACATTTTGGGCAATCCATATTTCCTCCTTGCTTTAAATAAGAGTCCCATTCAAGTGCTCTAATCTCTCAATAAACTCACTATTACTTATATATAGCTATACTTTGTATAAGTAAATGTCATAGAATTATAACAAAAAATAGCAAAGTAGACAAGCCTATTTTTCTTTTTTCGTTATTTGGTAAGGTGTTACGGCATTTTGTATGAAGATAGAGTAGTGGCGGCCTAAGCCGCTGTGTCTACATCATCGGTTGGAACAGTCGCGGTAAGGCGTGCTGCATGCGGCATGCCTAAGGGCGGGGCTTGAGTATCTATTAGCATGGGCACACTAATGGTTGGTGAGAAAATCATACTCTTAAGCGCGGTTCTGATCGGGTCTAGCCCGCTGGAAGATTGCTTTTTAGCATCCGTCTGCAGGGCTGCTTTGGCAGAAACAGGTAACCCTATCGTATGCATCAAACATCGGGGCCCACCTTGGCCTAACGCAGCTACTACCCCTGGAAACTTCTTGATATCATCAAATCCAACGTCAGTAAATGCATCATTTGCAGTTTCATCCAGTCGTGCTATCCCATATTGGGGCACAGTAACTGAACGCCGTCTGTTTCTAGGATCTATATCCATAACTACGTTAGGATAAAACAGGCCGAATGGGTTATCAACCAACTCCTTTGGTATGCCAGGAATCCTGCGCACTGCGATACCTTTTGATTTCAAATGCTCCTCAACCTCTCCAATCATCTTAACCACTTCGGACCGCTTGACCTTCTCTAACTCTTCAGGCGTCACATCCAAAAAGTTCCTGATCATCTTGCGGGTGACGGTACGGATAGGCGTTTTTGTTATCTCTTTCCATATCTGCTCGAGAGCCTGTTGTTTCTCTTCTTCAGAAAGAGAGGCGATGATTTCAAGTGTCATAACAGGATCGGCTAAAAGGCTTGTGTGTTCTCCGTATTTCGTCTTGCCTACAGGTGCATGGTATCTGTCATTATGGCAATCTGGGCCATCCAGCACAATTACCTCTTTGCCTGTTAGTTTCTGTATGGCATCGATAGCCTCATTTTCCTCTCTAATTTTTACGTTCGCAAGATTGTAGCAACAATAAGATATGGTCGGCTTACTCACATATGCGTATTTACCATCAGAGCGAAAATCTCCGCCTTGCAAATCCAGTAACGGATCATTAAATCCATTACTAAAAAGTGCTTGCCAACCTATATCTGCCCCCATAATCTTCTTGCCAATATGAGCATCCCTCCCTGTGCCTGCATCACCTTTGGCAGGAATCAGGGTGCATTGCCAGGTCTTTGGATTAACCAGTGCTATAAAGGGATCTCTGGCCCATGCGCTACAGTTCTCACCAGTAATAATGAATTGCAGACGCTTTTCTAGTCGCGGGATCTCTTTAGCCTTAAGGTATCTCCACGCCTGAAAGGCCTCATATTGAGTGCGAGTCACTACTATCAGCCTTACGCGGGGTCTTAATGTTGCTGCCAGATCAGCAATACTGCCAAGACCAATAGTGCCTGACGCCTGAAATATAGCGGCTTGCATAGCTGTATTAGTATCGGACACAGCCACAAAACCATCCAGTGTCTCTAAGGTCTGCGGTTCATCTTTTATGCCGGCAATAAGGTTTCGCGGTACATTGTACATGCGGTTGGTCATCATCCTGATCATATCTCTCGTTACGGCCTCATCAAGATGTGGCAGCACCTGCGCTCCTTCTTCCGCTTCTTCCAGCTGCGGAAAATCAGGCAATATTTCAAGTATCGGTTCCTCTTCCAGCGGGATAAGCTCGAGGATCTCTTCCTGATCTGCAGGTGCATGCACCTTGCTTTGCCCTGCTGGTTGTTTGCCGAAGATAAGGATGGCAATCCAGGTAAGTATTAAGCCGACCAAGACACCGGTCATCAGGGCAAGCTGTGCCTTTTCGGAGTGGCGTAACTGCCTCAAGAATGTGCCTATAGTTTTTTTTGCGGGGATTTCGATAGAGAGCTCTTTTAGCTCAGGTATCTTTTCAGCGCAAGCAACTGTGTGGCGAGCAACATTACTTAATTTAGTCTCAAGCCTGTCAATATTCTTCTGTTCTTCTTCAAGAACCTCTGCTGACTCCTTCTTGTGCTGATACCAGGCAAGATATAATTTTGCCGCGGCAAGGTCTACTACATAACCCCTAAACTCCTGCGATTGAAACTCTAATGCCTCCTGTTCTTCAAGGTGTGCGTCAAGATCGATTCCACGAAAAAGTGTCGCATCTAATACATTGCGAAAAATATCATCGCCTATACCTTCTAAAAGCCTTCCGTGCAATATACCCCTTTCGGCAAACATCTCCTCAAACTGGCTCTTTACTTCACTCCTTGTAAATATCTCCCCAGGAGGCAAATCAGCCCCAGATAAACCAGCCGCCTCAACGCAAAAATCTCTAAACTCTTCGATAACATTTGCATCTTCTCTGGTTATCTCAAGCTCCATGCCCGCCCTGACCATTATTCTGTCTTTGCAGATCTCGGCTGCCTTCAGAGTCCTGGCCTGCAGGGAAGGTGTTTCTCCTTGCTCCAGGCAATCGCGCAGCCATTCCTCATAAGAAACGACCGCTGTTGCAATATCCAACTTGTCATAGAGTTCCTTATGGCTCTCATATACCATATCAGAAAGAGGCTGCCCCGGCACAAACAACAAATCTGCTCGGCTCCTTCTTGGCTCTTGGTCTATAAGCTCTACGCTCTTAGCACCTTGTTCAATCCTTGTGTATATAGCTGCTGTAAACTGGTGGCCTGCTGCTATCAAATGCTCGCAATCAATAATCTCAAGCCTACGATTTAGCCCATCATCACCATTATCCCTTAAATCGGTCCTAAGTACAGATAGCAAGTGTATAGAATCAACAGGGTCTTTTTGCGCAACCACAAGAGCACCTTCAGAAAGTCCTACCCTCTGCTCCTCTTCAAATACAAAGAGCTCTCCTCGCCTCTTTGCTATCACTACTCTATCACCGCTTAAGTACAGCAAATGCTCTGTCTGGAAATGGCGCTCCGCCTGCCTTGCGGTCTCATAAAGCTGATTCAGTACTTGCTCTGCATTCAGAATCTGCTCAAACCAGTATTTCTGGTTGTCTGCAATGCCGAGGTTTTTGACAAGATATTCTCCCCTAAACTTATCTGCATGCTCTTTATCTATTTTATGTGCTTCAATAAGATAAGCATACCAGCCCATTATTGATCGAAGGATCGGGCTTAAGGCAGTTGAATAAGACATGGGTTCTTGTCTTCCTCTTGGGCGTTTCAACTTTAAAACAGTCTCAAAGAGGTCGAAATAAGCGCCAGTTGTCAGTTCAGCAAGATCTACCAGTACTATGGCTTCAAGCCTCTTATACCGTGCCTCAAGATAATCGACATTTTCGCGAAGGCCCTGGCGCATGCTACCTACACTCATATCTGATACTTCTTGAGCTATTGCCTCGGCTTTTTTACGAATATCCTTGGAGCATTTTATGTCTCGTATCGCCTTGCAAAATTGGCGTATCTCCCTATCAATCTCTATGATACCTGTTCTTATGCGCTCCAAATCCTCTTCCTGCCTTGGCCTGGAATTCTCAACCTCTCTTTCTATCCCTGCCCGTACCTCTTCATACTTTGTGAAGATCTCTCCCATTGCCCTATCAGCTACTTCAATATGCAGTCTTAGTCGATCAGATTGAAAGCATTGAGCAATATCACCAAATATCTGTATTTGAAGGGCTGTATACCATGCGGCATGCTGTCTAATCTCCTGACTGGAAAGCACTTCTATCGCCTTTGGCCTTGTAATCTCAACCTTAAAATAGGGCCTTTTTCCATCTAAGGTGTGAAATAGAACGTTTGCATCAGACCTTATTTCAAGTCTTCCTGCATCTAAAAGGTGCTCTGTCAACATTTGGAATATAAAGACGGGGTTGCTTTCAAGAGCGCCTATGATTGTATCCCTTTTATACTCGGGAAGAGGTATACCATACAATCTCTCATAGAATTCGGCGGGCTCATAAAGCTCTGCGTTGACACCTACAGCGTCTATTATGGCATGCACAAGATTAGTATTAGAGGTGCTTATATCTAAGATGCTATCTGCGCGTACCTGAGTGAGGGCTGTCTTGCCTGAAGCAGAAGACTTAAGGGGTTGGCCATCTTCTGTTCTAGTAGTCAGGTGGCTGTATGCAGCAGGGCGCAGGGCAAGGCAGTCCGCAGGAATGCTGGTCAGCACCATGGCTATAGTTAGAATATATGTGAGGAACATACGTAGTTTTAGCATATCTTACTTATTATTAGCTTTAGAAAAGAGTGTATGTTTTACTATAAGTATACCCTATTTCTTCCATATGTCAAGGTACAGCAATTGTAATAGACTATTTCGTTCATTCTGGTTCTGCATCTGGCAGGATACACTTTTAGGCGGGATTATTCGGCCTTCTTGGTGCGGGTCATAAGGCTCGCTACTGCTAATAAGGGGTCTTTCCCCTCAAACAATACCCTGTAGACCTCTTCGGCTATAGGGGCTGTTAAACTCATCTTCCGTGACTCTTCATAGATAGATCTGCTCGTCTCAATGCCTTCTGCAACCATCTCCATATTCTTCAAGATATCCTTTAATGACTTTCCTTTAGCGATCTCTTCGCCAATGCAACGGTTCCTGCTATAAGGGCTTGTGCAGGTCGTCATAAGGTCGCCTATCCCGCTTAAGCCGTTGAACGTCTCCTCCTTTGCGCCCAGGGCAACTCCTATCCTCTTCATCTCGACCAGGCCGCGCGTAAACAGGGCAGACTTTGCATTTGTGCCAAACCCGAGACCATCACAAGCCCCGGCTGCAATGGCAATGATATTCTTGAGCGCGCCACCGAGCTCAACGCCTATGGCATCCGCGCATGTATAGACCCTGAAGCGTTCTGTATGAAGGATCTCTTGTGCCTTGATGGCCTTGGCCTCGTCGGTTGAACCTACCACTGCTGAGGTCGGCAGGCCTTCTGCTACCTCGCGTGCAATAGTAGGGCCGGACAAAACGACATTCTCTTTCAGGCCCAGCACCTCTTCTATGATATCACTTGCCGGTTTAAATGTGCCCGGCTCAATGCCTTTTACAGCGCTTATGATCGTCTTACCTGTAAAGCCCGCCCCTCTAAGCCCCCTAAGGGTACTGCGCAGAAACTTCGAAGGTATGGCGATTATTATTGCCTCTGAATCTTCAAGCGCCTCTTTGATATCTGAGGTTATCAGGACCTTATCAGGTATGGTAAATCCGGGCAGGAATTTGGTGTTTTCGCGGCTCTTCTTAAGGACCTCTATATAGTCGGGAAATGCGCCCCAGAGGCTTACGGAAGAGCCTTTACCGCACAAGAGCATGGCAAGTGCCGTGCCCCAACCGCCATCACCTAATATAGTAACCTTTGTCTTTGACATAACGACTTAATATACCATAAACCCTAAAAAAAGTCAAGGGACCGGACCCTGAGCACAAGTACCTGTGCTCAGGGTCCGGTCCCTAAAAGGTAAGAGTCCCAGGGCACGGAAAACGTACCAAGGGACTCCTGCCAGAACCGATGGCTGTTATCTTATGGAGGTAAGCGCCTCCCTCGCCCTGACTGCATCTACGCTATTGGGGTAAGCCTTGAGTAGCAAAGTGTAAGCCCTCTTGGCCATGTTGGTATCTTTTAAGTCATTCTGGTATATCGTGGCCATTGCACACTGCGCAAGACTTGCATATTCAGAATCCGGGTACTTCCTTATGACCTGGCGAAAGACCCTTATGGCATTGTCGTAATCCTTGATATAGTGGTAGTGTGACCCCATAAACATCAGGATCTCCACATCATAACTCGGGTTGGGGTGTTTCTCCAGAAGCTGTTCCAGGCTCTTGATAGACTTATCAAGCGTATTGTAATCTTTCTGGTCTGTGGCCTTGACTATAGTAGCTATAGTGCGCTGGATCGAAGCAGGAACAGTCCTTGGCCGCATATCCGGTATGTAGACTGGTGCCGGCTTAAGAAGCCTGTCGATCCTGTCAGGCTCTGTACCGACCAGAAGCAGTATCTGGCGCTTCTGGCTCAGCTGATACAGCTCCTGCATCATGCGCCATTCTTTCTCGGAAAAGAGTTCAGGAAGCGTAGGATATGAATAAGGCTTTACTGTAGTCTTCTGGCCTGAAGAGACATATACAACAGCCCTCTTTTCATCCTTCTCTTTTAATGGATGGACCTCTGATATGACCTCGACCTTTCCGTGCAGAACGCCGAGCCACGTCATGTTCTTAAGCTCAGGCTCTACCCTTACCATAAAGGCGGTTCCCACAACCTCTGCTTCGCATGAAGGAGTACGTATCTCCATGCTGGAACCTTTAAACTTTTCAGTGGTATTGACCATGAGATCGCCGTGAGAGAGGCTAAAGCCTGTATCAATATTGTTCCAACCGCTGTCCAATTTGGAGATGACTATCAGTGAGTCGTCCTTTATCCTGGCCTTGTACCTGCCGTTTGAAGCTATGTTGAATATGGCGCCTTCCTGGGATCTGATCTTATCACCGGCCTTAAGCCGCATATTGACCCTGGGCGTGGTCCACCTGCCATCCGCAGGCCTGTATATCTTTACATCACCGGCTACAAACTCCACTGTCGGGATCTTCTGTAAGGATTTTGTCTGAAGTCCGGCTACCACAGCCACAACCAATATAAAGGAAACAGCCACCTTTACCGCAGCAGGCACGGGGTATACCACAGCCTCTCTCAGGCGTGCAAACGCAGCTGCTATTCCTGCGTCCCAGGTGGGAGCCCCATGCCCCTCTAGCCTATCCTTAAGCCGTCTGTTGAATTCAAAATCAAACCCTTCTGACTCCTCAATAGGTGCGAGATTATGCAAAGAGTCCCTCAAAAGACCTATCTTCTCGAGCCTCTCCTTACACTCAGAGCAACCCGGGAGATGGTCCTCGATCTCCTGCCTCTTCCTTCCGCTATACTGCCCATCGGCATATAACGAAATCTCTGTGAAATTAAATTTGCACCTCATTTTGAAGCCTCTCCGTTCTTTAGGTGGCCCAGCAAAACAGCCAGCTTTTGTCTCGCCCGCGAAATTCGCGATCCAACCGTCATGGGCCTGCACCTCATGATCTTGGCTGCCTCCTCATAGGAGGCCCCTTTTATGTCACAGAGGATAAGCGCCTCTTTCAGATGCACCGGAAGCTTGTCCATCGCCGCCTGTAGAAATCTTTCAGCCTCGGAGGCCTGGGCAATCTCATCCGGCTTCCTTGCACTATCCTCGATATTTTCAATGAACCCACGGTTCTCGTCTTCTCCATCATAGGAGCCCTGCTTAAAAGGAAGGAACCTTTTTTCGTACTGCGCATGCCTTAAGAAATTCTTCGAAAGGTTTGCAGCGATCCGGTAAAGCCATGAGGAGAATTTGGCCTTGGGCTCAAACTTGTGCATGTTTATATAAGCCCTGACAAAGGCCTCCTGTGTAAGCTCTTCGGCCTGCGCACGTTTGCCAATGAACCGATATATGTAGTTTAAAATAGGCCTCTTGTACTTCTGGTACAACTCATCGAAGGCGGCCCTTTCGCCAGCCTTGGCCCTTTCAACCAATATATCATCGGAAGGCATAAACTCAATCATAACCTAAAATTAACCCTTTCTTTACCTTCCACCTATTACAACACTCCAGCTTGTGAAATATTCCCATAAATTAGGTGCATGTGGAAGTTTTTTCCTATTTTAACACAATAATACTACATAGCAAATGAAATATAAAAAAAGACAGGCGCTCATAAGATAGTTACCTTCTTAATATAAGAGCGCCTGCCTACTGTTTACAAGAGTGGGATATGGCCAGTAATTAAACCAGCCATACCCACATAATAAGGGCTTATGGTTGGGGCCCTTATGTTTTCTTAAGTCCCTTGAGCATCTTGCTGATCTGTGCGGTTGTCAGGTGGCTGTTTTTGATAAGGTCAACATCCACAATAAGCTGTTCGTAATCCACCATCTTTAATCTCTCAGTGAGCCTTGTTATCTTGCCTCTGAATATAGCTGCCAGGGTCCTCTTGTGCTCCTCCGGCTTCCATTGATAGACAAAATCCGCGATCTGCTTTGAGTCCATATCCGTACCCTTCACAAAGCTTATGCACTGTGAGAGCTCTGAAGGCTTCAAGCCACCCAGCACCTGCGACAGCTGAACAAACTCAGGCTGAGCATATGCCTCCTTGCCCTGCAGGAAAGCTCCGCCCAGCGTGCCGGCATGGATCGTTGTGAAGACCAGCAGGAATATAAAACTGAATATGAATCTTTTCATATTGATTTGTCCCTTCGTATTACTCATTTTGGCTTTTTAAAATTGCTTAATAACAGTGGAATAAAAAAGGCTTTTGCGGAAAAGCCATTTTCAACTGCATATATAAAATATACCTTATATTTTCAGAAAGTCAAGGGTCAGGGGTCTATTTTTTTGAAAAAGACAGGTTCGTGCTTGGAAACGGGACAGGTTCGTGCTTGGATTGGTAAACGTCTCTAATCTTTGAGGCGATGGCCGATCTTGTACTCGGTGCCATCGAGGAGACGGCGTATATTCTGCCTGTGTCTGTAGTATATGAGTATGCACAGGACCACGGAGAGTATGGTATATTCAACGGGCCTGTTAAAGAGCGCCATAAGAATGGGCAGGCTTGTAGCCATGGCCAGGGAACCCAATGAGACATACCGAAAGATCAATGCCACAACGAGCCATATGACGAGCCCAAAGAATGTGATAAGCGGCGCAAGGCCCAGAAAGACACCGATCGTAGTCGCCACACCTTTGCCACCCTTGAACTTTAGAAATATGGTCCATATGTGGCCTGAGACAACACAGAGGGCAAGTATCACCTTAAAGAGCGGCTCGCTGACAGCAATGCCCTGCCTGTAAAATAACCCTGCCAGCAGAACAACCGGCAGGACGCCTTTTAGCACATCAAGCAGAAGCCCTATCACCCCAGGCACCTTACCGACCACCCTCATAAGGTTTGTCGCGCCGACGTTTCCGCTGCCAAATTCCCTTATGTCGATTCCCTTAAGGAGCTTTGCTATGATATAGCTCGTAGGTATCGCGCCTATAAGATACGATATGGCTGCGGCAAAGATAATGTTAAGATAGGCCATCCTCACCTACTCCTGTTTCTTACGTAATTGAAAAAATATCGGAACACCGCCCAGACCGAATTCCTTCCTGACGGTGCTCTCTATAAATTTCACATACTCGCGCTTTATGCGATTGGGATCGGTGACAAACAAAACCACTGTCTGCGGCGATCTCTCTATCTGTGTTGCATAGTAGATCTTAGGCTTGAACCTGCCATCAGAAGGGTGCGGCTTTGCGCGCTGAAGCTTCTTTAACAAGGCATTGAGCCGTGATGTCGGTATTATGGTCTGTGACTTCTTCGCGATCTCGCAGGCCAGATCCATGGCCTTTATTATATTCTTCCTCTCCTTGCAGGAGCCTGATATAACAGGCACCCATCTCATCATGTTCAACCTATCGATCAGCTCCTTCTTATATTCCGGAAAATCAAAGTCCTTTACAAGATCTGTCTTGTTGACCAGGAGTATGCAGGGCTTTCCTTCCTTAAGTATATAATCTATGACAGATATATCATCGCGAAAGAGCCCGGCAGTCGCGTCTATCATGATCAATGCCACATCGCACCTCTTTACAGCCTGCTTGGTGCGCGAAAGGCTGAACATCTCAACGACTTCCTTGATCTTCTTCTTGTGCCTTATGCCCGCTGTATCCACGACCATAAGGGGCCTCTTGTCCCTGTTTATATAGACGTCTATAGAATCCCTTGTCGTGCCCGGCACCTCGTCGACCAGCAGCCTATCCTGATCTATTATGCAGTTAACAAAAGAAGACTTGCCGACATTTGGCCTGCCCACAACCGCTATCTTTACCGCCGGAGAAGACAGCTGCCCCCTTAGCTTGCCTTGCCCTGCGTGGGCCTTCTTCTCCTCCAATATATATCTTGTAACATCCTGCTTGAGCCTGTCAAAACCCTTGTTGTGCAATGCGGAAAGCGCATAGGGTTCGCCCAGGCCAAGGCCGTAAAATTCGAATATGTCGCCCTTGAGCTTACCACCGTCGACCTTGTTTATGATCAAAAAGGTCTTCTTGTTGGCCTTCTTTAAGAGAGATGCGACATATTCATCCTGATAAGTAATGCCCGTTGTGACATCGCATGTAAATATGACCGCCGCTGATTCGTCTATAGCTTCCCTGCTCTGTTTATAAACCAGGTTCTCTATCTTCTCTTTAGATTTTGGGGTAATGCCACCCGTGTCTATAAGGACAAAGTCTACCTCATCCAGACATATCCGCGCATAGAGCCTGTCTCGTGTAACGCCGGATACAGACTCTACTATGGCCTTTCTCTGCTTAAGCATCCTGTTGAATATAGAGGACTTGCCTACATTAGGCCTGCCGATTATAGCTATCCTGGGAAGCTCGGGATTGTCAACGCTGCTCATTTAGTATCCTGGTTCCATACCACACATAGCCTGCGCCTGATATGATAGTGGTGATTGCGGTTATCCACCAGAAGAGATAGATAAGATCTATCTGCAAAAGGGATAAGAGCACTGTTACCATCTGGAAGAAGGTGGTGATCTTGCCCGGAATCGATGGTTTTATATCTATCTTTTTGACCATCAGAAATATCAGTACCGTACCCAGTATTATGATCCCGTCCCTGCTTATTACCAGCGTGGTAAGCCAGGGCGGGATCCTGGAAGCTGCCGGTATATTCTTCATTATCGAAAGAGAGATAAAGGCAGTCAATATCAGAAGCTTATCAGCTATAGGATCGAGCATCGTGCCCAACTCTGTCTTCTGGTAGAATCTCCTTGCGACATAGCCGTCTATGGCATCTGCAACACCGCATACCAGGAATATAGCAAGGGCTATAAATCTCAAAAAATCATATTCTGCGCTGTAGTATAGCAGGCACAGAAGAAGCGCCGGTACGAGGAGTATCCTTGCTATGGTTATCTTGTTTGCCAATCCCATTCTTTTCCTACCTGTCTCTTAAGAGCCTGATCCTGTTGGGCGGCCAGTAGATCACAAAGGCCTTGCCGATAAGATACTTCTTAGGCACAAACCCCCAATACCTGCTGTCGCGTGAGGATGCGCTATTATCACCAAGCACAAAATAGCTGTCCTCCGGCACGGCTATCCTCATCTCCTCTGCTCCATACTTAGCTTCAGGCTTGTTATAATAGAATATCTGCCTCAGCTTCTGGGGCTCTTCGATGAGTATCGAATCCACCCAGATATTGCCGTCTTTTATCATCACGGTCTCCCCGCCCGTAGCGATGAGCCTCTTTATAAAATCCTTCTTCGGGTCCTCCGGGTATTTAAAGACTATGACATCTCCGCGCTTCGGCTCCTTAAAACGATAGATGAATTTGTTTACCAGTATCCTGTCGCCCTCGGTAAGGGTGGGCTTCATCGAGCCTGTCGGTATCTTAAAGGCCTGCACCACAAATGCCCTTATTATCAGGGCGAGGATCACCGCGGTAACAACGACCTCTACATTCTCCCGATTAAAGATAGCCTTAAGGTTACTTATCAGCAGTTTCTTCAAGTCCAATTTCACGATTGTTCCTCCTTATATCTTAAAGACCGCAAAGAATGCCTCCTGCGGGACCTGCACCTTACCCAACTGCTTCAGGCGCTTTTTGCCTTCCTTCTGCTTTGCCCAGAGTTTTCTCTTTCTGGTTATATCACCGCCGTAACATTTTCCTGTGACATTCTTCTTGAGCGCCCCGACAGTCTCCCTCGCTATTATCTGGTTTCCTACGGCTGCCTGTATAGCGACCTCAAACATCTGTTTTGGTATGAGCTCCTTCAGCCTCTCCGCAATGGCCCTGCCTTTCAACTGGGCCCTATCCTTATATATGATAGCCGAAAGCGCATCGCAGGGCTCCCCATTTAAAAGTATGTCCAGTTTGACAAGGCTGCTCGGCTGATATGCCTTAAACTCATAATCAAGAGATCCGTATCCGCGCGTCAGGGACTTTATCTTGTCGTAAAAATCCACGATTATCTCAGAGAGCGGAAATTCATAGACGAGCTTTGCCCTGTCGGGAGTAAGGTATTCTGTGCTTATGTATACGCCCCGCCTCTGCTGGGCCAGCTCCATAATATTGCCCAGAGAATCGACCGGCACCATAAGAGTAGCCGTGACAAAAGGCTCTGCGATCTCCTCTATCTCGGTCTGAGGAGGCAGCTTCATCGGGTTTTCGACCTCGAGCGTCTGACCGTTTGTCTTTTTTACCCTGTAGACAACGCTTGGCGTCGTCATAACAAGATCGAGGTCATACTCCCTTTCAAGCCTCTCCTGCACGATCTCCATGTGGAGAAGCCCCAGAAAACCGCACCTGAACCCAAAGCCCATCGATGCGGAGCTTTCGGTCTCAGCCACAAAAGAGGCATCTGAAAGACGCAGCTTATCTATAGCGTCACGCAGCGTTGGGAAGTCTTTGGTATTGACCGGGTATATACCGCTGAATACCATAGGCCTCATCTTCTTATAGCCGGGGAGGGGTTTCTCTGCGGGGTTTTCAGCATCGGTCACTGTATCGCCGTTAATGATGTCGCTGGCCTTCTTAATATTTGCCGCTATATAGCCCACCTCACCGCATTCAAGCGAAGAGACCTTGTGCATTCCCGGTTTAAATACCCCGAGCTCCAGGACATCATATTTTTTTGAGGTCTGCATAAGCTTTATCTTCATGCGTGGCTTGATCCTACCGTTTACCACCTTGATATATATGAGCACTCCCTTATGGGTATCGTACTGTGAATCGAAGACAAGGGCCTGTAGCGGCTCATCCGGACTGCCGGAAGGCGCAGGCACCTTTGATACAACGCGCTCCAGGACCTCCTCTGTGCCAATACCCTCCTTTGCACTTACCAAGAGCACATTATCATCTTCTACATGGAGTATATCCCTTATCTGCGACTTTACATTTTCCGGATCAGCGCTGCTTAAGTCTATCTTATTTATAACAGGGATTATGGTCAGGTTATTCTCGATAGCCATGTATAGATTTGCTACTGTCTGGGCCTGGACACCCTGCGTAGCATCCACCAGCAGTAAAGCACCCTCGCATGCGCGCACCGACTTTGAGACCTCATAGGTAAAATCCACATGGCCGGGCGTATCTATAAGATTCAACAGATACTCCTTCCCGTCCCTGGCCTTGTATTTTATGCGCACAGCCGAGGCCTTTATGGTAATGCCCCTCTCCCTCTCAAGATCCATGCTATCCAGGAGCTGATTCTTAAACTGCCTTACCGTTATCGCCCCTGTAAACTGCAGAATCCTGTCAGCAAGGGTGGATTTCCCATGGTCTATGTGGGCTATGATGCAAAAATTTCTTACTCTCTTTAGGTCCATCTACGTTCCGATTATTCTCTTTCCGGCCTCAAGCAGGCGCTTGACAGCCCTGTCCGAGCCTGCTTCTGCGTATATCCTTATAAGCGGCTCTGTTCCGGAGAATCTCAAAAGCAGCCAGCTCGAGTCCTCCCTGATAAATTTTATACCATCATAAGCCTTTATCCTCACTACCCTTTTGCCGGCTATTCTTTCAGGCGGCCTGGTCTTCAGCCTATGCGTAAGGGCCTTTGCCTTGGATTGAGGATATCTTATGTCGAGCCTGTCATAACAAAATCTGCCGTACTGCTTATCAATCTTGTCCATAATAGAGATGATGGAGCTTCTTCTCTCAGCCAGCATGTTGATAAGCAGAAGCCCTGAGAGTATTCCGTCCCTCTCCGGGATATATCCACAAAAGCCTATCCCGCCTGACTCTTCCCCGCCGATAAGAATATTCTCCTTCTGCATCAGGCGGGCTATATACTTAAAACCAACGGGCACCTCATACATCTTGAGCTCAAACCTTTCGCATATCCGCTCTATCAGCGTTGTGCCTGAAATGGTCTTTACCACGGTCCCGTAGATATGGCGGTCTTCCAGAAAATGGAGCAATATCAATGATATGATCTCTCCGCTGGTGATATACCTGCCGTCAGGGCGTATAGCGCCTATCCTGTCAGCGTCTCCATCCAGCGCGATCCCCAGGTCAAAGGTCTTTGTCATTATATGCTTTCGCGATGCCTGGAGATTTTTAGGTATGGGCTCAGGGTTTACGCCGCCGAACAGAGGATCTTGCTTGCTCCTTATGGCCTCGATTCTGCAGTGCGTGCCCTTTAGTATCTCTTCTATATAACCATACCCTGCCCCGTGCATATAGTCCACCAGGATCCTGGGTCTTCTCTTTGCTATTGCTTTAATATCAATATAGCTCCTTATGAATCTGACATATTCCTTACCGGCATCAAAGAGCTCTATCTTGCCATTGCTTAAGGCACAGTCGTAATCCAGGGCCTTTGGCTTGGTCCTCCCGACCATCTTCTCTATCTGGGCTGTTACAGATGAGTCTGCCGGGGCTGCAAGCTCTGTCTTAAACTTGATTCCGTTAAAATTGAAGGGGTTGTGACTTGCGGTAATGATGAGGGCGCCGTTTAAACGTTTCTTTTTTATGGTAAAGCTGATAGCCGGCGTCGGCGTGGGCCTGTCTGTAAGATAGACCTTGATCCTGTTAGCAGCCAGGACCTCTGCCACTGCCTTTGCATACTCATCAGACATAAACCTGCAGTCATAACCGACGATGAGCCTGCGCTTGCCGGTCGCCTTTTCTTTGGCGTTTACATAATCAGCGACGGCCTGAGCAACCTTTCGGACATTATCAAAGGTGTAGGCATCGGCTATCTCTGCACGCCAACCATCTGTTCCAAAGCGTATATCTGTCATATCTAACGTAGGCTCTTTATCGCCTTTTTAACATCCTTGGCGCAGAAGATATATGTGCCGGCAACCAGCACATTTGCCCCTGCCTCTTTTACCCTCTTTGCGGTCTGGGAATTTATTCCGCCATCAACCTGTATATCGCCGTCAAATCTCTCGCGTATCTTTCTTATCTTGGGAAGCACCTTGCCTATAAACTGCTGGCCTCCAAAACCCGGCTCAACCGTCATAAGCAGAACCAGGTCGACGAGCCCCAGGACCTTATATATCTTAGAGACCGGAGTCTGTGGCTTTATAGAGACCCCTGCCTTAAGGCCGCGCGACTTTATCTTCTTTATGATCGAGGTGAGCCTTGAGCATGCCTCAGCATGCACAGTGATAAGATCACTGCCTGCCCTGGCAAAATCGTCTATATAATCCTGCGGATTTTCTATCATAAGGTGGCTGTCTAGCACAAGCTTAGTCCTTTTACGCAGGGACTTAACGACCGGCGCCCCGATAGTAATATTGGGCACAAAATGGCCATCCATGACATCTATGTGAAGCCAATCCGCCCCAGCCTTTTCGATGCGCCTTACTTCCTCTGCAAGCCTGCCAAAATCTGCCGCCAGTATAGACGGCGCCACTATGATCTTTCTCATCCCTGATTACCTCTCGGTCCGTGTGACGGTTTACCCCTTGTCCCGTGCGTAAACTTGCCTCCAAACATCGCTTTCTTGCGCAGGTCGATCCCTTTCTTTATCTTGTTCAGGAAACCTGCAGCCTTCCTCTTCTCCTGCTTTGTCTCATCGAGCTCCCGCCTTATCTGTTCCCTGTGCTCCTGTTCCTTTATATCGTGACTCTCCTCTTTTAGACCCTCTTTAAGCTCCTCCGGCCTTTCTTCATTTCCAAGCATCCCATCCTCCTTTTGACGGCTACTGCAGGTGCAGTAATCCCTCTATCTCAGCCTTTGCCTTTTCATCCTGCGGGCCTATTATGGCCAGCTTGAGGCTCCTGTCGCTGAAAAGCCTGTCTGCGACCTGATTCACCATATCAATATCGACCTTATCAAGGTCCTGCAAAATCTTCTCCATTGTATCTATCTTGCCTACACTCGCTATCTGTTCTCCCAAAAACAGCATGCTCGACATAGTATGTTCCAGGCTCATCAGCAGGCCGCTTTTGTAGTACTCCTTTGCCATGGAAAATTCTCTCTTTGTAACTGAAGCCTTCTTTATCTTCTTGAGCTCACCCATTATAACAGAGATGGCCTCCTTCACCTTCCTGTTATCAATGCCTGCATGGATAAAGAAGGAACCTGTGTCAGCATACTGCTTAATGGATGTGCCTATTTCATAGGCGAGCGAACGCTTCTCCCTTATCTCATTGAACAGCCTGCTGGACATATTGCCGCCTAAGATCGTACTTAGCAGAGAAAGGGCGTAGCGCTGAGGATGCCTGCGGCTCAGGGCACGCACACCCAAACAGATGTGAGTCTGCTCAGTAGCCTTATGGTAAAAATTTGTGCGCAGCTTAGGCAGTGCAGGGCCTGTCTTTTTGAAAGGCGCTATCTTCCGTGACCGGCATCTTTTAAAGAGCGCATCTATGGTCTCGATAAAATGATCATGATCAACATTGCCGCAGCAGGCAACGATGATATTATTCGGCCTGTGAAATTGATCCTTCAGCCTGAGCAGGTCATTACGCTGCACAGCGCCTATGGTCTTATAAGTGCCCAAGAGTGACCTGCCAAGCGGGTGCTCTGGCCATATGAGCTCATCAAGAAGATCGTGCACATGCTGCATCGGCAGATCCAGATACATCCTTAGCTCCTCGAATATGACCCTTCTCTCCTTCTCTATATCCTCTTTCCTGAGAGAAGAGTTTAAGATCATATCAGAGAGCACATCAGCGGCGAGGTCCAGATGCTGCGACAGCGTCTTCACGTAATAGCAGACGACCTCCTCCGATGTAAAGGCATTGAATACACCGCCCCTCTCCTCTATTGCCTGCTTGATCTGCTGGCAGGAGCGCTTTCCTGTGCCTTTAAACAGCATGTGTTCCATAAAATGAGAGACGCCGTGCTGGCGGCTGCTCTCATACCTGCCGCCTGTCTTTATCCACATGCCGATAGCAAGCGAATGCATAGCAGGCATTCTGCCTGTAATAATTCTTAACCCATTATCCAATGTAGTAAGTCTATACATTTAAAGCTCCTCGGATCTCTTCTGATCCAGGTAGGCCTGCAATATTATCTGCGCCGCAAATCTGTCTATGGTTTTTTTCCTCTTACTCCTGCTCATATCTGCCTTGATCAGTATTGCCTCACCCTGTTTTGTGGAGAGGCGTTCATCATAAGTCAGTATCGGCACAGAAAGCTCCTGACTTAATAATTCGACAAAGCCCAACACCTCTTTAGCGGCCGGGCCTTCCGAGCCGTCCATATTGAGCGGCAGGCCGGCCACGATCTCACTGACATCGTTTTCAGCACAGATATCGGCTATCCTTCTTATCGCCGGCTCCTTCTTTGCTGTGCCATCTACTGCCTCTAAACCCTTTGCTATGGTCTGCGTCTCATCACTCAGCGCAACACCTATGCGCCTTTTACCTATATCTAGACCAAGTAGTCTCGACAACTATAAATACCTCTTAAGGCCTTTTTTTCTGGCCAGCTCGACTATCGCCTTTACCTCTTCTGCCCTATCCTTTGCGCAGACCAGGGTCGCGTCCCCGTCCTGTATTACTATGATATTGTCAAGGCCGAGTGTTGCTATCAGTCGGCCCTTCTCACCTATAACGATAGAGCCCTTTGTATCGACTGTGAGAGAATCACCTTCAATAATGTTGCCCTTTGCATCTGCCTTGATGTAGTCTGCAAGGCTCTTCCATGAACCAATATCCTGCCACTCTATATCAGCGGTGATCACATGCGCTATCCTGGTCTTCTCCATAATAGCGTAGTCTATGGATATGTTCGGGAATTTCCTGTAATAGCGGTCTATAAAACCCTGCTGTCTTGCGGTACCAAGGCCCTTTTCTATCTTCTGTACTATCTTATATATAGAGGGCCTGTACCTCTTAAACTCATCCAGGAAGGCCTGGGCCTTTCCTATAAACATGCCGCTGTTCCAGAGATATCTGCTTGATTTCAAAAATCCCTTTGCGACCCTAAACCCGGGCTTTTCTATAAAACGGTCGACCTTGTGCACTTTTATCTTTCTGTCCGCAAGCAACCTCTTGTAGAGCTTGCCTGTCTTGATATAGCCATAACCTGTGGAAGGATAGGACGGCCTTACCCCTACGGTCAACAGACACTCCTTGATACCTGCTATCAGGGATGCAAAACCGAATACATCCTTCATCGCCAACTTGTCCTCTATAACATGGTCCGCAGGCATGACAAAGATCACACCGCTTGGGTCTCTCTTTTTGATGAGGGCAGCTGCAAGACAAATACATGGCGCGGTATTCCTCGATACAGGTTCGCCTATAATATTTTTCCCCGGGAGCTTAGGCAGCTCCTTGCGAATAAGTCTGAGATGTTCCTTGTTGGTAATAACCAGGATATTCTCTAAAGGAATGATCTGCCTTGCCCGCTCAACCGTCTCCTGCAGTAATGACTTGTTTTTCTTAAACCTCAGCAGGTATTTGGGCTTGGCACTCCTGGACCTCGGCCATAATCTCTTCCCGGCGCCGCCTGCAATAATAACTCCGTATAACATCTATCGTAACCCTCCTCTTATCAAGCCCTTTACAAAGGCCTCTACCCTGGCCGGTATGGCGCTCTTATTAGGCAGGCAGGCCTTCGCCTTGTTGACGATGGCACTGCCAACGATAACACCATCACAAAAGCTGCTAAGCTGCCTGACCTGCGCAGGAGTCGATATACCAAAACCGATACAGACGGGCTTTTTGGTGATACGCTTTATCTTTCTTATATGGTCGGTTATGTGGGCCGGGAGTTTCTT
Organism: Candidatus Omnitrophota bacterium; assembly: GCA_013202525.1. Taxonomy (GTDB): domain Bacteria; phylum Omnitrophota; class Gorgyraeia; order JABMRG01; family JABMRG01; genus JABMQS01. The sequence continues at coordinate 19,725 of JABMQS010000136.1, forward strand.
CCTGGCACCTGTAACACCCGTAAGTGAGACATAATAGATAAAACCCTTCGATGCCCTGGATATCAACTTTATCCTCTCTGTTGTACTCGTCGGGGCAGCCAGGAATATGGGGTCAAAGCCATGACGCGTGCATGCAGCAGTCAACTCGCCGGCCTCCTCTGGCACAAGATCAGGGACGATGACTCCGTCTGCGCCTGCTGCCTTTGCGTCCTTTACAAATCTCTTCACCCCATAATGGTAGACCGGATTATAATACGTCATCAGCACAAGCGGGATCTGGGTCTCCTGCCTCAAGCCCTTGATCATAGAAAATATCTTCGGCAAATTAACATTATTCTTGAGCGCCCTCTGAGAGGCCTGCTGGATAGTAGGCCCATCAGCCAGCGGGTCTGAAAAAGGCACACCCAGCTCCACGATATCAACGCCTGCCTTCTCAAGGCCCAGGACCAACTGTCTGGTGGTCGCAAGATCAGGGTCACCCGCGCATATGTAGGCTATAAAGGCCTTTCTCTTCTGTCTCTTCAACTCCTTGAACCTCTTATCTATTCTGTTCATGTCTAAAGCATCTCCTTGTGCCACCCGTCATTGCGAGCCCCGAAGGGGCGAAGCAATCTCAGAGTTCGTTATACAAGTCCTTGAATTTTGGGTTCATATTCTCAATCAAACTTAGCTTCTTTTTCCTGGGCCCCGCCTTTATCTGCTTCTCTCTGATAATAGCATTTTCTATATCATCAAATACTTCATAATAAACCAGTTTATTAACATTGTACTTCTTGGTAAACCCTTCTACTATCTTTTCTCTGTGCTCATATACTCTCTTTTGCAAATCACTGGTGACTCCCGTATAAATAACCCTGTTTACTCTATTTGTCATCATGTATATATAACCTTGCTTATACATCATACACAACTCATCTTTGAGATTGCTTCGCTCGCTACGCTCGCTCGCAATGACGGAGAGTGTAAATCAAAGCATCTCCTTCACGATATCTATGTCCTTATCGCCGCGGCCCGAGAGACAGGCCACAATGACCTCACGCTTGCTCGTCTTTGGAGCGAGCTTCTTCAGGTATGCGATCGCATGCGCAGACTCAAGCGCGGGGATTATACCCTCTTTTTCAGAAAGCAGCTTAAATCCCGCGAGCGCCTCCTTATCGGTTATGGCCACATACTTAGCCCTGCCGACACTCTTGTAATAGGAGTGCTCCGGCCCGACCCCGGGATAGTCGAGTCCTGCCGATATGGAGTGGGCTATCTTTATCTGTCCATCCTTATCCTGCAAAAGATAACTCTTTGAACCATGCAGCACACCCGCCTTACCCTTTACCAATGTCGCGGCGTGCTTACCGGACTTTATGCTCAGGCCTGCCGCCTCTACACCGATAAACTTTGCCTTTGAATCAAAATATGGGTGGAACAGGCCTATGGAGTTCGAACCACCGCCCACACAGGCTACGAGATAGTTCGGCACTCTTTCGCCAAGTACCTTAATCTGGGCCTTTGTCTCTTTTCCGATAACGGCCTGAAAGTCGCGTACCATCATCGGGTACGGGTGCGGGCCTACAACAGAACCTATAATATAATACGTGGTGCAGACATTGGTCACCCAATCCCTTATTGCCTCATTGGTGGCATCCTTCAATGTCTTGCTTCCGCTGGAAACCGGTATGACCCTTGTACCCAAAAGTTTCATGCGCAGGACATTCAGGGACTGGCGTTCGATATCCTCTTCGCCCATATATACATCGCACTCAAGCCCAAAGAGTGCCGCCACAGTAGCGGTAGCAACACCGTGCTGGCCTGCGCCTGTCTCTGCGATTATGCGTTTCTTACCCATATTGACCGCAAGGAGCGCCTGTCCTAAAGTGTTATTTATCTTGTGGGCCCCGGTATGACAGAGGTCTTCCCTCTTCAGATAGATCTTTGCCCCGCCCAGGACCTTGGTAAGATTCTCGGCAAAATAGAGCGGTGTCGGCCTTCCGGCATACTCCTTAAGATAATAGTCGAGCCTCTTCTTAAAACGCTTATCCTTCCTGGCCCTGGTATACTCGCCCTCGAGTTCCTTTAGCGCGGCCATAAGCGTCTCAGGCACGTACTTACCGCCAAATCCTCCGAAATAACCCCTCTTGTCAGGTTTCATCTTTTAGCTCCTCGTTAAGAATAATGCAAACACCTTCGCCGTATCGACCAGGCTCTTTATCCTTATATACTCATCATCACCGTGGCAGGTATCATCGCCGTCAATAGAATAACCGACGCACGGCATCCCTTTTCTTATCAGAAACCTCATGTCTGTTGCGCCTGTCAGCATGGCAAACTTCGCTCTTTTGCCATTCACCTTCTTTACCGCATCGGAAAAGAGCTTGAAGAAATGGCTGTCTCTCTTTGAGACGACGGCCGGTTCCTGCGCAAGCACTTTAAACCTCACCTTCAGATCCTTGTCCTTCTTCTTTAATTTATCTATAATGGCCTGCAATTCCCTCTTCACATCCGCTACCGTCTCCTCCGGCAGCAGCCTGCGGTCAATAGAAAATGCCGATATATCCGGAAC
>JABMQS010000137.1 GCA_013202525.1 Candidatus Omnitrophota bacterium
GATATAGGCACTACCACAATATCCGGCGCTATTGTCGATAAGGCCAAGGCCGTTGTATTGTCTTCGGCTTCCATCTTAAACGGCCAGCTCAGGTTTGGGGATGACCTTATATCGAGAATAGATTTTGCATTAAAGAACAGCAAAGACGCGATGCGGCTCCAGAAGGCCGTAGTCTCATCCGCCAATAAGCTGTTGGCTTTACTGCTTACTGACAGCGGCTTAAAGAAGGCGGATATCAAAGGGGTCTTCTGCGTATGCAACACAGGCATGCATCACCTTATGCTTGGTATAGACCCAGCCCCTCTTGTGACGCCGCCATACAGGCCTGCACAGAAGGCAGAGATTACTGTTTATGCGGAGAGGATAGGCATCGATCTGGCGGAGGGATGCCCCGTCACATTTTTGCCTAATATCGGCGGCTTTGTCGGTTCGGATGCGCTTTCGGTCATCATCGCCGGCGGGATCTATAATTCAAGGGCCGTCAGGCTCGCGATAGATATAGGCACCAATGGTGAGGTCATCCTGGGCAACAAGGATAGGATTTTTGCTGCCTCTACGGCGGCGGGCCCTGCGTTTGAAGGAAGGCACATAAGCTGCGGCTCCCTGCCTGTAAAGGGTGCGATAGAGTCTGTAAAGATAAAGGGCAAAAGAGTAGAGATCAAGGTCATAGGCGGCGGCCCCCCTAAAGGCATATGCGGAAGCGGCCTGATAGATGCGGTTTCCCAGATGCTAAAGACAGGCGCAGTGGATAAGTCCGGCAGGATCAGCGGAGGAGAGTTTGTGATCTATGAAAGAGGCAAGCGCAAGATATCCATTACCCAGCAGGACATGCGAAAGGTACAGCTCGCCAAGGCCGCTATCTATGCAGCGATAAAGACGTTGTTGCGCAAATCCAATATCGCAGAGTCTGATATAAAAGAAGTCCTGATCACAGGCAAGTTCGGCAATGTCATAAATCCGGATAGCATCGCCGCTATCGGGTTTATACCGCAGGTACCAAGAAAGGCCGTGCGCTTCTTAAAGAATGGCGCGCTCGAGGGCCTGAGGCTCTATCTTAGCAGGCCTTCCCTTAAGAAAGGACTTGCCGGTATATTGAGCAAGACAAGGCACATCCCGCTCCTGGGAAAAGGTTTCACCGAAGACTTCACCTCCTCTTTATTCATGGGGTGATGCAGACACACAAAAGGTGTGTGGCAATCGGAGCAGCACCTTTTGTGTCTTAGCAGCACCGATTCTAGGGTTGACATATTGGCGTAGTGGTGATAAACTCACAGATGAGGTAAACCCCCACACAAAATGAAGATAGCTGTATTCTGTTCCGGCAATGGTTCTAATTTTCAGGCGATCATCGACGCCTGCCGAAAAGGCCTTTTTAAGGCCGATATCTCCCTTATGGTCTGCGATAATCCCAATGCCTTTTCCGTGAAGAGGGCAGAGAAAGAGGGCATAAAGAGCTTTACCATAGAGAGAAAGGCCTTTTCATCTGCAGAGGAGTTTGAGGCCAGGATCATAGAGGAGCTCAAGAAGGAAAGAATAGAACTTATATGCCTTGCCGGGTATATGCGCATACTTTCCGCAGGTTTTGTGGAGAAGTACAAGGGGCGCATATTAAATATACACCCCGCGCTTTTGCCTTCCTTTAAGGGTACCCACGGCATAAAGGATGCCATCGATCACGGCGTAAAGACGACCGGCGTTACGGTCCACTTTGTGGATGAGGAGATGGACTCAGGGCCCGTCATCCTGCAGGAGGCGGTTAAGGTAGAAGAGACAGACACAGAGGCCTCACTTGCCGAAAAGATACACAGCGTAGAACACCGCCTATATCCCGAGGCCATAAGGCTCTTTATCAAGGGAAAGCTCAAGCTTATCGGGAGAAGGGTCAAGATCCTGCCTTGAATCTGCCTATAATACCGATGTGCTCAACCCCCGCCTGGATACCGACAGGCCGCTGAGCAAGCAAGAGATAGAGCAGATGAGGATTGAGAACTCTTAAAAGGCGGCAAAGACCCTTGCCGAGGTCATAGACTCTATGAAGGCCAAAGCTGCATTTCAGGGTAAGCAAGGATAAGGCCCTCTTTAGATATAAGAGGAGTTTTTAAGGAAAGGGACAGATTACTGAGATGGGCGAGATAAAATTTGGTACCTCAGGATGGCGCGCGATCATAAGTGATGAGTTTACCTTTGAGAATGTAAGGCTCGTGACCCAGGCAATAGCCGATTATATAAATTCTCGACGCCACAACAAGAGGCCGCAGGTCGTCGTGGGTTATGATACGAGGTTTTTGTCGAAAGAGTTCGCGGATGAGACGGCCAAGGTCCTTTCCGCAAACAATATCCGC
>JABMQS010000138.1 GCA_013202525.1 Candidatus Omnitrophota bacterium
GCTCGGGACCCTCCGAGGGGTCCTGAGCTTGTCGAAGGGCCGCGGGAATGACAGTGGGGCATAATGTTAGATTATAGAATAAATTTTATAACAGGTTCTGTGGTTACGATTGTAGTAACTCTGATCTTAGGATGCCTGATATTTTTCAGAGGCAGGGGCGGAAAGACTGTAAGAAGCTATCTTTTGGTTATGCTTGCAATAGCTGCCTGGTCTTTTGGTTTGTATATGTTTATAGTTTCGCAGCCTGGTGATGTTGCGCTTTTTTGGGCAAGGATTTCGCATATAGGCGCGTCATTTGTCCCAGTGCTTTATTTTCATTTTATGATAAAGTTGATCAACCTTGAGAATAAGTACAAAAGATTAACAGAGGTAGGCTATGTGTTTGCTGCCGCATTTGCGGTTTTAAATTTCACACCATACTTTATAGCATCTGTATCAAATAAATTGGGTATGACATATCCAGATGCAGGGCCTCTTTACCCTCTATTTATCTTATATTTTGTAAGCTACCCTGTTTTTGCACATTTTCTATCGCATAGGGCACATCAAGAACTTACTACACTTGGAAAGAAGCAGGTCGGGTATGTTACTGTTGCCGGGATTCTGGGTTTTGCCGGTGGTGGACTGGTGTTCTTTGCGCTCTACGGTATAAACGTGCCGATAATAGGGCCGTTGGCGCTATATATGATCGCTGCTGCAAATCTCTTTGTGGCTGTGGCTACATACACGGCACAGCTTATGGATGTAGAGGTAATAAAGAGAAGGACGCTCATATTTTCACTGCTGTACGGTGCCAGCGTCGGTATTTTTGTTGCTCTGGTCTTCTTGGGGCAGAGATTTCTGTCGACGCATTTTCATATGAACCAATGGGTGCTGCCTGCCATTGCATTGTTTATCATAACGATATTCATACGCCCACTAGAGCATCTGCTTGCATCGGTTACCGATAAGGTATTATATCAGCGCCGATATGACTATATGGTCACCCTGAAGAATGCGGCAAAGGGTATGACTCTTATCACAGATACAAAGAAGCTCCTTAAGATAATGGCCCATTTTATATCGAGGGAGGTGAGGGTCACCGGCTGTGCTGTCTATATCTACAATAAGGCAGCAGATAGCTATATTAAGGAGGTAGCAAGGGGATTTAAAGACCAGGAGGTTATTGACAGGGTCAACAGGGATTCTTCATTGGTGGAATGGCTTGCTGAAAAGAAAGAGCCCCTCAATTATGACAATGTCCTGGCCTGGATGCAGAGCGAGAGGCTGTTTCCGCAGAAGCTTATATTGAAGAGGACCCTGGAGCAGATAAGGGTGGCAATGACTAAGCTGGGTGGTTCTTTGTGTGTGCCAAGTTTCCTAAGGGGTGAGATGATAGGATTTCTGGTGCTGGGTGAAAAACTTTCCGGCGACCGCTATACGACCGACGATATGTCGCTTTTATCGACGCTCTCCAATAATACCGCTATTGCGCTTGAGAATGCCCGCATGTATGAGGAACTGAATGAGAGGATCGCAAAACTGAAGCGCCTCTACAAGGAAGAGCACCTGCTCTTCCTGGATGCAGCCTCCGCATTCTCCTACGCTATCGATACAAAGGATAATTATTCGCATACCCACAGTTTAAAGGTTGCTGATTATTGTTATGCCACAACAAAGGAGCTTGAGAAGCTTCTGCCGTATGTCAACTTTAATGAAGACTTCTACGATACCCTCAGGATTGCTTCCCTGCTCCATGATGTAGGCAAGATCGGTATATCAGACAGGATATTAAAGAAGAAAGGTAAGCTCACCGGCAAAGAGGTGGAAGAGCTCAGGAAGCATACCGAAATAGGGGAGATGATACTGAATCCTATCAGGGAGATCAAGGACGCCTTTAAGCTGATACGCCATCACCATGAGAATTTTGACGGAACAGGATATCCCGACGGCCTGAAAGGAAATGACATCCCTCTCGTATCGCGTATTATAGGCGTAGCCAATGCCTATGATACCATGACCTCTGACAGGCCCCATCGTAAGGCAGTTAAGAAAAAAGTCGCTATAGCGGAATTGGAAGAGAAGACAGGGCTTCAATTTGATCCTGTTGTAGTAGAGGCATTTGTAAAGGCGCTGGAGAAGGGGATTAAGGCCGCCCCCTCTATGGATTCCCGCTTCCCCTCGGTTTCGCTCGGGACAACTCGCGTGAATGACAAGACCTCGCAATGACGGCGGGGCTCCTAAGACCTTTAAAAAAAGCTTGCCCAAGTTCTTCCATATATGTTATACTAATTCTTAACATATTCAATATTTCCTAAGTTAGGTTCATCCTCGTAAAAGAAAAGTAATATAATTCTCTATATATCACACCTGACATTAGTATAATTTCTTAAAAGTGGATAGTTATGTCTTATATTGTAACCTTAACCCAAAAAAACAAGGAGGGTAAAGATGAAGCGCAGAATTATGCTTATAGCAGTCCTGGTAGTGTTTACGGTAGGGATTTTAGCGCCTTACGGCTTTTGTGATATCCCCAAGACCTTAAACTTCCAGGGAAGGCTCAC
>JABMQS010000016.1 GCA_013202525.1 Candidatus Omnitrophota bacterium
ACCTGTATATATAAGGATAAGGCGGGCCCCGATGCGCTTAAACAGCTTCATGTGGACTTCTCCGATGGGGGTGAGTTCTTATCCGGCCTCTCCGGCGGTTTCTGCCTTATAATATATAAGAACCGCAAGCTCTATATATTAAACGACTATACAGGCCTCTATCGTATCTACTGCGACGAACCCAGGACCATCCTCTCAAGTTCTCTGCTTGCTGTCTCCGGGGCGCTTAAACAAAAGACCGTCTCTCCTCAGGAGCTCTATGAGTATGTAATAAATGGGGCATTCTATGGCGACAGGACCCCGATAAAAGAGATCAAACTGCTCGACAGTAAGTATATATGGCAGGTTTCACCCGCCACTTCGGGGATACCCAAAACACTAAAACCTAAAGGGCTTGGCGAGGATACTTCTTTCGATGAGATGGTGGGGGAAGTCTCTGAGAGTCTGATAGGATATTTTGCGGCCTTAAAGGAGGCCTTCGGCAGCAGTGTATGCTCGGCGCTGTCGGGCGGTTTCGATACAAGACTGATGCTTTCTCTGATGAGGAAGGTGGGAATCAAGCCTTACCTGTACGTCTACGGCGGCAAGGACTGCGAGGATGTCAAGATAGCTAAAACGATCGCGGAGTCAGAAGGCCTGAATCTCGACCATATAGACAAGAACGAATTCCCTCAATGCGACAAAGACCGCTTCCGCGAGCTGATCAAAAGACAATACTACATCTTCGATGGACTACCGAACTTCGGCATATTCGATAATGGATCCGATGCCAATACGCGAATAGGGCGGACCGAAAAGGCCAAGCTGCAGTTAAATGGATGCGGCGGGGAGATATTCCGTAATTTCTGGAACCTGCCGGAAGGCTCTTTTGATATCGTTTCGTTTCTTAAATCAAAATATGACTTTATTGATTACTCTATATTAGGCGGGGATTTTAACAAAGATAACTATTTCCTAAGCCTGGCGGATAAGGTCAAGTATGCCTTAGACACAGATAATGACCGCATAGATCGCAGGCAGGTCGAGATGCTCTATCCATATTTTCGGCTTAAATACTGGCTGGGCATCAACAACTCTATCAATAACCAGTTCGCGTATGCACTCGTACCCTACGCTGATACACGCTTTATATTCCAGAGCTTCGATATACCGCTCAAGTTCAAAAACCTTGGCCTCTTCGAGGCGGCCTTAATAAGGTATATCGACCCTGCCCTTGCCAAATACCCCTCTATATATGGCTTTAACTTCTCTGGTAAGCCCGGGCCTCTGGCATGGGCAAAATACTTTGCAAAGATCTCGACGCCTATATCTCTGCGGCCGCTCATAAGAAGGCGGCTTCTTTATCGGTCTAAAGCAACTGGACTTCCCTTCTACCTTAAGGACGAGTACGTAAAAACTGTCTTTCCGCTCGGCAATCTAAACATTTCAAAGTACATCAATCTCGAAAAGATCGACGATCCCGTGATCCTCTCAAGAGCCCTCTCGGCAGAATTGCTTATTACGGAAAAATTTTAGTCGGCAGGAATAGATTATGCCTATTCAAATATCTCTGGATAGAGCTTTTTGCGTTCCTCTGGGGTGAGCAAGAATATCACACCGTCGACAACAGGGAAATCACTGCTGCAGACCTTGCATGAGAAGAATCGGCCATTTTGCGTCAGGCCTGATTCGCGTTTATCCTTTTGGCAGCAAGGACATATTGTTGTATCTTGAAGGGAGACGTCGTCTTTAACCGCACTACCGATTTTGCGGCAGAGCCCGGTGATATTGCCGCCGAATAACCAGGCCTTTAAAAAACGGGCGCTATGCCTTGGCCCGAAAAGTCCGGTATTTACCCCTGCCCTGGACTGCAATTCCACACGCTTCTCATCAAAAAGGCCGAGGGCCCTCTTCCATGCGCCAACAGATAAACCGTGATTTTCTATAATGCCGTATTTTATCTCATTGAGTTCTGCGGTGGAAAAGAAGTCATCGCACATCTTCCTGATCTTTAAAAACAGGATGGGGCTGGATATCTTCCTGAGCTTGCTGGCGCCCGATAGCTGGGTTGCCTTGGCCTGTTGCCCCCTGAAAGCAGCCTTTTTCCTCTTGTATAAGCTAAGGTGCAAAATCTGCCTATAAGGTTCTTTGTCAAAGAAAAAATATCCGCCGGGTGAAAGCACCCTGTGTATCTCTTTGATGACGGGGGTCAGGTCAGGAAAATGGTGGAGTGTCTCATAGCAAAAGGCAAAGGGGATGGAATTACTCCTAAACGGCAGGTTATATACATCGCAGCATGCACGGAGCGGGATCTTGGTTTTACCGAATACGCCCGCGTAGTAACTGCAGCTTTTTAGCATATCATAGGATATGTCAACTGCCGCGCCTGTCGCGCCAAAATCGTTTTCCATAACCAAAGAGCTCTGGCATCTCTCTGCGCCGATTTCGATATAAGGGGACAATCTGACCCCTTCCTCTTTCAGCAGCCGCATCTTCCTTGCTGTCTCTTCCATCCTCGCGGTAAGTATTTCTTCGATACCTTTTGCGTCGTACTCGTCGTCAAAAATAGCCGCATCTTCAACCTGCTGACTGATCAGGTCTCTTCTAAACCTTATTTCAGACCTTTTGTTCTTAAGCGACTGCTGCGTCATAATAATCCGCCTTTGTCTACGAACTTATTATACCACCAGGGCAAAAATAATAAAAGGCATTATGCCCTATTTTAAGTATCTGGCAAAGTGCGGGTTATCTATGCTGTGGAATTACCAAGGATTTAAAGAAAATAAAAGCTCCTACCCGTCGTCGTTATCGACGATGAGCAGGAGCTTTGGTATACTGGCGGGGGCGGCGGGAGTATCGCCTCCTCCTCCTACAGCTCGTCGATAAAAGCATCTTTCTCTCAAAGAA
>JABMQS010000139.1 GCA_013202525.1 Candidatus Omnitrophota bacterium
AAGATCTACAGCAGGTGCTGGGCACAAGGGTCAGGGTACAGCACGGCAAGAAGCGCGGCAAGGTGGTCATAGAGTATCTGTCGCCGGCCGACCTTGAGAGGGTAATAGGGATCATAAAAAGATAGACCCCAGGCTGAGGTCCTTCGGGCACTTCGTGCCCTCAGGATAAAATGCGCGCATACAATTTAGGTTTCCTTGGGGCCGCTTAAATTGTGCGCTTATTTTAATTGACATTCCCCTTTTTCTCTATATAATATGTATTATCTTAAAAATACGTTAGTATTTATTATAGTCTAAGTAACATAAATGCGCAAAGGACACATGAAAGAGGCAACATTAGTTCTTATAAAACCGGACGGACTCAAAAAATCCCTCACAGGCAATATACTGACACGCCTTTCCGAGACAAAACTGGATATATCCGCTGCTAAGATAACCCGCGTCACCAGCCAGCTTGCTACAGAGCACTATAAACATCTCGCCGATAAGCCCTTTTTCAAAGAGCTCTTGCGGTATATAAAAGGTGAGTTCCACGAAAAGCGAAAAGTCATGGCAATGGTTTATTTTGGCGAGGACGCCATAGGCAAGATCAGAAGCATAGCAGGCGAGACAAACCCCGAAGAGGCAGACTCGGTAAGCATCAGAGGCCAGTATGGCAGGATCACCACAAAGGGAGTATACGAAAACGTGATCCACGCCTCTACCGACCCGGAAGAGGCAGAGCGCGAGATCAAGCTCTGGTTTGAACCCGACGAAATAATAGAAGACTTATATCCCGCCAAAGACATCGAAGAGAAGGTCGCCAAAAGGGCCTGGGCGTAAGGCGCCACAGGCTGAAACAACACCAATTCCAATCAGCACAAATTTTACCGGGTATTTTCCATCCGCAGGATATCAAAGATAACGGCTTAGGAGAGATTATGATAAGGAGCATGACAGGTTTTGGCAAGGGCGTTGCGCAGGGCAGGCTCGGCAGGGTAAAGATTGAGATCAAGAGCCTTAATTACAAATTCTTTGAGGTGGGCGCCAAACTGCCGCCAAACCTCTCTGTCTTCGAGGACAGCGTCAGGGAATATCTGCAGCGTAAGGTTTCACGCGGCAGAATAACGCTCTTTTTAGGCCACGACAAAGGCAAAAACGCAGAGGATGAGGTCTATATAGACAAGACGGTTGCAAAGAAGTATTACAATATGATGCTCTCCCTGAAAAAGTCGCTGCGCCTTGGGGGCGAGATTACCCTCGAGCAGATAATGCCTCTCCAGGGGGTTGTGTCATATCAGCCGCAGGAAGAAGACGCGGAAAAGCTCTGGCCGCTTATAAGGCGCGCACTTTCTGAGGCAACCACCGACCTTATCGAATCCAAGACCAGGGAAGGCAGAACGCTCAAAAGAAATCTCCAGCAGATCGTGCGCGTTGCCGACGAGTCCCTCCGGAAGGTAAAGCGCCGCGCACCGGCAGTGGTAAAGGACTACAAGAAAAAGCTCCTTAAGAATATCAGGACCCTCACAGGCGCAAAGCGCATCTTCAGCCCGGAGAAGATAGAAGAAGAGGCCGCCATATTTGCGCGCAACTGCGATATATCAGAAGAGACCCACAGGCTCGCTGCGCACATTGCCAGCTTTAAAAAGGCCCTCGCAAACCACGGCGAGGTTGGCAGGCGCCTGGACTTTATAGCCCAGGAGATGTACAGAGAGGCCAATACCATCGGAGCCAAGGCAAATGACTTTTTCATATCAAAGGAAGTCATAAAGATAAAGAGCCACATAGAGAAGATAAGAGAGCAGGCACAAAATGTCGAGTAAGAAAAAGAGCAGCGCGCTGATAAGGCTGGGCTTCGACAACGTTGTCTGTAAGGATAAGATCGTGGCAGTCGTTGCGGCGGACGCGGCCCCGATAAAGAGACTGAAGGATGAGGCCCGTCAGGGCGGCAGGCTTATAGATGCTACAAGCGGACGCCGGACACGCGCGGTCATAATCACTGAGAGTAACCACGTCATACTGGCCAGCGTTCAGCCAGAGACTATCCTGCAGAGGTTCTGATGAAGAGACCGGGCACAATCTTTATCGTCTCAGGTCCGTCAGGCTCAGGTAAGACCACCCTTTGCAAGGGGCTGCTTAAGAAGAGGCGCAGCATGTTAAGCGCGCCATCCATGACTACCCGCGCCCCGCGCAAGGGCGAGAAGAAGAATATAGATTATATCTTTGTAAGCGAGACCGAATTTAAGAAGCAGCTCAAGGAAGGTGGGTTGCTTGAGCATGCTGTAGTCTTTGGCAACTACTATGGCACGCCGAAGAAACCCATCGCAGATGCGCTAAAGCAGGGCAAGGACGTACTCTTGTCCATAGATATACAGGGTGCTGCACAGGTAAAAAAGGCCTTTAAGGCCGCGGTACTGATCTTTGTGCTGCCGCCCACATTTACCGATCTTAAAGAGAGGTTGTTAAAGCGCTCCTCCGATACTGCAGAGCAGATAAGAAAGAGGCTCAGGAAGGCGCGGCAAGAACTTAAGGCAGTGGATGCCTACGACCACACGGTCGTAAATGATGACATAAAGAAGGCGGTTGAAAGGCTTTACAGCATTGTAGCCGCTGCAACCACGAAAAAAAGATAAGAACAAGGAGATAGACCTTGGCAGATCATAATGTTCCGGTAGAAAATCTTTTTCGCAAGACAGGCAGCATATATAAGCTGGTAGTGCTGGCTTCTAAGAGGGCGCTTGAACTTAATGCCGGCTCCCCGAAACTCACAGAGGCCGAATCAGACGATGTAGCCCTTTTGGCCCTGGATGAGATAGCAGAAGAGAAGATCTCTTACAAGAAGGGCCCGGAAGAAAAATAACCCGGCAAAGCCCTTAGTGCAAAGCATCATAGCGTTGCCTGGATAGGCGGGACATTCTTGTCCCGCCATAAAAGCCGGAGTGAGGAATGCATGAAGAAGCGTACAGTTGTCTTAGGCGTGTGTGCCAGCATAGCGGCATACAGGGCCTGCGATATAATTAATCATCTCAAGCGGGAAGATGTGGATGTGATTGCCTGCATGAGCCCGGATGCGGATAAATTTATCACGCCGCTTACCCTTCAGGCCTTATCCGGAAACCGCACCTTCAAGGACATGTTTGAGGCGCAGGAGGAGTGGGACCCGGTGCACATATCGCTGGCACGGCGGCCGGACCTTATGCTTATTGCCCCTGCCACCTCAGATATCATATCCAAGGTAGCATGTGGCATCTGCGACGACCTCCTGACCTGCACCATTGCTTCCACCAAGGCGCCCGTGCTCTTTGCCCCGGCCATGAACGAGGCGATGTACAAGAACAAGATATTGAGTGCCAACATAACCAAGCTCAAGAAGCTGGGCTATCATTTCATAGGCCCTATAAAAGGACGCCTCGCGTGCGGCGAGAAGGGCATAGGCCATATTGCCGATACCCGCGACATAGTAAAGAAAGCACGCACCCTCCTCAAATGAAGACCATGAAGATCCTGGTAACCGCAGGCCCAACCCGCGAATCCATAGACCCCGTAAGATTTATCTCAAATCACTCAACAGGGGCCATGGGCTATGCAATAGCCGGCGCTGCCCAGGCCAGAGGCCACAAGGCAATCCTGGTTACCGGTCCAACTCATCTCCTGCCCCCAAAAAAGGTAAAGGTTATACGCGCCACTACAGCAGAAGATATGTTTAAGGCAGTGAAGGCGCAGGGCAAAGGCGTAGACTGTGTTATTATGGCTGCAGCGGTTTCAGATTTCAGGCCAGCCCTTTATCGAACCAAGAAATTAAAGCGCGCACATGCCCCGGGCGTGATAAGTCTTAAACAAAACCCTGATATACTTGCCTGGCTGGGTAGTCGTAAAACAAAGCCGCTCCTCGTTGGTTTTTGCATGGAGACAGAGGCCCTTGCCAGAAACGCGCAGAAGAAGCTCCTGGCAAAGAACCTCGACATGGTGGTGGCAAATAAGATCAGTGTAAACAAGACCCCATTCGGCACAGGCATGACCAGCGTTATTATAATCGACAAAGAGAAGAAGGCCAGAAGCCTGAAAAGTGTCACCAAGGAGAAGGTGGCGGCAGTTTTGCTTGATAAAATAGAGAAGTTGTGGTATAAGGATTAGGCCTGCAATTTTGACATTTAGTATTTCGAGGCGTGGTACCCAAGCGGCTTAAGGGGGCGGTTTGCAAAACCGTTATTCACCGGTTCGAATCCTGAGAAAACTGGAGGCGTGGACCGGA
>JABMQS010000140.1 GCA_013202525.1 Candidatus Omnitrophota bacterium
ACTGAAAGGAGTCTTTACGGGGTGAACCCCGACAGACTCCAGATTATGTGGCACTGAAAGGAGTCTTTACGGGGTGAAGAGGCGTATCGTAAAGGTAGGAAAGATAAAGATAGGCGCCGGCCAACCGCTTGTGCTTATAGCCGGGCCGTGTGTTATTGAGAGCGAAAAGAGCGCCTTGTATCATGCAGAAAAGCTCATAAAGATCGCATCAGATGCCGGGATACCTTTTATATATAAGAGTAGTTACGACAAGGCAAACAGGACCTCTGTGGATTCCTTCAGGGGCCCGGGCCTGCAGAGCGGACTCGATATTCTAGAGAAGATAAAAGAGAGGTTTAAGGCCCCTATCTTAAGCGATGTCCACTGCCGCCAGGATATTGAGGAGGCGGTGCATATACTGGATATCATACAGATCCCGGCGTTTCTATCGCGGCAGACAGATCTTATCCTAACGGCTGCCGAGACTGGCAAGCCCGTCAATGTAAAGAAGGGCCAGTTCATGGCACCGTGGGATATGAAGTATGTGATCGAAAAGATAGAGAGGGCCGGTAATAACGGTATAATAATGACCGAGCGCGGCACAAGCTTCGGTTACAATAACTTAGTCAGCGATATGCGTTCATTGCCTATCATGAGAGGGTTCGGCTATCCTGTGGTATACGATGCAACGCACAGCGCGCAGCTGCCTGGAGGTAAGGGTCCGTCTTCCGGAGGGCAGAGGGAGTTTGTGTCCGGGCTGGCAAGGTCAGCCGCGGCTATGGGTGTGGATGGGATCTTCATAGAGACACACCGCGATCCCGATAAGGCTTTATCCGATGGGCCGAATATGGTAAGTCTGAAGGACCTTCCAGGTATCTTGAAGCAGATAAGAGGGATATCAGAGGTAATAGAGAAGGATGTTTGAGGAGAATTGGGCTTATAGGATCATAGTGATATTGTCGTTGTGTATCCTGTTGGTATGGACATATCTTACCAACGAGAATACACTCATAAACTATTTGGGCGGCAAGTTTGTTCTTGATACAAGGCTTATCTGGCAGGTTGGTATATTTGCGCTTTTGAGCGTGGTCTTATTCTATCTTATGCAGTCCACGCTGGATTACAAGGCGCAGAATGTCGTGTTAAAGAAATATCTGCAGCAGCTGCAGCAGGAGCTGGATGAAGAAAGGGATGCGCTGAAGGACTTAAAGTCCGATTCCAGCGAGGAGCTGATGCGCCTGGAGTCCTTTATCATAACCATCTCGGACATGGCCAAACAGATAAGCTCTGTGCTGGAGACGTCAGAACTCTTGAAACTTTTGCTTAGAAAAACGGTGGATCTTTTAAATTCACAGAAGTGTGCGATATTCAGGGTCGATAAGAAGAGGAACACACTTGTGCCTCTGGATTCGGTGGGTTATGATAAGACACGTATTCAGAACCTGACACTTGCGACAGGAGAGGCATCCGGGCAGATAGGCTGCGCAGCAGAGTCGGGCAACCTCGTCGTGCGCAAGATAATGCTTGAGGACCCTGTAAGAAAGCATATACTGGATAATGACAAGATCGAGACGGTTTATGCTCAACCGATTGTCCATGAGTCCGATACGTTGGCTGTCATATGTGTTGGTGATGCGAGTACGGAATTGACTTCTCAGCAGACAGCGCGTATCTTGTCCACACTGGCCAACTTCGGGTCAGTAGCTCTGACCAACACAATACTGGTGGATAAGATCAGAGAGCAGTCCAGGAGGGATAGCCTCACGTGGCTTTATAACCACCAGTTCTTCCAGGATATGCTGGGCAGGTTGTTGGGCCAGGCCGTAGCAGATAAGTATCCGCTCGGACTGGTTATTCTGGATATAGACCATTTTAAGAAGTTAAATGATAACTACGGCCACCAGGCCGGCGACGCTGTCCTGAAAAAGGCCGCGGAGATATTAAACTCAGAATCCGGTGCGAGCGATATAACAGCACGTTATGGCGGTGAGGAATTTGTGATGATACTGCCCCACATGGACGAGAGAGGCGCCTACGAGATCGCTGAAAAGATCCGCAAGGCCTTTGAGGAGACGGCATTTGGATTTGGAGGCAAGGTTCTAAAGGCCACTGTTAGTCTCGGTGTTTCTGGTTTTGACCCGGCAGGGGGGAAACGGCCTGAAAAGAATATTCTGATAAAACAGGCGGACGACGCCCTCTATGCTGCAAAAGAAGGCGGAAGAAACCGCACTATAGTATACAAGAAGGCTTGAAGAGGAGGTAAAGGGATATGGAGATAACAGATCTGTTGCAGATGGCCAATGACGCGGGTGCTTCAGATATAATATTAGTAGTGGGTTCACCGCCTGCCATGAGAATAAGCGGTTCAATCGTTCTGGCAGACCTGCCCACCCTGACTCCCCAGGAATCAAAACGCCTTATCTTTTCGATGCTCAATGATAAGCAGCGCGCAGAGTATGAAGAGAAGCACGAGCTGGATACCTCTTATACAGTAAGCGGGATGGCGAGGTTCAGGATCAATGTCCACCAGCAGAGGGGAAGTGTCGCGGCGGCCATGAGGAGGATACCACTTGAGGTCCCTAATCTGGATCAGCTTTCTCTGCCCAAGGATATACTGAAAGACCTCTGCAGCCTGCGCGGCGGGCTGGTCCTGGTGACAGGCCAGACAGGCAGTGGCAAGACTACCACCCTTGCCGCGATGATAGATATTATAAACAAAGAGAGGGCGTGCCATATCATTACTATCGAAGACCCGATAGAGTTTTTGCATAAGCATAAGAAATCTATCGTCGAACAGAGGGAAGTGTATATAGATTCCGATTCCTTCCCATCGGCGTTACGCAATGTCATGAGGCAGAACCCGGATATAATACTGATCGGTGAGATGAGGGATCTCGAGACTATTACCACTGCCGTTACGGCTTCTGAGACAGGCCAGCTGGTATTCGCGACACTGCATACCATAGATGCCAGTGAGACGATAAACAGGATAATCGATGTCTTCCCATGGAGACAGCAGCAGCAGATCAGGGTGCAGCTTTCCACTATTCTCAGGGGTGTTATATCACAGAGACTGATACCTGCCGCACACGGTAAGGGCCTGGTGGTTGCCTGCGAGATACTCCTGGGCACCCCCGCAGCCAGGCACCTGATACGTGAAGGCAATGTCCCGCAGCTTCAGAACGTGATCGAGACGAGCGCCAAACACGGCATGCAATCCATGGATCAGGCGCTCTTGAACCTGTACAACAAGAAGCTGATAGACAAAGGCGAACTATTGCTTAATCTCAAAAACAAGGACAGGGAAGAGATAAAGAACCTATTCCAATGAGTAAGTGCACAAGAATAGCAAAGGAAGTCTTAAGGATAGAGAGTGAGGCGATAAAGAAGCTCATAAAGAGTATCGGCTCGGACTTTGAAAAGGCCGTCGATACGATCATGGGCTGCCGCGGGAGAGTTGTGATCACGGGCATGGGAAAACCGGGTATAATCGGCCAGAAGATATCAGCCACGCTCTCTTCGACAGGCACGGCCAGTCTCTTTATGCATCCGGCAGATGCGATACACGGGGACCTGGGCCGTGTTAAAAAGGACGACATCATAATAGCCCTCTCAAACAGCGGTGAGACAGGCGAGATCAAGAAACTCCTGCCGATCATAAAAAAGATAGGCGCAAAGTTGATAAGTTTTACCGGCAATAAGTCTTCCGCCCTTGCTGAAAACAGTGACGTTACCTTGTACGTCGGTGTGGAGAAGGAGGCCTGCCCGCTAGGCCTTGCCCCGACCGCAAGTACGACGGCCATGCTTGCCATGGGCGATGCGCTGAGCATAGCCCTTTTAAAGGCAAAGGGTTTTAGGGTGGAGGATTTTGCATTTTATCATCCCGGTGGTACGCTTGGCAGAAAACTATGGCTCAGGGTAGAGGATGTGATGAGAAAAGGAAAGGCCCATCCTGTTGTCAGGGAGGATGCGGTCCTGAAAAAGGTCCTCTATGCTGTTACCAGGGCCCGGGCCGGCAGCGCTACGGTCGTTGATAAGAAAGGCAGGCTTATCGGTATATTTACCGATGGAGACCTGAGAAGGCACCTTGAGTCAGATCCTGCTATTATTACAAGGAAGGTAAAGGATGTGATGACGCCAAAACCGGCCAGCATCGTAAAGGGTAGAATGGCTGTTGAGGCGTTACGGATATTGCAGAACAAAAAGATCGACGAGATACTCGTCGTTGACAAAAAATCAAGGCCCGTCGGCCTTGTTGATGTGCAGGACCTTCTTAAGGCAGGTTTGGTTTAAGCTGCCACGAAACTTGGATAGGCGGGGTTAAAAACCCCGCAACTGGACGGGACAAGAATGTCCCGTCTATCCCAAAGGGTAATTTTACGACG
Organism: Candidatus Omnitrophota bacterium; assembly: GCA_013202525.1. Classification (GTDB taxonomy): domain Bacteria; phylum Omnitrophota; class Gorgyraeia; order JABMRG01; family JABMRG01; genus JABMQS01. The sequence continues at coordinate 4,365 of JABMQS010000140.1, forward strand.
TCCTAAATACAGGGAATAATCTATGAAGAATCGTTTTCACAGGCGCCTCTTATATACCATGCTTATTGTGCTGGATAGGGCATTTCTTCTTATCCCGTATAATATCGCCCTGGATATAGGCAAGTTCTTCGGCGGCCTCATTTTTATCCTATTGGGCAAGTATAGGAGACTTACCAAGAATCATCTCAGGTCTGCCCTGGGCGCTTCTATGGATGAGAAGGAGATATCCAGGATAGCACAGTCTGTATTCGTCAATCTGGCGATGGGTTTTACAGAAGTGCTGAGCCTGCCCAAGATCAAGAACAGGCTCGATACCATAATAGAGCTCAAAGGGGTCGAGAAAGTGGATAAGATCTTGCAGGAAGGCAAAGGTATGATCGCTGTGTCAGGCCACCTTGGCAACTGGGAGCTTATACCCATGTACTTTGCTTACAGGGGATATTCCTCAAATGTGGTGGCACGCCCGGTCTATTATGAGAAGTATGATGAATGGGTGTCGTTCTTAAGGAAAAGCATGGGCGTAAATGTCATATACCGTACCGATTCTCCGAAGAAACTCCTGAGGCTGCTTAAGGACAATGAGATCTTGGGCATACTGGCGGATCAGGATATAGACAGCATAGAGGGGGTCTTTGTGGACTTTTTTGGAAAGAAGGCCCGCACCTCTACTGCGCCGGTAAAGCTGGCAATGGCATCGGGCGCTCCCATAGTCCCTATCTTTATAATACGAAACGGAAAAAAGCATACCATGGTCGTGGAGGACCCGATACGCGTTGAACGTTCTGTTGATAGAGAAAAAGCGGTATTGTCATATACGCAGATATGGTCTGATGTGCTGGAGTCCTATATAAGGAAATATCCCCAACAGTGGGTTTGGATGCACAGGAGATGGAAGAGCAGGCCCCCGCAGTCTACGCCATCATATAATATAAAGGAATGAGATTTCTAAGGTTTTTATTATTAGCGGCGCTGATAGTCGGCGCATGCTATTTCTCATGGTATCTTTTTGCAGAAAAGGCCGATAAGGGCGGAGGGGACGCTGCTCTTGAAAAGGAAATCCCGGGTTCCATGTCTGAGCAGGTCCAGTCCTTTTCTATTTTTGGTTTTTCAGAATCCGGTGACAAGGCCTGGGAGGTAAGGGGCAGGAGCGCGGACATATATTCTGAGGTCATAAACCTTACCGACATCGATGCCAACTCCTATGGCGAAGAGGTAAAGGTAAATCTTACCGCAGATGAAGGTGTATTTAACAGGACCAACAACGATATAGAGCTTATGAAGAATGTTGTAGCAGTGACAGACGAGGGGACAACGCTGAAGACCGAGAGGATGATCTGGGAGGCGGAGAAGTCGCTGATCAATACAGGCGAGCGTGTCTTTATAGAGCGCAAGGATATGGATATCGAGGGTACAGGCGCGTCTGCCAAGCCGGACCTGAAGAAGGCCAGGCTGCATAAGGATATCACGCTCAAGATCAAGGATCCTGTTGCCGTTATCACCTGCGACGGCCCACTCGATATAGACTACAATAACAACATCGCCTATTTTAACGATAATGTCAAGGTCGATGACGGCAAGGTGCAGATATATTCAGATAAATCAACCACATATTTTGATCCGAAGCAGAAGCAGATCAACAAGGTCTTTTGTGAAGGAAATGTAAAGATCGTGCGCGGTGAGGATGTGACCTACTCGGAGACGTTGAGTTATCTTCCGGAAGAGACAAAGGTGGTGCTAAGCGGAAGCCCCAAGATCGTCATCTTTTCCACGGAAGGCATAGATATAGGAGGCGCGATAGGCGCGCCTGACAAAGAAGAAGATTCCAGGAAGGCGCAATCTGGCGGTGATCAAGAGCCTGCGGCAGTTATCACCTGCGACGGCACGCTCGAGGTCGATTATGAAAAGAACATCGCCTATTTTAACGATAATGTCAAGATGGATGATGGAAAATCGCAGATATATTCGGATAAATCAACTGCATATTTCGATCCGAAACGCAAAAAGCTCTCAAAGGTCTACTTTGAGGGAAATGTAAAGATCATGCGCGGCGAGGATGTCACATATGCCAAAACCCTGACATACCTGCCGGAGGAAGGCAGGGCCATATTAAGCGGCAGGCCTAAGATAATCGTTAGATCTACAGGGGAGTTGACAGGTAAAGATGAATCAGCTGATAACAAATAGCCTGATTAAGGAGTACGGCGGCCGCAGGGTCGTTAACGAAGTCGGCATCGAGGTAAAGAGGGGTGAGATAGTCGGGCTCCTTGGCCCAAATGGCGCCGGTAAGACCACTACCTTTTATATGGTAGTCGGCCTGATACCTCCCGATAGCGGCAAGATACTCTTTGACGATAAGGATATTACCAGTATGCCGATGTACCGCAGGGCACGCGCAGGCATCGGTTATCTCTGCCAGGAGAATTCTATATTCGCCAAACTTACGGTCCAGGAGAATATAATGGCTATCCTTGAGACGCTCAAGATATCGAGACAGGAGCGCAAGGGGCGGCTCGAAAAACTCCTTAATGAACTCGGCATATCGCATCTTGCCAAGAACAAGGCATATACGCTTTCAGGTGGCGAGAGAAGAAGGCTTGAGATAACAAGGGCGCTCGTTACCGAGCCCTCATTCCTGCTCCTGGATGAGCCTTTTAGCGGGATAGACCCCATTGCCGTCTTTGAGGCGCAGCAGATAATACAGGGCCTGAGAGACCGCGGGCTGGGCATACTGCTTACAGACCATAGCGTGCGTGAGACACTGGCGATCACAGACCGCTCCTATATTATGTTTGAAGGAAAGATCCTTATATCAGGGACTTCCCAGGAGCTTATATCGAATCCGAAGGCCCGCCAGATCTACCTAGGTGAACAGTTTGTCATGTGAATAAGCGCACAATTTAGGCGACTGTAAAGGAGACTAAATTGTATGCGCGAATTCATTGCGAGGAGCGGCAGCGACGAAGCAATCAAAATGCTGAGATTGCTTCGCTACGCTCGCAATGACGGATAGCAAAGGAGTGACTATGCAGACGAGCATTACAGCAAGGCACATCGATCTTACCGAAGAGTTTAAGGTACATGTAAATGAGAAACTCGCAAAACTCAACAGGTACAGCAACAGGATAGAGGATGTGCACGTGGTCTTTTCCTCTGAAAGATTTAACTATGTATCGGAGATAGTCTTAAGCGGCAAGAGATTCAGGATGGCCGCAACCGAAAAGGCCGAAGGGATAGGGGCCTCTTTTGATAAGTGCGCCAAGAACATAGAGAATCAGTTAAAGAAGTTGCGCGCAAGGATAAAGGAACATAAGCCGAGCAGGTTCCTTGCCGGCTTAAGAAAGCTTTCGCGTAAGGGCAGGCAGGCCCGGCAGCTTCAACCCAAGGCCGAAATCATAAAGACCGACTCTTTTGCGACCAAGCCCATGTCGCCGGAGGAGGCGGCACTGGAGCTCGAGGTCTTTAAAGAAGAGTTTATTGCATTTCGCAATTCTTCCAACGATAAGGTCAATGTCATATACCGGAGAAAGGACGGAAACTACGGGCTAATAGAGATATGAAAATTAATATAGAGAATCTAAAGGATTCACAGAGACTCATAAAGATAGAGGTAGAGGCGGATAAGGTTTCTGCTATACTGGATGATGTATACCGCGATATCGGAAAGACCGCCCATATATCAGGTTTCAGAAAAGGAAAGGCGCCGAAGGATCTTCTAGAGTCGCGCTACGAAGAGACTGCCAAGGATGAGACCTTAAAGCGCCTTGCCTGGGACTGTTATCACCAGGCCGTGAAGCAGGAAGGCCTGGACCCTATAGGCTACCCTGTTATAGAGGATGTAAACTTCAGCAAGGGCATGCCATTGACCTTTACAGTAAAGGTTGATGTAAAGCCGGAGTTTAAGCTAAGGGCGTATAAAGGCATAAAGATTAAGAATGAGTCTGCGGAGGTGACCGATGAGGATATGGATAAGGCCTTAAAGGACCTGCAGGAATCCGCGGCCCAGCATAAGAATATAGAAGGAAGGCCCCTCAAGAAAGGGGATTATGCGGTCTGCGAATACGAGTGTTTTGTAGAAGGAAAATCAGTTGACAAAAATGATAAACTATGGCTATATATAAGCGATCAACTGCAGCCCAAAGAACTGCTTGGCGCTTTATTGGGGGCAGAAAAGGATGTTACCAAAGAGGTTGAGGTAACCCACCCCAAAGATTACCAGCACAAAGAACTTGCCGCTAAAAAGGGCACCTACAAGATTACCGTAAGAGAAATAAAGGAGAAGATACTCCCGGAGATAAATGATGATCTGGCAAAGGGGACGGGCCGGTTTAAGAGCCTTGCGGAGTTAAAAGATGCGCTGCGCAAGAACCTCTCCGATGCCAAGATTCAGCAAAAGAGGCGCTCTCAGGAGAGTCAGATATTCGAAAACCTGCTAAAGGCTCACCCCTTTGAGGTCCCGGTTTCGCTGGTAGAAAGACAGGCCGAGCGCCTCGTGGAAGATGCCAAGCTCAGGCTGCTCTATCAGGGCTATAAGAAGGAGGACCTGGATAAGCAGGATGAGCAGTTGAAGAAGGCGGTTGCAGACAACGCCAGGAATAACGTGCAGATCTTCTTCATACTGGATAAGATAGCCAGGCAGGAAAAGATAGCTGCCGGCGAAGGGGAGCTGGAGGCAAAGATAGCGGAGATCGCAAAAAGCACAAAGGAAGATCCGGCTGAGGTCAAGAAGAGGCTGGAGGAACGCAATCTCCTGGATAGCCTGAAGGAACAGATCGAAGGCGAGAAGGTTACGGAGTTTTTGTTAAATGAGTCAAAGAAGGGTTAATAAAAACAAGGAGGATGTAGAGATGGATGAGAGATATCAGACTCTCGTGCCGATGGTGGTAGAGCAGACAGGCCGAGGCGAGAGGGCGTATGATATATATTCACGCCTGCTCAAGGACAGGATAGTCTTTATCGGTACGCCGATAGATGACAATGTCTCAAACCTTATTATTGCCCAGCTTCTGTTTTTACAGATGGAAGACCCTGATAAGGATATAAACGTTTATATCAATTCTCCCGGAGGCCATGTTACAAGCGGTCTGGCTGTATATGATACCATGCAGTTTGTGAAGCCTGATGTCAATACCTACTGCATAGGCCAGGCAGCAAGCATGGGCGCTATGCTTTTGGCAGGCGGAACAAAAGGCAAGAGGTACTCCCTTCCCAATGCGCGTATAATGATACATCAGCCATGGGGCGGGGCTCAGGGCGCAGCATCTGATATCGGGATACAGGCCAAAGAGATACTCAGACTGAGAGAGAGGTTAAATCAGCTCATGGCAGACCATACGGGCCAGGACCTTGGGAAGATAGAGAAGGATACTGACCGGGACTTCTTTATGTCAGCGGATGAGGCTGTAAAGTATGGCATTATAGATGAAGTGATTACAAATATTAAGACGAAAAAATAAGGTTTCCTGTCAAGTAAGGGAGGAGTTCCGACAATGCAAAAGAGATACCTACTTACACCAGGGCCCACACCGGTGCCGACAGAAGCTCTTCTGGCTATGGCAAAACCTATAATACACCACAGGACATCGGAATTCAGGGCCATATTGAAAGAGGCAGTCGAGGGCCTGCGTTATGTATTTCAGACAAAGAACGATGTCTTTGTCTTTGCATCTTCCGGCACAGGCGCCATGGAGAGCTCGATAACGAATATACTTTCACCGGGCGATAAGGCCATAGTGGTAAGAGGCGGAAAGTTCGGCGAAAGGTTCTCAGAGATATGCGATGCCTACGGTGTAGTTCCTGTAAATATCGATGTCGAGTGGGGCAAAGCAGTAGATCCGTCTGCTATAAAGAAGGCGCTGGACGACAATAAAGACGTAAAGGCAGTATATACGACCCTATGCGAGACATCCACAGGCGTAGTAAACGATATAAAGGCCATCGGTGATGTCGTCTCGAAGACAGAGGCCGTGTTGGTGGTCGATGCAATAAGCGGGCTGGGTTCTGTAGAGCTTAAGTCTGATGGCTGGAAGGTCGATATCGTGATAGGCGGTTCGCAGAAAGGCCTTATGATACCTCCCGGGCTTGCATTTGTAAGCGTAAGCCAAAAGGCATTGAAGCTCGCTGATACAGCCAAACTGCCCCGTTACTACTTCTGCTATAAGGCAGCGAAAAAATCAGCTGACAAGGATGATACGCCGTGGACACCGGCTGTATCCTTAATAATAGCGCTTGTTGAGTCCTTAAAGATAATAAGAGACGATAGCCTCGAGGGGGTATTGGCAAGGCATAAGAGGATGGCCGATGCAGTAAAGGCCGCTGCCTCTGCTCTTGGGCTTGAGCTTCTTGCCCCGGATGCACCCAGTGATGCTGTTACAGCTATAAGGCTGCCTGATAATATAGATGGTGTTGCGCTCGTCAAGACGATGCGCGACACATACGGCGTAAGCGTAGCCGGCGGGCAGGCAAAGCTTAAGGGTAAGATAATAAGGGTAGCCACGATGGGATTCATGACGCAGTGGGATGTTATAGTGGCCATATCATGCCTTGAGATAGTATTAAAGCAGATGGGGCATAAATTTGAACTGGGTACAGGCGTTAAAGCGGCAGAAGAGGTGTTTGCGTAGTCAGCTGACAGCTGAACAAAAGAACAAGGAGGCGACAGACGTGTTTAAGGTGCTTGTAAGCGATCCGTTGAGTGAGGAAGGCATAGACATACTCCGCAAAGAGAAAGACATCAAGGTAGACGTAAAGGTAAAGCAGCCGCCGGAAGTCTTGAAGAAGATAATAGGTGATTACGATGCCCTGATAGTAAGAAGCGGCACCAAGGTTACGGCTGATATCATAAAGCATGCCAAGAAGCTCAAGGTCGTCGGAAGAGCAGGGGTAGGCCTTGATAACGTGGATAGGCAGGCAGCTACCAAAAAGGGCATTATCGTTATGAACACGCCCGGCGGCAATACCATATCTACTGCCGAGCATACCATGAGTCTTATAGTCTCCCTTTCAAGAAACATAGCGCAGGCAGACGCCTCTATGAAGAGTGGTGCGTGGGACAGAAAGAAATTTATGGGGGTCGAGCTCTACGGCAAGGTATTGGGTATTATAGGCCTTGGCAGGATAGGAAACGAGGTGGCCAAGAGGGCCATAAGCTTTGGCATGAAGATCATGGCATATGATCCGTTCCTGGGCAAGACAAAGGCAAGGGATTCAGAGATAGAGTCGGTAGAGCTTAAGAAGCTGATCTCGGAGTCCGATTATATAACTGTTCATACCCCGCTTACCGATGAGACCAGGCACATCATAGGGAAAAAAGAGATATCCATGATGAAGAAAGGTGTCAGGCTTATAAACTGCGCAAGGGGCGGCATCTATGATGAAGAAGCTATACTTGACGGTATCAATTCAGGTAAGATCGCGGGGGCGGCATTTGACGTATACGAGAGTGAACCACCAAAGGATAATCCTTTATTCAAGATGGATAAGGTCATAGCGACTCCGCACCTCGGCGCCTCCACGGAAGAGGCTCAGCTCAATGTAGCTGTTGAGGTTGCGAAACAGGTCATCGATGCGCTTAAAGGCCGTGGCATAAGGAATGCCATCAATATTCCTTATATAGAATATGAGACCTGGAAGGTATTAAAGCCCTATATGACCCTCGCTGAGAAGATGGGCGCACTGCAGTCCCAGCTTCTGTCAGGCCCCATAAAAGAGGTAGTAGTAAGCTATGCGGGGGAGATGGCCAAGTATGATATCACCTCGATAACAAGGGCACTGATGAAGGGCCTGCTTACGCCGGCGTTGGGTGAGATGGTCAACTATGTAAATGCCACCGTCATAGCCGAGGAGAGGGGAATAAAGGTCATCGAGTCCAAGACCACAAAGATAGAGGAGTTTGCGCATGTTATGGTCTCGAAGGTCAAAACGAAGACAGGGGTGCTGACAGTAGCAGGAGCGCTCTTTGCTAATAACAAACCGCGCATAGTCAAGATAGATAATTATTATGTGGACGCAGCGCCCGAAGGGAATATGATATTTATATCAAATAAGGATGTCCCCGGCATAGTGGGGCAGATCGGGTCTCTGCTCGGAAAGAACAAGATCAACATCGCTGGCATGACCTTTGGCAGGGAAAAATTGGGCGGTAGGGCCATCAGCGTATGCAATGTGGATTCCGAGGTCCCGAAGAATGTCTTGAGCCAGATAAAGAGGTCCAAGAATATATACGATGCCAAATTGATCAAGCTGTAAAGGTTTAGAAGGGGTGACGGTATGAAGAAGAGAAGGAAGAAAAAAGATAATATCATAAGGATAATAGATGTGACCAACAGGGATGGTGTCCAGACATCACGCATCTGTCTCTCCAAGCTGGAGAAGACGATGATAAATATCTACCTGAATGAGATGGGCGTCTATCAGAGCGAGTTTGGTTTTCCTGTTACGCATCATGAGACCAATTACATCAATGCGAATCTTGACCTCGCGAATAAGGGCGTCTTGAAACCCATCATCTTAAGCGGCTGGATCAGGGCCATCCCCCAGGATGTCGAGATCGCCGTCAAGAAGACAAAGGTCAAGCACCTCAATATCTCTATCTCTACTTCAGAGCAGATGATAAAGGGCAAGTTCCAGGGCAAGATGGGCAAGGCCGATGTTATAAAGATTATGACAGAGGCCCTCGACCTCGCCAAGAAGAAGGGTATAAAGACCGTCGGTGTAAATGCCGAGGATGCCTCGCGTTCCGACTTAAGCTATCTGGTCAAATTTGCTAAGGCAGCCAAGGATCATGGGGCCGACAGAGTCAGATATTGTGATACACTCGGATACGACGATCCGTTTACCATATACAACAGGATCTTTTATCTGGCGAGAAGGGTCAACATGCCCCTGGAGCTCCACTGCCATAACGATCTTGGCATGGTTGTCGCCAATTCCATAGCAGGCGCAAAGGCCGCTATAGACGCCGGTGTCGACGCGTATATAAATACTACAGTAAACGGGACCGGAGAACGCGCCGGTAACGCGGACCTGCTTTCGGCAATCCTGGCTATTAAATATTCAAGTGGTTTTGCAGGCAAGTACAGGCTCGATGAGAGTCTGGATATATCCAAGTGCTGGAAGATGGCCAAGTATGCCTCTTATGCCTTTGGTGTGCCGATACCGATAAATCAGCCCGGGGTAGGTGCCAATGCCTTTGCCCACGAGTCAGGCATACATGCAGACGGTGCGCTCAAGGATAGGCGCAACTATGAGCTCTACGACTTTGAAGAGCTTGGCAGGGGAGAACCTGAGGCCATAGATACAGGCAGAAAGATCACAGCCGGTGAATACAGCGGTATCAAGGGCTTTAGAAACGTATACGAGAAGCTGGAGATAAGATTCAACGATGAAAAAGAGGCGGCCAAAGTTCTGGAGCTTGTCAGGTATGCCAATGTGCATAACCAGAAGCCTCTGGTCGAGGATGAGTTGAAGTTTGTGGCTCATTATCCCGATATAGCCAAGAAGATATTTTCAATGGAGCCGTAAATATAGCTGATAGGAGTAAAATCAATGCCGAGTACAGTTGTGATAGGTGGGCAATGGGGCGATGAGGGAAAGGGTAAGATAATAGATATACTCTCCCGTAAGTCCGACTATATAGTGCGCTACCAGGGTGGAAACAATGCAGGCCATACCGTTGTGATCGGCGGCGAGCAATTTATCCTCCATCTTGTTCCTTCGGGGATCTTGCATAAGGGCAAGGTCTGCGTAATCGGAAATGGTGTGGTGGTTAATCCAGAGGCCCTGATAGTGGAGATAGAGAACCTGAAGAAGCGGGGCATAAAGGTCTCATCCAATCTCTTTGTCAGCGAAGGGGCGCATCTGATATTTCCATATCACTGGACCATAGACCAGCTGCGCGAGAAGGCAAAAGGCAAGGGAAAGATCGGTACCACAAAGAGAGGAATAGGCCCCTGCTATATAGATAAGGTAGGCCGCTCCGGCATAAGGATAGCCGACCTTATGGATGATAAACTCTTCCGCGTAAAGCTTAAGGATAATCTTAATGAGAAGAACAGGATCCTGCGCAAGGCCTATGGTTCAAAAGGATATTCCTTTGAACAGATGTATAAGAAGTACTGCACATACCGCCAGAAGATAAGAAAGTACGTTGCCAATACGACCCTGATAGTGAACAAGGCCCTTGATGAAGGAAAGCAGGTCCTGTTTGAGGGCGCCCAGGGGACCCTCCTGGATGTCGACTTCGGGACCTATCCTTATGTTACCTCTTCAAACTCGACCGCAGGAGGCGCCTGCATAGGCACAGGCGTAAGCCCGGCCAGGATAGGAAAGGTCATAGGGGTGGTAAAGGCCTATACCACGCGCGTTGGAGAAGGTCCTTTCCCGACAGAGTTTTCCGACAGGCTTATGAATATAGTAAGGAACAAGGGCAAGGAGTTTGGCGCCACGACAGGCAGGCCCAGGCGCTGCGGGTGGTTTGATGCCCTGATCGTCAGGCACTCCATACTGGTCAATGGCATAAAGGAGATAGTCGTAACAAAGCTCGATGTGCTGGATGACTTAAAAAGAATAAAGATATGCACTGGTTACAGGTATAGGGGCAAGGTACACAGGACATTTCCCGCCAATATCGAAATGCTCTTCAGGGCAAAGCCTATCTATGAGGAACTGCCGGGTTGGGAGCGTGACACATCCGGCATAACCAGTTATAACAGGCTGCCAAAGAATGCCAAGCACTATCTGAAGAGGCTTTCTACTATATTGGATGTAAAGATCAAAATGGTCTCGCTTGGCGCTGACCGCAAACAGGTCCTTAACCTTTAATAGATACGGAGAGAAGATGGGAAAGAGAAAACGTAAAGGCAAATTAAAATGGCGCAGCAAAAAGGCGAATAAGGGCGTGAAGCCCTGCATGGGGTAGAGCGTCCCCTGGGATCCGTCTATAATTATATTATTGACGGTCTATAGCGTCTGGTGCTATAATTAAACAAAAATAGGAGGGATGGTAGAATGAAAGGCAGGAATACTTTATTTTTAGTAACGGTCTTATTATTGGCATTGGTCACATCAGGGTGTGCGGTCGGTTTTTATAAAGGAAGACCCAGCGATAAGGTCAAGATCAATGAACTTAAAGATGAGTTAAGCCGCCTCAGGGAGGCAAAGCTGCTTCTTGAGAAGAAGCTGAGTAAAGAGATAGATGCCAACCAGGTTACAGTCAACATGAGCGATCGGGGACTGGTAATCACTTTTATGGCAGAGGTCCTCTTCAATTCCGGTAAGTCAAAGTTGAGCCCGGAAGGCATGAATATGCTCAACAAGGTAGCAAAGATATTGAAGGAAGAAGACATAAACAATGATATCGGGATAGAAGGCCACACCGATAATGTGCCCATAAAACATTCCGGCTGGAAGTCCAATTGGGAACTTTCGACTGCAAGATCCACCAGCGTTCTGCACTATCTACTGGACAGGTGCGCGCTCAGCCCTGAGAAGTTATCGGCGACCGGTTACGGTGAGTACAGGCCCGTAGTTTCTAACGCTACGGCAGAAGGACGCGAGAAGAACAGAAGGGTCGAGATCATAATAAAACCTCAGAAGTCGGCTGAGACAGAGAGCGCGATGGCTGAACCGGCTAAAGGGGCAAACGCAGGGTATATAAAGTAAGGAGGGGCGATGGGAATCAAGATTATAAATGCAAAGGTAATAATCATTGTACTTTTAGCTGTGATCTTGGGTCTTGCCTTATTCATAGTCACTCTAAACGGCCAGACAAAGAGCCTGATAGGGGAGAACAGTGACCTCTCTTCCAATATCAAGCTTTTGACTGCCAAGATGTCAGGCTTTGGCAAGAAGCTTCAGGATGCGGCGGCAGCGACCAAGAAACAAAGCGCTGAACTGGAAGAGACGAGAAACAAGCTTACGCAGGAGCGGTTAAAGAGTACACAGCTCAAAGAGCAGATAGACAAGCTAAGCCCTGAGGCTCAATCAGCGCCGGCAGCTCCTTCTGTACCAGAGAAGACTTAAAGTTCTTAGCGTAATAGTCAAGAAGGTTCTTACAGAAGAGTATCCTCTTTTACGGTAGGGCAGATCTCACCAATGCCCTACCGTAATTATTGTTTGATGAGGCCTCTCCTTAATCCGATAAAGGCAATAGATGATAGATAATAAAAAACTACCAAGGCACATAGCCATAATAATGGATGGTAACGGGCGATGGGCAAGCAAAAGACATATCCCAAAGATATTCGGGCATCGTGCCGGCGCCAGGACCGTGGACAGGATCACAGAGGCAGCTGCGAAGATAGGCGTAGAGGCACTTACCTTATATAGTTTTTCTACTGAGAACTGGAGACGCCCTAAAGAGGAGATAGACGGCCTGATGAAGCTTCTCTATGACTACCTAAAGTCCAAATATACAAAGCTTCAGAAGAACAAGATCAGGTTGAACGCGATAGGCAGGTTGAAGGAGTTGCCCGCGAAGACAAGGGAAAGGCTCTCTGAGGTCATGGAGAAGACCTCAGAGAATAAAGGCATGGTCCTGACCCTGGCGCTGAATTACGGCGGTAGGGCAGAGATAGTAGATGCTGCCAGAGCTCTGGCAGTACGGGCAGAGAAGGGAAAGATCAAGCCCGATGCAATCACTGAGGATCTCTTCGGCAGATTTCTGTATACGAAAGGCCTGCCTGATGTGGATCTGCTGATAAGGACAAGCGGCCAGATGAGGATCAGCAACTTTCTATTGTGGCAGATCTCATATGCAGAGATAGTCATAACAAAACTGCTTTGGCCCGATTTTAAGAAAGAGCATCTGCTAGAGGCAATCGAAGAGTATCAGGCCCGCGACAGGCGGTTCGGAGGAAGGTGATATTTGTCCATGGATTTGTCTAAGCTGAAAAGTAGGGTCTTAATTTCCGTAACATTGATAGCATTTTTATGGTTCGGGATTTTCAACCTGCCCTCATGGGTCTTTCTTCTTGTTATTGTGGCGCTTGTAGGGCGCGGCCTGTATGAATTTTTTGATATGGTTGCCAGGAAGAATATCCTGGTCTACCGCTACTTCGGTATTGTAATAGGCTGCCTTATCCCCGTGTTCATGTATCTTCAGTTTGAGCCTACTGAAGGGACGGAGTTTATGCTTATGACGGCAGTCTGCCTTGCGGTTTTCATATTGCAGTTCAGGAGACGCAAGACCGAACAGGCCCTGGTCGGTATAGCCACGACCGTATTCGGTATATTCTATATCAGCTGGCTTTTTTCATTTATGATAAAGCTCAGGTTTATGCCGCCCCATGGTTTTGACGGAAGGTTTCTGGTGCTTTACCTCCTGCTTGTCACAAAGTCCGGTGATATCGCCGCTTATTTTATAGGTACATATTTTGGAAAACACCAGCTTATACCGCGTATAAGTCCAAAGAAGTCTGTCGAGGGCACGGTGGGAGGCCTTATAGCCAGTTTTCTGGCAGCGGTTATATTCAGGGGTTTTCTTCCTTCAGTCAATATCACCCATATCTTTATACTGGGGTTCTTGTTGAGTATTCTCAGCCAGATCGGAGATCTGTCAGAATCTCTCATAAAGAGGGATTGCAAGGTCAAGGACTCAGGCACGTTCTTTCCCGGCCTTGGCGGCATGCTCGACCTTATAGACAGTCTGCTTTTTACCACACCCATCTTTTATTTCTACCTAAGGCTTTTGCCAGTTTAATCATATGAAGAGAGTAGCCATACTTGGTTCCACAGGTTCCATAGGAATAAACACCTTAAAGGTGATAGAATCCCATCCGAAGAGATTCAAGGTCGCGGGACTATCTTCGTTTTCTAATGTGGAGCTGCTTAAGAAACAGATTAAAAGATTCAGGCCCTCTATGGCCACGGTAGTCGAGCCCTCCAAGGCAGACGGCCTGAAGGCCTTTGTTAAGAGAAGAGGCCTCAAGCTCTTTTCGACGCTCGAGGGCTTAAATATCATAGCCTCTTCTAAAGAAGTTGATATAGTGGTAATAGCCATATCGGGCGCCTCTGCAGTATATCCGCTGCTTGCCTCTATCTCTGCCGGCAAACATATCTGCCTGGCAAACAAGGAGTCCATTGTTACTGCGGGTGATATCATAATGAAGGCCCAGGCAAAAAGCGGATCCAGGATCATCCCGGTGGACTCTGAGCATAATGCAATATTCCAGTGCATAAACTCTTCCAGCATCTCCAAGGTAAACAAGATATACCTGACAGGCAGCGGTGGTTCGCTCCGCAATGTCCCGAGGCGCAAGCTTGCGAAGGTCTCTGTAAAAGAGGTGCTTCGCCACCCCAAGTGGAAGATGGGCAAAAAGATTACAGTGGATTCAGCCACGCTTATGAACAAGGGCCTTGAGATGATAGAGGCCAGCCACCTCTTTAATATCCCTATGGATAAGATAGAGCTTCTGATCCATCCGGAGGCTACAATACATTCAATGGTAGAATTTATTGACGGAACGATTTTGGCGCATCTTGGGGCAACCGACATGAGACTGCCCATACAGCATGCTCTTACATACCCCGAGAGGATCGCTTCCCCCCTGCCGATGCTCGATTTTTCCAGGATAGAGGCATTTACCTTTCAAAGGCCGGATACGGCAAAGTATCCGTGTCTGACATTGGCAATGGCAGCGGCAAAACTGGGCAAGACATACCCTGCGGTATTGAATGCCGCAAACGAAGAGGCGGTGAAGGCATTTCTTGAAAGAAGGATAGGTTTCACGAAGATAGCCAAGGTCATAGAGAAGGTTCTCTTAAGGCATACCCCTTCGCCCAACCTTGCTTTAAACGATATATTCCAGGCGGATAATTGGGCTAGAGAGGAGGCGCGCAGCATATGTTGACCCTTTTGACGGTTATTATAGTCTTCAGCGTAGTCATAATAATACACGAGCTTGGCCATTTTTTGGTGGCACGCCGCATCGGAGTAAAGGTAGAGAGATTCTCTCTGGGGCTTGGCAAGGTCTTATGGTCTAAGAGGTTCGGCGAGACAGAGTATGCGATAAGCGCCGTACCCTTTGGCGGCTATGTCAAGATGGCAGGCGAGGAACCCACTGATAAGCGCGAAGGCAAGCCCTGGGAGTTCTATTCAAAGCCGCCCGGGAAACGCTTCTGGATACTATTTGCAGGCGCAGCGGTTAATTATCTCTTTGCCTTCCTGGTATTCTCTTTCATATTGCCCACGTCGCGTGTCGGCATAGTCTTTAAGGATATGCCTGCCTATAACGCCGGGATGGAGACAAAGGACAGGATCGTCTCTATCGATAATAAGAAGGTCAAATACTGGTATGAGGTGGTGGATATCGTATCAAAGGATGCGAGCACCAGGCCATTGAGGTTTCAGGTAGACAGGGATGGGCGCATAATGGAGTTGACCCTTACGCCTACGCTTATGGAGTCGAAGGGCATCTTTGGGCAGACAAAAGAGAGGCCAAAGATAGGCATAAGTTATTACGGAGATGTTGAGATATTAAAGAGCCGCTCCCCCTTAAAATATCTGACAACAGGCCTGCGGCAGACATTTCACAATACATCTATCACATACAAATATATATGGTACCTGATAACAGGAAAGGTGCCGATAAAGGGGACTGTCACAGGCCCTGTAGGCATAGCGGTCATTCTGGGCAAGGCCGCACGCGTGGGCTTTGTCTATCTTCTTTTCCTTGTCGGGCATATAAATCTCGCGCTGGCTATATTCAACCTGCTGCCATTTCCGGTGCTCGACGGCGGCCATATTCTGTTTTTGGGGCTTGAGAAGATAAGGAAACGCCCTTTAAGCCCAAAGGCGCAGGAAATAATCCAGTACGTGGCCATCAGCCTGATCCTCGCATTCTTCCTTTTTGTAAGTTACAACGATATCCTCCGATGGCTGGTAAAATAAGGCGAAATGAGTTGGATAGGCGGGACATTCTTGTCCCGCAGGGTTATTCTATGAGAAGACGGACAAGACAGGTAAGGATAGGGAAGGTCAGGATAGGCGGTAAGGCGCCTGTATCTATCCAGTCTATGTCCAAGACCGATACAAGGGATGTTGTTAAAACGGCTCAACAGATAAACAGGCTCATCTCTTTAGGCTGTGAGGTCATACGTGTGGCTGTTAAAGACAGAGAGTCTGCATCGGCCATATCGAAGATCAAGCGCAGGATTTCCATACCCCTGGAGGCAGATATACATTTTGATTACCGCCTTGCGCTTCTTGCGCAGGAGGCAGGCGCGGATGCCATCAGGCTGAATCCCGGCAATATATACAGGAAAGAGCAGGTTAAAGAGGTTATTAGCGCTGCCAAGGCCAACAAAATACCAATAAGGATAGGTGTAAACTCCGGCTCATTGCCAGCCTCTAGCCTGAAAAGTTCCCCAGCCAAGACAATGGTAAAGGCCGTGAGGGATTATTTAAAGATATTTGAAAAGCAAAGGTTCTATGATATAATGATATCATTAAAGGCCTCGAATGTGGCAGATACTATCGAGGCATACCAGGAGATGGCCAGGTTCTGTGATTATCCTTTTCATCTCGGGGTGACTGCTACAGGCACTGGAAGCGAAGGTATTATAAGATCTGCCATAGGCATAGGGACGTTATTGGCAGAGGGCATAGGCGATACCATAAGGGTATCACTGACAGGGCCGCCTGAAGATGAGGTCATCGCCGCAAGGCAGATACTGCAGGCCTTAGGCTTGCGGCGGGAAGGCGTGAGGCTGATATCCTGTCCGACTTGCGGCCGCTGCCAGGTCGATCTGGTCAAGATAGTGAAGAAGGTCAGAAACGATGTACGATGTACAAAGTACGATGTACGAAAGCGCGCTAAGACGATTGCCATCATGGGCTGTGAGGTAAACGGCCCGGGCGAGGCAAGAGAAGCTGATATAGGCATTGCCTTTGGAAGAGGTTCTGGTATATTATTTAAGAAAGGCAAGGTTGTGAAGAAGATAGCTGCAAAGGATGCAGCAAGGACATTATTAAACGAGATAAAGAGATAGCGCTTATGAGATATTCACAGGCATTCATACCTACACTTAAAGAGAATCCGGCAGATGCCGAGGCCATAAGCCACAAGCTGATGTCCAGGGCCGGCCTTATAAGAAAGTTGATCTCCGGCGCGTATTCCTACCTGCCACTCGGGTTTCGCGTGCTTAAGAAGGTGGAGGAGATAGTGCGCCAGGAGATGAACAGCGCGGGGGCGCAGGAGATACTTATGCCGGCGCTTCAGCCGGCAGAGCTATGGCATGAGACCGGTAGATATGCTGTGCTCGGTGAAGAGCTTGTGACATTTAAAGACCGCCACGGCAAGGAGATGGTAATAGGCCCGACCCATGAAGAGGTGGCCACCGATATAGCAAGGGGCCAGCTGCGCTCGTATAAGGACCTGCCCAAGATAATCTATCAGATACAGACGAAACTGCGCGATGAGCCGCGTCCGCGCTTTGGCATCATAAGAAGCAAAGAGTTTATAATGAAGGATGCCTACAGCTTTGACCGTGACGAAAAGGGTTTAGATGAGAGCTACCGGAAGATGTTTGATGCCTATAAGCAGATATTCAAAAGGTGCGGCCTCGATGCCATTGTGGTCGAGGCAGACGTCGGATTTATGGGTGGCAGTGAATCTGCTGAGTTTTTGGTCCTCTCAGAAAGCGGTGAGGATATTGTAGTGGGCTGTGAAAGCTGCGGCTACAAGGGCGCGCTTACAAAAACCGCTTGTTTCCCCCAAGAGGCCCTAAAACCTAAAACCCAGAACCTAAAACCTAAAGCTGAAATAGATACCCCCGGGGCTACTACAATAGAGAAGGTAAGCAAGCTCCTTAAGTGCGAGCCTTCCCAGACGATAAAGACCCTTCTTTATACAGCCGATGGTGAGTCAATAGCTGTGCTTATCAGAGGCGACCATGATGTAAACGAGGCCAAGTTATCGGCCCTGCTGAAGGCAAAAGAGTTAAAGCTGGCAGATGAGGCTGCGATTCAGAAGGCCACAGGCGGGCCCATGGGATTTTCAGGCCCATGCGGCATTAAAGGCACCAGGCTTGTCATAGACCATGCTGTATCTGAGATAGCCGATGGCATAACAGGCGCCAATAAGAAGGATACCCACCTGGTACACGTGCTTCCGGGCAGAGATTTCCCCATAGATGAGACATTTGATATACGGTATATCGGTCATGGTGAGCCGTGCCCGAAATGCAAAGAGGCGGTAAGCCTTGCAAGGGCCATAGAGGTAGGCCATGTCTTCAAATTAGGGACAAAATATTCAGATAGCATGGGTGCCAAGTTCCTGGATTCCAATGGCAAGGAAAGCCCCTTTATAATGGGATGTTACGGCATAGGCATAAACAGGATCATAGCCTCCAGCATTGAGCAACACCACGATAAAGACGGCATAATATGGCCGCTTGCAATAGCCCCGTATCAGGTTACCATCCTCGCCTTGAATATGGATGATGCGAAGGTGATCAAGTCATCCGAAGAATTATATGAACAGCTCTTAAGGGATGGCATTGAGGTGCTTCTGGATGACAGGGATATAAGCCCTGGCATCAAGTTTAAGGATGCAGACCTTATAGGTATCCCCATACAGGTGGTTATAGGCTCAAAGGGCATAAAGAAGTCTGTGGCCGAGATCACCAAAAGATCAGACAAGAAGAAGCAAGAGGTCCCCGCTGGCAAGGTAGCAGA
>JABMQS010000141.1 GCA_013202525.1 Candidatus Omnitrophota bacterium
CACATGCACAATACCATCCCTGTCAATGTTAAAAGAGACCTCTACCTGGGGTATACCGCGAGGTGCAGGAGGAATCCCTATTAGATCAAACCTGCCCAGCTCAGTATTATCATTTGCCATCTGACGCTCGCCCTGTAGCACCCTGACAGTAACAGCAGTCTGATTATCAGCAGCTGTTGAAAACGTCTGGCCTTTTTTTGTAGGTATCGTTGTATTGCGCTCTATGAGCTTTGTAAACACCCCTCCAAGCGTTTCTATGCCAAGAGAGAGCGGCGTCACATCCAAAAGAAGGACCTCTTTTGCGTCACCTTTTATAATAGCTGCCTGAGTTGCTGCTCCCAGTGCAACGCATTCCATAGGATCTATGCCTCGCTCGATTTTCTTGGCTACATGCTCTTCTAAAAATTTCTGCACAATAGGCATCCTTGTGGGCCCGCCTACCATAATAATCTTGTCTATATCGTTAGGCGATAGGCCCGAATCTCTAATCGCCTGATCTACAGGGCCAGTACACTTCTCTACGATAGATCCGACCAGTTCTTCTATCTTCGCCCTGTTTATAGACATTGTCAGATGCTTTGGCCCACTTGCATCAGCTGTGATAAAAGGAAGATTTAAGTCTGTCGTTAGCGTGCTTGAAAGTTCCACCTTTGCCTTCTCAGCAGCTTCTCTTAATCGCTGCATCGCCATCTTGTCATTCTTCAAATCTATACCTGTTTCTTTTTTAAACTGGCTAGCAATGTAATCTATCAGGACATTGTCCATATCTGTCCCGCCAAGATGTGTATCGCCGCTCGTGGCCTTTACTTCGAAACCGCTTGCATTATGCTCCTTGTCAAACCACATATCCATAATGGTGACATCAAGCGTACCTCCGCCAAAATCAAATACCATTATCTTCATCTCTTTACCGACCTTGTCCAAACCATAGGCAAGGCATGCTGCGGTCGGCTCATTGATTATCCTTAATACCTTAAACCCTGCGATCTCTCCCGCATCCTTTGTTGCCTGGCGCTGGTTATCGTCAAAATAAGCAGGGCATGTGATAACCACCTCTTCGACCTTATCCCCAAGATACGCCTCAGCATCCTGCTTTATCTTTTGCAAAATAAAAGACGATATCTGCTGAGCAGTATATTCTTTCCCATGGACCTTGAATTTATAGTCAGTGCCCATTTTTCTTTTTGCAGCGTAGATAGTCCCTTCAGGGTTTACTGTTGCCTGGCGCCTTGCAGGCTCTCCTACAAGCTTCTGTCCATCTTTTGTAAAAGCCACAAAAGACGGAAATGCCTTGCCGCTCGCAACTCCTGCGCCCTCTGCGCTTGGTATAATAGAAGGACGCCCGCCTTCCATCACTGCTGCTGCTGAATTAGATGTCCCCAGATCGATTCCGATTACTTTTGCCATTTTATAGCCTCCTTGTTGTGTTAGCTGTCAGCTCTCAGCTGTCAGCTGCTGAACCCCGAACCACTCGCTTCGCTCGGGTACGGGGCATGGGCTGATAGCTGATGGCTGAAAGCTCATTTTTCCGGTTTCTTAGAAACCTTCACCTTCGCCGGTCGGATTACCCGGTCATTGAATTTGTATCCTTTTTGAAATTCCTCGACTACCTGGTCCTCAGGCTCATCATCTGTCTCTTCCTGCATCATTGCCTCATGCTCATGCGGATCAAATGGCTTGCCCTTTGCCTCGATTTCTTTCAGGCCCTTTTGTTTCAGAAACTCCTTTAGATCGTTCCATATCATCTCAACGCCCTTATACAATATGTCGAAATCATGTTTTGACTTGCCTGCCTCTACTGCGCGTTCAAAGTCATCCACTATCTTCAATATATCCAGTATTATGTCGCTATTGGCAAACTTAATAAATTCTATCTTCTCTTTTTCAAGCCGCTTTTTATAATTGTCAAACTCTGCCTGGATCCTGAGGAACTTATCAAAGTACTCATCAGACTTCGATGCCTTTTCCTTGAGCTTCTCATATTCACCAGGGGTTAAAAGCATATTTTTCTTAGTCAATGTCTTCCAATGCCTCCCCTAAAAGACCTGATAAGTAACTGACAGCAGATATTACCTTTCCATATTCCATCCTTGTCGGCCCTATTGCGCCAATTGCGCCTAATATCCTCTTGTTTATTTTATAATTACAGGTGATCACGCTGCAGTTCTGTATCTCCTTGCAGGTATTTTCCATGCCTATGTGGACCTTTACCCCTTCCTCTTCCATGTCCTGATTAAATAGCTCCAGTATATCCTGACTGTCTTCAAAGACCTTTAAAAATAATCTGGCCCTGGCTATGTCACTGAACTCTGGACAGG
>JABMQS010000005.1 GCA_013202525.1 Candidatus Omnitrophota bacterium
CTTCATACCCTACATAACCGGGCGGTGCGCCGACAAGTCTGGACATATTGAACTTCTCCATATATTCGGACATGTCAAGATGAATAATGGCATCCTGATTGCCAAACATAAACTCAGCCAGCGCCTTCGCGAGAAGGGTCTTGCCGACCCCGGTGGGCCCCAAGAATACAAAAGAACCTATGGGCCGGCGTGGATCCTTTATGCCGGCGCGTGAACGCCTTACTGCATGCGCGATGGCCTTTATAGCCTTGTCCTGTCCGATCACACGCTTGTGCAGTTCATCCTCCATCTTTAGCAGTCTCTCCGACTCACCTTCCTCCAGCCTGACGAGGGGAATATTGGTCCACTTGGAGACGATATACGCTATCTCTTCCTCGCCGACCTCAGGTATCTGCTCCATCCTCTTCTCTTTCCACTTATTCCTCTGCTTCTCCAGCTCTACCTTGGTCTCTCTCTCGGTGTCCCTGAACTTCGCTGCCTTCTCAAAGTCCTGGCTCCTTACAGCTATCTCCTTCTCCTTGCGCGCCGCCTCAATATCCTGCTCTAACTTCTTAAGGTCTGGGGGAGCAGTCATAACATCCAGACGGGCACGTGAACCAGCCTCATCTATAAGGTCTATGGCCTTATCCGGCAGGAATCTGCCTGTAATATACCTGTCGGATAACTTAGCGGCAGCTGCTATGGCCTTGTCTGTGATCTTTATCTTGTGATGCTCTTCATACCTATCCCTCAAACCCTTGAGTATCTCAACGGTCTCTTCCACAGCCGGAGGGTCCACCATGATGGTCTGGAATCTTCTCTCCAATGCCGCATCTTTTTCTATGAACTTGCGGTACTCATCAAGGGTGGTGGCGCCGATACACTGTATATCACCCCTTGATAGTGCGGGCTTTAGTATGTTGGAGGCATCTATGGCACCCTCTGCCCCACCTGCTCCAACAAGCGTATGCAGCTCGTCTATAAAGACTATGACATTCTCTGAGCGTTTTATCTCATCCATCACGGCCTTTATCCTCTCCTCAAACTGGCCGCGATACTTGGTTCCCGCTACCATAAGCGCAAGGTCCAGAGTGATGACCCTTTTGTCTCTCAATATCTCGGGTATATCGCCCTTTATTATCTTCTGCGCAAGACCTTCGACAATAGCGGTCTTTCCAACGCCAGCCTCACCCAGTAGAACGGGGTTGTTCTTTGTGCGACGGGCCAATATCTGGATCACCCTCTCTATCTCATCCTTCCTGCCGATGACCGGGTCGAGCTTTCCGTCTTTTGCAAGAACGGTCAGGTCCCTGCCAAAAGCATCGAGAGCAGGTGTCTTCGATTTTCCAGCTTCCTCACCGCCTGATTCAGGCGCTGCGGCCGGTGGGTGTCCCGGGGTCACGGAACCCAAAAGCGTCATGATCTCATTGCGCACCCTTGAAAGATCTAAGCCCAGATTGAGCAGGACCTGAGCAGCGACCCCCTCCCCCTCTCTTATCAACCCAAGAAGCAGGTGCTCTGTACCTATATAGTTGTGGCCTAAGTGGCGCGCCTCATCCATAGACAGCTCGATGACCTTTTTTGCCTTTGGCGTAAAAGGTATATCTCCCGAGACGACCGTAGGCGGCCCTGACTTTACGAGTTTTTCGACCTCGAGCCTTATTATATCAAGCGTTAAACCTAAGTTCTGCAGGACTGCGGCAGCTACCCCTTCACCTTCTTTTATCAGACCGAGCAGAAGGTGCTCGGTGCCGATGTAGTCGTGGTTAAACCTCTTTGCCTCCTCTTTAGCAAGGATCACTACCTTTCTAGCTCTCTCCGTGAATCTGTTAAACATATTGTCTCCTCCTTTTACGATATCTTCAGCTTATTACGAATAAGTTCGGTCCTCTTTATATCTCTCTCAACCGTGGACAGTTTCTTCCCCTCGAGTTTCTGCAGATGTGCAGGTTGTATAAATACAAAAAGTTCATTCAGCTTCTTTGTGTCTATATTCTTTATAAGCCCCAGGTCTATGCCCAGCCTTACAAGAGAGAACAGGCCTATGGCCTCCTTGCTGGTTATGATATGGGCTGCCTCGAGTGTGGCACGTGCCCTTGAGATCCTGTCCTCTATTATATCTTTTCTCTTGTCCTTTAAGAATGCGCGGGCTGTCTTCTCCTGCGCGATGACCTGCCTTATAACACGCTTTAGGCTGTCTATCACATCCTCTTCCCTGCGGCCCAGCGTAACCTGATTGGATATCTGGAAAAAGTTTCCGGTAGCCTCGGTACCTTCACCGAAGAAACCGCGGACTGTCAGGCCGAGCTTGGATATGGCATGGATCAATCCATCGACCTGCCTGGTGATGACGATCGCCGGAAGGTGTACCATTGCCGAGGCCCTCAAGCCGGACCCTGCGTTGGTCGGGCAGGCAGTGAGATACCCCCACTCATCTGAAAACGCAAAGTTGAGCCTCTGCTCCAGATCCTTCTCCAGGCCCTCCATTATATGCCATGCCTCATCCAGGAGAAAGCCGGACTCTATGACCTGAAGCCTAAGGTGGTCCTCTTCGTTCACCATGATGCTGATGATCTCTTTATCCCCGACAAATGTGGTCTTAAACTCAGGGTCTATAGCATGCTCTCTGCTTATAAGGTGCCTCTCCATGAGAAACTGCCTGTCCACTACGGGTATCTTATCCATCTCTACATAGAGGGCATCCTTCATATAGTTGCTTGCCAGGATAGCGCGCTTTGTAACATCGACCACCTTCTGCTTTGTCTCATCATCCGACCAGTCCACAAAGTGCAGGCCGCCTATATTCCTGGCCAGCCTTATCCTGCTCGATATGACTATATCCGAGTCAGGGCCCGTGCCTTTCAGCCACTCACTCGTCTCTTTGATAAGGTCGTCTATCTTCATATTTTACTGCCCTTTAACTCGATTGCCTTTATCCTGTCGCGAAGGACGGCTGCCTCTTCAAACTCCTCATGTTCAATAGCCTTAACAAGCCGGTCTTTAAGCTCCTTAAGCTCATCTACGCGCGGCGCTGGCCCGGACTTGACGCTTGGTGTTAATGGCTTCTTCATCGGCGAGGCATCCGGTTGTTTGCCCACATGGCGCGCGGTACCATGTATCCTCTTAAGAAGCGGGTACAGGGCCCTCCTGAATACCTCGTAGCATCGGGCGCAGCCAAAGCGCCCCAGCCTCTTGAAGTCAGAATAACTCATACCGCACTCAGGGCACTTTATCCTTATGTGCTGTTTCTTCTGCGTCGGCTCTAGCGGTATGTCGACTAAGCCTGAGAGCAGGTCCGATATGCTGAAATGCTGGTGCATATCAGGGCCCTTGGACTTGGCGCACTCCTCGCACAGGTTCAGCTCTGTCACCTCATCATTTATTATCTCTGTAAGGTGGACCGTTGCCTTTTTCCTTTTGCATACATCACATTGCATCTCTTTAATCCTTATCCTTTGTATTAGCCGGCGGCTTACGGCTGAAATCTGTCAGCTGACAGCTGACATCAGTACCTCATACCATCGGACTTTGTGAGCTTCCGGAACTCCTTCGTAAACATAGCCGTGGCCTTTCCGGGCTTTCCGCTGCCGATAACCCTGCCGTCAACGCTCCTGACGGGTATGATCTCCGCGGCCGTACCGGTCAAAAAGCATTCATCGGCATTATATATGTCATGGCGCGTAAATATCTCATCCTTGAGCTCGATATTCCTGGCCCTGGCTATCTGCATAACAGCATCGCGCGTTATACCTTCAAGGAGGCCCACATGTGTCGGGGGAGTATAGAGTATATTATTCTTCAGGATGAAGATATTATCCCCTGTGCATTCGGTAACATAGCCTGCGCTGTTTAACATGATCGCTTCCTCGCAGCCCGCGTTTATCGCCTCTATCTTTGCCAGGATATTATTAAGATAGTTTAATGACTTTATCTGTGGGTTGAGCGATTCTGAAACACTCTGCTGTGTAGGAACGGTCAATATGCACAAGCCCTCCTTGTAAAGCTTAGCAGGATATAGGGCGATCTTGTCGGTTATGATTATAACGCGTGCCCTCTCCATGCATTTCCTCGGGTCAAGGCCCAGGTCCCCTATGCCCCTGGTTACGATCAGGCGGATATAGGCGTCATTTAACTTGTTCGCCTTAAGGGTATCGCAGATGGCCTTTGCCATCTGGTCCTTTGTCAAAGGCATATCAAGCATCAGCGTGTGGGCAGACTCGTAGAGCCTGTCGAGGTGTTCTTTTAAGCGAAATACCAGCCTCTTGTAAACGCGTATCCCTTCAAAGACGCCGTCGCCGTATAAGAGCCCCCTGTCGAGAACCGATATCTTGGCGTTCTTCTTATCATATAATTTACCTTCGATATAGATCTTTAATGGCATTTTGCTCCTCCTGTTTTTCGTGTTTTTGTATATCGTATGTCGTTTTAGCTGACTAGTATGCCGTCTTTTATCTGCACTGTGCGATCGGCAAAGCGTGCAAGCTCTTCATTGTGTGTAACTATGACAAATGCCTGATTCCTGCTCTTATTAAGATCTCTGATGAGTTCGAGTATAAGCCCCGCGTTCTTTGAATCAAGGTTGCCTGTGGGCTCATCGCAGAAGACGATATCAGGGCTATTTATCAATGCCCTGGCTATCGCGACCCTCTGTGTTTCGCCGCCGGAAAGTTCCGATGGCCTGTGGGCGGCCCTGCTCTTTAGGCCTACCGAATCCAGCAGATCGAGGGCCTTTTTCTCAAGCAGCCCTTGCGAAAGAGGCGCCTTGTCCGAGTTGTGCCTATCATAGCCTGCCGAGATACCGACCAACGCCGGCATAATGACATTCTCAAGGGCGCTGAACTCAGCAAGCAGATGATAGAACTGAAAGATAAACCCCATCCTTCTGTTCCTTATTGATGAGCGCTCTTCATCCCCGGCAGCATACAGGTCTGTGCTGTCCAGGATGACCTTGCCGTCAGAAGGTTCATCCAGGCCGCCGAGTATATGAAGCAGTGTCGACTTGCCGGCACCCGAAGGCCCTACGATAGCGACTATCTGGCCCCTGTCAAGAGAAAGATCTATGCCCCTTAAGACCTCTAATCTCTGCTCGCCGTTTCTGTATGCCTTATGTATATTACATGCATCTATAAGCATCACTCGTATCTCAGGGCATCTACCGGGTTCAGGCGCGAGGCCTGAAATGCCGGGTATATAGAAGCCAGAAAAGCTATTAATAAGGCCGCAGCAGCTATAACAAAACAGTCCAGGATATCTATCCTTACCGGAAGATAGTTTATCCCATAATAGATATTCTCAGGCAATATAGCAAAGCGGTTCTTATCAAGAAATATGGACAGCCCCATGCCCGTGCCAACGCCCAGGGCGACACCGATAAACCCTATTATAAGTCCCTGCAACGAGAAGATGGCCATTATATTCTTTCTTGTGGCGCCTATGGATTTCAATATGCCTATATCCTTTGCCTTCTCTGTGACCGTAACGGTCAATGTGCTGATTATATTAAATGCCGCCACTATCACAATAAGTGTCAGGATAACAAACATCGCGAACTTCTCAAGCTTCAGTGCGGAGAAGAGGTTCCTGTTTAAGTCCATCCATGTCCTGATGCGATATCCGGGGCCCAGGACCTGTCTTAGCCTGTCCTTGAGACCTCTTGCATCGCCTATCTTATCGGCCTCCACGCCTATGCCGCCTGCGGCGCCATCAGTGCCAAAGAGCCTCGAGGCTGAATCGAAACCGACATACGCCATATTGGAATCATACTCATACATCCCGGAGCTGAATATGCCCGTCACCTCAAAGGTCTCACGGCCCCTTGAGGCAGGCGTGATCACCTCAATCCTGCTGCCGATAAAAGCACCGAGCATCGCAGAAAGCTCACTTCCCAATACTATACCGTCTCCTACTAACTCAATAGCGCCCATCTGCATATGGCCTTTGAGCTTTGTGATGTCGCTCCTATTGCCGGAGGCGATACTCTTCACCAGAACGCCTTGTGCCCTGCCGTGATACCTCAATACCCCCTGTCCCCATATATAAGGGTAGCTTCCTCTTACCTCTTTTATGCCGTCTATCTTCTCGCAGACAGAGGCATAATCCCTTATGCCGCCCTGCTTCTCAACTATGATATGAGGGCTTGAGCCGATGATCCTCTTTTGAAGCTCATAGCCAAAGCCGCTCATCACCGCAAGCACTGTTATCAGCGCTGCCACACCAACGGCCACCGCCAGAATGGAGATAAGACCCATAAAAGATATGAAGCGCTTGTGCCTTTTAGAAAACATGTATCGCAGGCTGACCATCAATTCGTATCGCATATGTTTGTTTCCGTCATTGCGAGCCCCAAAGGGGGCGAAGCAATCTCAACACTACTCCGGCTTTAGCTGCGGGAATAAGATCACATCCCGTATCGACTCTTGACCCGTAATGATCATGGCGAGCCTGTCGATACCTATGCCCAATCCTGCTGCAGGAGGCATACCGTACTCAAGGGCCCTCACATAATCTTCATCTATGCTGTCAGATGTCTCCTTATCGACCTTGAGTTGTTCCTCAAAACGCTCCTTCTGCTCAATAGGGTTATTGAGCTCAGAGTAGGCATTGGCGATCTCTATCCCTGATATATAGAGCTCAAACCGCTCAGAGATCGCAGGGTCATCTGCTTTTGTCTTTGCCAGGGGGCAGAGCTCTGTAAAGTAATCGACCACAAATACGGGCTTGCCCGCGCCTGATTTTGGCTCTATCAGGTCGGCTATGATATTGATAAGCTTTGTCCTGCTTATCTTAGTACCCTCTATCTCAACGCCCTTCTTCTTCAGTTTCTCAACCCATGTCTCCAATTTATCATCTGTGGTTATGCCATAAAGATCCTTCATGAGATTGGCAAAGGATATCCTCTCCCATGGCGGGGTAAAATCTATCTCCTTGCCCTTATACTCGATCTTGGCCTTGCCAGTCATATCCTTGACCAGATTATATATAAGCTCCTCGGTCAAAGAGAGTAGATCATTATAATCAGCATAGGCGGTATATACCTCAAGCATGGTAAATTCCGGGTTATGGCGCGGTGATATGCCCTCATTTCTGAAGGACTTGTTTATCTCATAGACCCGCTCAAAACCGCCCACAAGCAGCCTCTTGAGGTAGAGCTCGGGCGCTATCCTCAGGTAGAGGTCCTTGTCATAAACATTATGGTGCGTCTTAAACGGCCTTCCGGCAGCGCCGCCTGCCAAAGGCTGGAGCATCGGCGTCTCGACCTCCATGTAACCCCTCTCATCGAAGAATCGCCTTATCTGTGTTATTATCCTGCTCCTTATCGAGAATATCTTTCTTACATCGTCATTGGCAATAAGGTCCAGGTAGCGCTGGCGGTACCTGGTCTCTACGTCCTTCAGGCCGTGCCACTTTTCAGGGAGCGGGCGCATTGACTTTGCAAGCACAGTCAATGAGGATACCTCGACGGTGATCTCCCCTGTCCTGGTCTTAAACAGCTTCCCTTCTGCGCCTATGATATCACCTATATCAAGGCTGTCCTTAAGCGCAAAGGCCTCTCCCAGATTATCCTTTTTGAGGTAGAGCTGCAGCTTCTCGGTATGGTCTTTTATATCACAAAAGACGCTCTTGCCATGCTCTCTCAAGCTCACAAGGCGGCCCGCAGCCTTCACAACCCTGCCCTCTTCAAAGGCAGACCTGATATTTAAGAAGGTGTCGGTCTTCTCAAACCTGCTGCCAAAAGGCATTATCCCGGCCTCCCTTAAGGCCTCCAGCTTCTTCTTTCTTATAGCAATAAGATCATCGGACATAGTTTCCCCTTTATTATAATAAGCCTAAATATTATATATAAACTAACTCCCCCTGTCAATGACTTTGTAATACCTGTATTTGTGTATTATATGGAATGATTGGAAACAGTTTAGCCATAGCCCTTGCGGTTAATCTCCGCAGGAACGCAAATTTTCCCCAGCGAGGAAATTTTGCTCCGTTTCATTCTTCGCTCTCACCAAGTGTCTGCACGGGTGAACCATGCCCGCTCAGAATGAAAAGGTCCTGCTCCGTTTAACCGCAAGGGCTATATGCACTGATTTGCAAAATTGCAAATGATTTGGCGAGAGAGCCCTGTGTTTGCAGCATGTTGAAGATGCGAGCGGCCATGGTTCCGCCCGATATAGGTTTTGGCGGA
>JABMQS010000142.1 GCA_013202525.1 Candidatus Omnitrophota bacterium
GGCAAGAGGGCTATGGGAAGAGTTGCCCCAAGCCCGCAAAGAAATGCTTAGGAAAATACTTGCTGGGATGGGTACCTATGAATTCAAATCTATGGACGACGATCTGCTGATTAGGGAATTTGTTGCTTACATAAGAGATTATGATTATATGATGCGCCAGATGAGAAATATTGGCAAGAGGCTGGATCAGGAAAGATATAGTTCGCTGCGGGATTTATACGACCCAGACGGACTGAAGACAGAATATATGAAATTGTTGGCAGATGTCAGCGCCAAGGTAAGCACTATAAACAAGATGCTTAGTGCGAAATCTCTGGATGAGCATCTCCCGCTACTAAGGATTCTCCGCCAAGCAAAAGGCATCGAGCCGCTTGAAGGAAGACCCAGGGAGTTTAAGGCAGGCGCTATAAATATCAAACTAATGATCGATGGCACCATTACTATTATGGCGCCCGAGGTAGTAAAGACTAACCAAACACTCGTTCATATAGGCGCATATCGTGCGGATGCAAGTGCATACATTAAAGATGGCAGGTTATATATAGAGGATGCCTTAAGCAAAACCGTTGTTGTCATCGTCAGATCCAGCGAACACACTCAAGATGGAATGCTGGTCAGGGATGAGGTTGAGTTTGTGAACCACGATAAAAGGATCGGTGGTGATACAACATTTATACGGGCATCAAAGACAGGTGGTAAGGTTACAGCTTACCCAGGGCGTATATATGATGGCACAGAGGGGAATTTCCGGATGTTTTCCCCTCCTGAAGGTAATATTCTAAGTCACCACTTTGTGGTTGAAGTCACCACAGCCCAGGCAAAGGATGATAGAATCGAGACCCGAGCTGTCCGCTTTGCATTGAACCGTGACGAGACAGTTAATATGGATGAAGTCAGGCTTGTAAATGGTGTTCTGAGAGTTTCTACAAGCCACGGCAGATTAATAAGGATTACCAAAGATGGCCAGGTGTTGACAGGGGATGAAAAAGAAACAGGAGGCGCAAGAGACATTCCTTTCCAGAAACAGCCAGAGGCGCGCAACTGTGCCCAGACAAACATGAAGATAGTCCTGGATTATCTTGGAAAGGGTGAGGGCATAACCATACAAAAATTAGAACAGATGACTGGATTGGCTGATCCAGAAACAGGTGTAGTTGACAAAAAGAAGATGACGTGGACAATACAGAATGTCAATCCTTTGATAGAATTAGGTCTTGATATATCCTTCCGCTCAAGCTTTCCTTATGCAGAACTGCTCAAGAATGGAGAGACAGAACAAGAAGGTAGGGAATTTCTTAATAAGTATTATGGTACAAGGATAGGCAACTTTGTTATGGGTGTCACTGTATGGCCGAACTTTATAAAGGCTATCAAACAGACCGAAGGCCTTAAATCTCTTGGAAAGATAGCTATCAAATCTGAAGAGGATAAGAGAAGAGAGTTTGCGATAATTGAGAAGGAATTTCGTAATGGCGCTAATCTGTTTATGCTTGTGGACCGCAATTATCTCGATACTAAGCAGACCCCAGAGCAGATGAAATATCAGGGCTTACAATATGCCGGTCATTTTGTTATAGTTACACATATTACAGATACAGAGGTCTGGTACCATGATACAGGCCGAGAGGACGGAGCACATAGGAAAATCAGCAAGGATAGGTTTATCCAGGCATGGTGTGCCGATGGCACAGATAATGACGTTATTATAATAAGAGGCATAAAGAAGGATGCGGATAAGGCCACATCAATGCTTCCCAAGGCCTTTGATAGGAAGGCCAGCGATCTGCTAAGAAAAGTCCGTATGGCTATTGGCCGTGAGAGCAGGGACAGAAAGGCAGAACCTGCCACTACAGGCCTTATTCAGAGCCACCAGACCGCAAAAGCCTGTTCCACCGGCGCTTAATGGGACCGGGTCACCTATTTCTTAGCCCTTGTGGCACAATGAGTTATGGCTTTTGCCGCTAAGTTTTTGCCCTAAAAAAGCCTTTTAAGATTTTACTTGACAAAGCACCCTCTGAGTGGTATAATTATCGAAAATTAAGACCTTTAAGACCGGTCCTGAGAGACCGGAAAGGGGAATAAGATGAAGAAGGACTATATAAATGAAGCCCGCAAAGCAAATAAGCGGGCTATTTTTTTGCCTACAACCAAGAGGATGATATGACCCTAAAAGAAAAAGCCAAGATTATGGATAAAGAGGCGCTGGAGAGGGCCTTAAAGAGGATAGCCCATGAGATAATAGAAAAGAATAAAGGTTCCGGTGATATTGCTATTGTAGGCATACGAAACAGGGGAGAGCACTTAGCCAGGAGGATGGTATCTATGATGCAGGAGATCTCCGGCGCAGAGGTGCCCTTGGGCGTGCTCGATATCACCCTCTACAGGGATGATTTGACCGACCTTGCGCAGCAGCCGATAGTCCATGAGACAAAAATAGACTTTGATATCTCAGCAAAGCACATAATACTGGTGGATGATGTCTTATATACAGGAAGGACCATAAGGTGCGCCCTGGATGAGTTGATAGACTTTGGAAGGCCTAAGTCTATACAGCTTGCGGTTCTGATAGACAGGGGCCATCGGGAACTGCCTATAAGGGCAGACTATGTAGGAAAGAATATCCCTACCTCAGACACAGAGGTTGTGGAGGTAAGGCTCAAGGAATGTGATAAAAAAGACGAGGTGATCCTCGCAGAAAAGCAAGAGTGAGGCCATGATAAACTGGACTA
>JABMQS010000143.1 GCA_013202525.1 Candidatus Omnitrophota bacterium
GTGACCCAGGCAATAGCCGATTATATAAATTCTCGACGCCACAACAAGAGGCCGCAGGTCGTCGTGGGTTATGATACGAGGTTTTTGTCGAAAGAGTTCGCGGATGAGACGGCCAAGGTCCTTTCCGCAAACAATATCCGCGTGCTGCTCTCTGACCGTGATGTGCCGACACCGGTTATCGCATACCATGTAATAAAAGCCCGCTGCGCAGGAGGGATAAATTTTACCGCAAGCCACAATCCACCGTGCTATAACGGCATTAAGTTTTCACCGGAGTCAGGTGGACCGGCGCCGCCTGAGGTGACAGGGATCATAGAGCGAAATATCGCAAGGCTCAAGAAGAAGCCCCGCCCGGTATATAAATCAAAGCCGAGCCTTATACGCACCTTTGATCCGCGCCCGCCTTATCTTAAGCAGATAGAAAAGATCATAGATTTCAAGGCGATCGAAAAGGCCTCCTTGAAGATAGCGGTCGACTGTCTCTATGGCACCTCAAGGGGATATCTGGACCTCCTGCTTAAAAAGCACAACTGCAGCATAGAGGTCATGCACGATTACATCAACCCATACTTTGACGGCAAGAGGCCTGAACCTGCGCCTGAGAATATACCTGAGCTCATAGCCCTTGTAAAGAAAAAAAGGCTGAACCTCGGCCTTGCCACAGACGGTGATGCGGACCGTTTCGGTATAGTCGATTCCGACGGCACCTACATTACGCCAAATCAGGTCATCACGCTGCTCTTTAGCCACCTCTTAAGGACAAGGCGCCCGCGCAAAAAGACGGTGGCCCGCACAGTCGCGACCACCCATATGATAGATGCCATCGCAAGGGCTAACAACATTGAGGTAATAGAGACCCCCGTCGGATTTAAGTATTTTGTCGATCCGATAATCGGCGGCGACTGCGTTATTGCCGGCGAAGAGTCGGGTGGGCTGTCTATGTCAGGCCACCTCCCTGAAAAGGATGGAATACTCGCCTGTCTTCTTATCACGGAGATGGTCGCCATAAACAAAAAACCCATAAGGGATATCCTGAAGTCCTTATATAAGGAATATGGCAGGCTCTATTCAGACAGGATAGACCTAGCCCTATCGCAGTCAAAGAAGAACCAGCTCATAAAATGCGTAAAATCACCGTCCCTAAAGGCCCTCGGAGGCCTTAAGATAGCAAAGCGGGACACGAAAGACGGCGTCAGGCTCTTTATGGAGGATGGGAGCTGGGTCTTATTCAGGCCATCCGGTACCGAGCCGATAGTACGCGTCTACTTTGAATCTAAATCAAAGGCAACCCTCTCGAAACTGATCAAGGCGGGGAAGAAGATCGCCTCTTAGATTTTAATTGACAATTTCCCGGCAGTAACGTATAATCCATCTCATTATGAAAATAAAACTAATAAAGGCAAGACAGATCTTAGACTCCAGGGGAAACCCGACCGTAGAGGTGGACTGCATACTTGAGGGCGGTATCCTGGGCAGGGCAGCTGTGCCAAGCGGAGCCTCGACAGGTGAGCATGAGGCAGTAGAGCTGAGGGATGGTGACAAGTCTAAGTACATGGGCAAGGGCGTGACCAAGGCCGTTGCTAATGTAAATGATATTATCGCAAAAGAGCTTATAGGGCTTGAGCCTTTCAATCAGAGACAGATAGACGAAAAGCTGATCGCCTTAGACGGCACCGAGAACAAATCCAAATTAGGCGCGAATGCTATTTTGGGGGCATCCCTTGCCGTAGCAAAGGCAGCTGCTGCAGCAAAGGGCGTGGAGCTATATGAGTACTTAAGCGGCGGGAAAGGCCACATACTGCCTATCCCGATGATGAATATCTTAAACGGCGGCGAGCATGCCGACAATAATGTCGACCTGCAGGAGTTTATGATAATGCCCGTCGGTGCAGCGAGTTTTGCAGAGGCGCTGCGTATGGGCTCTGAGATATTTCACAACCTCAAGTCCATACTCAAAGGCATGGGCCTATCGACCGCTGTCGGCGATGAAGGCGGTTTTGCCCCGGACCTACAATCGAATCATGAGGCAATAGATGTTATCTTAAAGGCTATAGACAAGGCAGGTTATACCGCGGGCAAGGATGTCTGCATAGCACTCGATCCGGCCTCGAGCTCTTTTTTCAAAGACGGTAAGTATATGCTTTTGGCCGAGGACAAGAAAGAGAACTCCTCAGAAGATATGGTTGCTTTTTACGAGGATTGGGTAAAGAAGTACCCTATCATCTCCATAGAAGACGGCCTTGCGGAAGATGATTGGGATGGATGGGCTCTTCTTAGTAAAGAGTTGGGCGAAAAGATACAGCTTGTCGGTGATGACCTCTTTGTTACAAATACCAAGAGGCTGCAGAAGGGCATAGACTCAAAGGTCGCGAATTCCATCCTTATCAAGGTAAATCAGATAGGGACCCTTTCAGAGACGCTCGATGCCATCGAAATGGCAAAGAAAGCAGGATACACGGCCGTCATATCCCACCGCTCCGGCGAGACAGAGGATACGACCATATCCCATCTGGCGGTAGCCACGGGCGTTGGCCAGATAAAGACAGGTTCAGTTTGCAGGACCGACCGTATAGCCAAGTATAACGAACTCCTGAGAATAGAAGAGGCCCTCGGCAAAAGAGCAGTCTACGCAAAGTTTCCAAGAAGGGCTGATAATTAAGCGATGTCAAAGAGAAGATCCCTGTTTCTTGGCATTATTATCCTGGTTATCATATTTCTGCCGGGCTATTCGAAGTTTCAGGAGCTCAGGGCAAAGAAC
>JABMQS010000144.1 GCA_013202525.1 Candidatus Omnitrophota bacterium
AGATAGAGGGGCAGGTACGGGGCATCCAGAAGATGATTGAGCAGGAGCGCTACTGCATCGATATCATCACACAACTCCATTCTATTATAGGAGCCATAGGGCGTGTTGAGGATAAGATACTCGATAGGCATCTGCAGGGTTGTGTGACAGGTGCATTGAAGGGCAAGTCGGAATCGGAGAAACAGCAGAAGATAGATGAGATAATCGCTGTCTTAAGAAAATTCAGAAGGGGTGTCTAAGCATGTCTAAGAAGATATATTTGATTGTGCTGGTATTTTTTTTCCTATTGACTGCGCCCATAGGAATAGTTTATTCCGAAGGGCCGGAGGGCCCTGTTGCAGCAGCGCTTAAGCCATTAATAGAAGAGGCGCTTAAGAACAACCCTGAGGTCCAAAGCGCCTATAATCTATGGCAGGCAGCTGTATATAAAATCAGAGAAGTAGGTGGCCTTCCCGATCCCAGGGCAGGTTATGGTTATTACGGTGAGAACATAGAGACGCGCGTAGGGCCGATGAAGCAAAAATACGATATTTCTCAGAAGATACCGTTTCCCGGCAAGCTCTCTGCAAAGGCAAGGGCTCAAGCTAAGCGCGCCGAGGCACTTCAGCAGGGGTATGAAGCGGTAAAGCGTGAGGTTATCAAGAATGTAAAGTTTACATTTTATGATATCTTTTGGACGGATAAGGCTATTCAAATAAACGAGGAAGAAAAGTTTGTATTGGAGAGTTTGGAAAAGGTAGCGCAGAGAAGATATGCGGCTAACCTTGCGCCTCAACAGGATGTTATTAAGGCGCAGGTAGAGATCACAAAGCTCATCAATAGACTGTATCTTTTGAGGCGCAACAGAAAAAGTCTCGCTGCGAAGTTAAACACCATCCTCAACAGGCCGGTAACCACAGCGGTTGATAAGAATTTGGATATTGGTGAAAGCAGTTTTGGGTACGGCCTTGATGAGCTTCACAAGATAGCGCAGACCTCAAGGCAGGAACTGCTGGCGGCAAATCTGGATACAGAGAGGGCCGAGTATGAAAAGTCACTTGCAAGACTTGATTATTTTCCTGATTTTACATTCGGATTTGACTACATACAGGTTGGAAGCGGGCATACCACAATGCCCAACGACGGCCAGGATGCATGGCTTGGAAAGGTAGCGATAAATGTGCCGATATGGTTTGATAGATTAGGCGCAAAGCTTAAGGAGAAGAAGGCCAGGCTTGCGGCAAGCAGGAGCCATTACCAGAATATAGAGAACAGTATAA
Organism: Candidatus Omnitrophota bacterium; assembly: GCA_013202525.1. Classification (GTDB taxonomy): domain Bacteria; phylum Omnitrophota; class Gorgyraeia; order JABMRG01; family JABMRG01; genus JABMQS01. Next base: position 1,260 of record JABMQS010000144.1, read on the forward strand.
GTTATGAGGTTGAGGATGTTTATTATAAGATAACCACGTATAAGGATATAGTCTCCTTATATCGAACAGCGCTCATACCGCAGGCAGAGCAGTCGTTTGAAGCTGCAAAGATAGGGTATGAAACAGGCAGCGTAGATTTTTTAAACTGGCTCGATGCAGAGAGGGTGCTCCTGCAGACGAGGCTGGCTTATTACAGGTCAGTGGTGGATTACCAGAAGTCGATCGCCTACCTTGAGCGTGTAGTTGGAGAAGATATCGAAGTCGGTACTAACTGATGGAGCTTAAGATGAAGAATAAAAGATTAATAGTGGGAATTGCAGTGGTTATTGCAGTAGCCATATCAGTTTCATTTGCCTTTTTAAAAAAAGAGACAAGCAGGGAGGCCGGCCAGCTGGCAACGGAATCCGAATCCCAGATCTCCTACTACACCTGTGGCATGCACCCGAGCGTAAGGGTCTCACCCAAAGAATACAAAAAGGGAGACGTAAACTGCCCAATCTGCAATATGAAACTCATCCCTGTACATAAGGAAACGGCCGCTTCTTCCAAAAAACCAAAAAATCCCCGCCTGCCGTCAGGCAGGGAGAACCGAAAACCGAAATATTATGGTTGCGGTGTGGATACAGAAGGCAAGTGCCCCCACTGCGACTCTGGGAAAGCTGATACAGTGTGTATATGCGGAGGCCACTCGTTTGCCTTGAAGGGTGAGAAGATAAATTGTCCCGTATGCGGTAAGCCTTTAAAAGAACTTAGTGACGAGGAAGCTGATAGATTAAAAGGTGTGGTGAGCAGAGTCAAGATAAAGAGCGAATATATAAAGCGCGCCGGGGTTAAGATTGAACCGGTGCGCAGGCTGCACCTGTTTAAAGAGATACGCACCGCGGGAAAGGTTGCTTATGACCCCCATCTTGCGATTGCGCAGAGTGAGTTTCTATCGAGCCTGAAGGCGTTTGATAGGATGAAGGAGGGAGGGGTCTCTGATATCAAGGAGAGGGCCCTTAGCCTGGTCGAGTCCTCAAAGAGGAAATTACAACTTTTGGGTTTGAGTAACGAGCAGATTGCCAA
>JABMQS010000145.1 GCA_013202525.1 Candidatus Omnitrophota bacterium
AGCCAGGATCAAACTCTCCAGTTTGAAATAGCTAACCCGTCTTCCTGCCAACCGATAAAACCAGTCGGCAATCCAACGGATATTGACTCGGGTTCGTCTGCCGGTATTTCAACCAGCAGAGCGCACAAGTGGTTCTTGTATTCGCTAGCTTTGACCATTCAATTTTCAAAGAACAGAAAGTTTAAAATTTTTAAAAAGTAGAGACAAAAAAAGACACCAAGACGGTGTCGTGTTGTGTTTCACCCTCTTTTATATCTCAACTTTAGTTTTTATCAACCAAGCTTCTCTGCAAGAAGCTCCTCCTTATAGTTTGGCGGTCCATGCGGAATGATTCCTCCCGCCACTATAAAGTTCCTCACCGAGTAAAAAACTGCAACTATACCAGTAATATAGTGTTACTTAAAATAACATAAAGGGGGGATTCTGTCAAGGTATTTTTTGAGAATTATTTACGGTCTAGGCTTGATTCTAAATCTCAAAAACATTCGCTTACCAAGCTGGACTATCATACCATCACAAGTGTTGATTTGTGCATTTTCATCTGCGATTTTCGTGCCATCTATTTTAACAGAACCTTCTTTAATTTTTCTTCGTGCTTCAGAGGTGGACTTGGCGAGGGGGCCCTGCTTCTCTTTTGTTATTGGGTGTACTCCTTCATATTTTGTTAAGATGTCACAAATCCATAGCTTGCTTTCAATGTTACTATCACAGTATTCGTGAATATGCTCTGGATATTCTCTTTTCTTGTGTACCTTTTCAAATTCCTTCTCTGCCTTTAACGCGTCCTTCTTGCTGTGGTAGGTCGTTATTATCTCTTTTGCCAGCCTTGCCTTTGCATCCTTGGGATGCATACCATCCTTCATCTTTTCTATCTCATTAAGCGGCACATCAGTAAGCAGTTCATAATATTTCCACATGAGCTCGTCGGAGATAGACATGATCTTTCCGAACATCTCCTTGGCCGGTTCGGTTATGCCTATGTAATTGTCGAGAGATTTAGACATCTTCTGCACACCATCGGTGCCTTCAAGGAGCGGCGTGGTTATTATAATCTGCGGCTGCTGTCCATAAGCATTCTGTATATCCCTGCCTACCAGTAGATTAAACTTCTGGTCATTGCCTCCTAGCTCGATATCGGCCTTAAGCTCTACTGAATCGTACCCCTGCAATAAGGGATATAAGAACTCAAGCATATTGATAGACTTGTGCTGCTTATAGCGTTTTTCAAAATCATCTCTTTCCAGCATGCGCTGCACAGTATACCTGGACATAAGTTCTGCTACATCTGCTCCATTCATCTTCTCAAGCCATTTGCTGTTAAAGCAGACCTCAAGCTTTTTGATATCCAGGACCTTTGAGACCTGTTTCTTATAGGTCTTGGCATTCTCTACAATCTCTTCTCTGGAAAGGCGGGGCCTTGTCTTCGAGGCGCCGGAGGGATCGCCGATCATGGCAGTATAGTCCCCTATCAGGAACACAATCCTATGCCCGAGATCCTGGAAATGCCTCATCTTTTTCAAGAGTACCGTATGCCCTAAATGTATATCGGGTGCAGTAGGATCAAAACCCGCCTTGATAACAAGAGGCCTCTTCTTCTTTGCCGACTCTTCGAGCTTGGCAAGTAATCCCTTCTCTTCTATTATCTCAACGGTGCCGCGCTTTATGAGACTAAGCGCCTCTTTTATGCTCATCTCTTACTCCTGTTCTTAAAGGGCCCAGCACCTTCTTCATGCGCTCTTTGCACTAAGAAAGTGCTGGGTGGCCCCAACCAAAACATCTAGTCTAACTTATCTTCAGGTGGCACTTCGGGTTCTTCAGGCGCCGCCTCAACTTCCTCACCTGCTCCCTTCATGCTAAGGCCGATCTTACGGTTTTCATTGTCTATCTTTATGATCTTGGCCTTGATCTTATCCCCTACCTTATACTTCTCCTCCAGGTTGGCGGGAGCCGGCTGGGTAAGTTCGGATATATGCACAAGCCCTTCCAGGTCCTTGTTGATCTCAACAAAGAGGCCGAAGTTTATTATCTTTGTTATAGGGCCTTCCACGACCGTGTCTATGGTGTATTTCTCTATATACTGCGGCCATGGATCATCCTGCAGCTGCTTATACCCGAGGGCGATCTTGGTATTATCCTGGTCTACCGAAAGAACGACCGCCTCGACCTTCTGGCCTTTCTTCAGCACCTCTGATGGGTGAGAAAGCCTCCTGGTCCACGATATATCCGATATGTGGATCAGGCCGTCTATATTCTCATCCAGCTCCACAAAGGCGCCGTAATCGGTGAGGTTCTTTATCTTGCCCTTTACCTTTGAACCGACAGGGTATTTGACCATTGCCTCAAGCCATGGATTGGCCTCAAGCTGCTTAAGTCCCAGGGATATCTTCTGGCTGTCCTTGTCTATGGTCAGGACCACGGCTTCAACAATATCCCCAATGGCCAGGACCTCTGAGGGATGGTTTATCCTCTTTGTCCATGACATCTCAGAGATATGTATCAGGCCCTCTACGCCCTTCTCCAGCTCTATGAACGCGCCGTAGGGCATAATATTTACGACCTTGCCCTTGATCTTGGAGCCGACGGGATACTTTGCCTCGACCTCTCCCCACGGGCTTGGCGTCTTCTGCTTAAGGCCCAGAGAGACCTTTGAATGTTCTTTATCGATATCGAGTATCTTGACCTCTACCTCATCTCCGACCGCCAAGACCTCGGAAGGATGGCTTATCCTGCCCCAGCTCATGTCGGTTATGTGGAGAAGGCCGTCAAGGCCGCCGAGATTGATAAAGGCGCCAAAATCAGTGATATTCTTGACTGTACCTTTTTTGATATCGTCTTTCTTGAGTTCCTCGAGCAGTTTTATCTTGGAGTCTTCTCTCTCCTGTGCCAATACCTCTCTTCTGGAGACCACGATATTCTTCCGGAATTTGTTTATCTTGATGATCTTATAGTCGAGCTCCTGGCCCATCAGACTATTAAGATTTATGGCGCCCCTCAAAGACGACTGGCTCGCAGGTAAAAAGGCCTCAACGCCTATATTCACCATAAGCCCGCCCTTTACCTTACGCGATGCCTTACCCTTGATGGTATCGCCTTCCCCATAATTGCCGATTATCCTTTCCCAGCCGACGATCTTGTCTGCCTTCTTCTTGGAAAGAACGACCATACCGTCCTCGTCCTCCTTTGATTCCAGCAGTACCTCTATCTCGTCTCCTACCTTTAACTCTGCCGGTTCCGGAAATTCCGACTGCGGGATCAGGCCCTCTGACTTATATCCTACGTCCACAACGACATCGCGTTTTGTCATCCCGACGATCTTGCCCTTTATTATCTCGCCCTCTTTGAGCGTCTTCATGGACTGATAATAGGCCTCTTCGAAGTTCATCTCCTCCGGCTCTTGCTGCCCTTCCTCCTGCTGCTCATCCTGCTGTTCCGGGTGTTCTTGCTTCTGCTGCTGTTCCTGCTGATCAACCTCCTGCTTCTGTTCCTCAGGCTGCTGCGCCTCCTGCTGCTCTTCGGTTTTGTCTACACCATTCTCTGACATATTACTTGTCTCCTCTCCTATAGAATTTTTAATTTTGAAACAACCCTATCTACTATCTCATCCGGCGTCGAGGCACCACTTATTACCCCTACCGAATCTAAACCCTTAAACCAGGACGGCCTTATCTCCTTCTCTGTCTCGACATGGTATGTCTTTGCGCGGCCATCTCTGCATATCTTAGCCAGGTGCCTGGTATTTGCACTTATTTTTCCACCAACCACAAGAACCGCATCTACCCGGCCGGCAAGCTCTTTAGCCTCTGCCTGCCTCTGCACAACATCATTGCATATGGTATCAAAGATCCTGACCTCATACCCCCCCTTTTTCAATATAGAGGAGGCAATATTCAGGAAGTCATCGCGCCACAATGTCGTCTGCGCCACTACCGCCACCTTCTTATTCTTTAAGGTCAGCCTTTTCAGGCCGGAGCTGGTGGTCACTACCGTAGCCCTTTTTCCCGCCACCTCTGATAATGCCTTGATCTCCGGATGGTCTGCTTCCCCTACTATGATTATGTGATAGCTTTCTCTCTTGAGCTGTATGACTATCTTATGAGAACGATCGACAAAGGGGCATGTGGCATCTATCATGCCTATCGAAAGCGCAACGGCCCTTTTTCTCAAATGCGGCGATATCCCATGGGACCTTATTACTATATTGGCGCCCTTTGCCCTCTTTATATTATCAATTACCGTAAGGCCTCTTCCAGAAAGGGCCTCGACAACCGCGGGGTTGTGTATTATCGGGCCGACGGAATATGCTCTTTTGTTCGAGTTCAAAAAATCCTCGGCAATGCCTACAGCACGCTTCACGCCAAAGCAGAAACCGGTGTGCCTGGCCCTTTTGATCTTAAGCTGCTTCTTCTTTCTCTTGGAGTTTGGCAATCTCTTGCATAATCCTCTTTGTAAAATCCTGATATATTGACTTTTTCATCGACTTATCGGTAATCTTAGGCGCTGTCAAGCTTTCCCCAATTGTCATCTTCACCTTAGACGGCTTTACAAAGTGCTGCTTTGGAGGCATGGCCTTCTCTGTACCTGTTATAAAAATCGGTATCACGGGAAAGTCGCCTCCAAAGGCAAAGAGCGCAACGCCTGCCTTTGGCTCGCCTAAGCGCCCATCAATGCGTCTGGTGCCTTCAGGAAAGAGCAGCAGTCCTCTTCCTTTTTGAAGGACAGACCGGGCTCGCCGCAACGCACCCCTATCTATGCCTTCTCTGTCGAGCTCTATAATATCGAGCATCCTCATAATCTTTGCCTTAAAAGGCTTTTTAAAGAGCTCTTTCTTCCCGAGAACATAGACTTTCCTGCTTATGTTGGCAGGTATCAAAATCGGGTCGAGGTTGGAGCGATGATTACACGCTAATATAAAGGGTCCTCTCTTGGGTATATTCTCTAAACCCTTTATCTGGAGGCGAAACAATATCCTCGATATAAATCCTAATATAATGCAAGTGGCCCAGTAGAACATCCTTATCCCCTACCCTCATTTACGTATACAGTGAGCTTATCTACTACCTCGTCGATACCCATATTGGTAGTATCCAGGTATACGGCATCATCGGCTTTTTTGAGAGGGGCTATGTCTCGATTCATATCCTTATGGTCACGGACCTTTAAGTCCTTTTCGATCTCTTCGCGGGATAGCTTACAGCCATCGCCCAGCAGTTCCTTGTATCTCCTGCTTGCCCTCTCAGGAAACTCGGCATCTAGGTAGAACTTGTATTTAGTCTCAGGAAACACGACAGTTCCCATGTCCCTGCCTTCACACACAGAGTCGCCCCGGCCGCCGATCATGCGCTGGCTATCGAGCATCTTCTCTCTCACGCCGCCCACTCTGGCTATGTAAGAGACATTATTGGTAAGCTCGGGCGTCCGGATCAGGGAAGTAACATCCTCGCCGTCAAGCATGACCTTTATGCCGCCCGATGGGTCATTTAAGATATCCAATTCTGTATCCCTTGTCAATTCAATCAGCTTCTCTTCGTTATTTAAGTCGAGGCCTTTTCTCAGGGCCTTCAGGGTAAGCGCCCTGTACATGGCCCCTGTATCTACATATATATAACTCAGCCTCCTGGCAAGGAGCCTGGCAACAGTACTTTTACCGGAACCTGCCGGCCCGTCTATAGCGATAATATTACCCAAGGCTCTCCCTCTTTACCTTTGCCTGATTCAGCCTCTTTAAAAGGGCCTTTGCGTTCTTTGACTTTACGGCCGCCTTCAAACCCTTAAGATTCTTCTCAAAGGCCTCAATAGATCTCAAAAGGCTGTCTCTGTTCTGGATGAATATTTCAGACCACATGCGTGGATCACTCTTTGCGATCCTGGTCGTATCCTTAAAGCCCGGTCCTGCCATCTTTATATCTTTTGGCGAGGCCGTGTTGCAGAGAGCGTATGATAGAAGATGCGGCAAGTGGCTTATATTGGAGACGACCATATCATGAGCCGCAGGCGAGAATATAACCACCTCTGCCCCGAGGCGCCTCCAGAAGGCCTTTACCTTTTTTAAGGCCGGCTTATCCGTATCAGCAGTTGGCGTAATTATACATATGGTATCCTTAAACAACCCTGCGTTTGCGATCAAGATGCCCGAGCGCTCCGAACCTGCCATCGGATGTGTCCCGACAAAAGATACACCCTCGGGCATTATCATATCCGCATGCTTTAGAACCTTCTCCTTGGTACTATTTACATCTATTATAATAGCGTCCTTCTGCGCGTAGCAAGCTGCTTCTATTATCTTGGTCAGGACCTTATCAACAGGAGTGGCAATTATAATCAGGTCCGCGCCCTGAATACCTCTTTCGACACTCAGACTGCCGGTATCTATGGCCTTCTTGAGTATAGCCTTTCTTACTGAACTCTTGCGCCTGCCTATACCTACCACTTCCCTGGCCAGGCCTTTCTTCCTTGCGGCCATACCTATAGAGCCGCCTATTAAGCCTACGCCGACTATTGCGATTTTTTTAAACATTAGGTTTATCCTGAGTTTTATGTGGTAAATTAAATATCGCGTCCTACTGACTTCGCGACTTTCTTCAGTTCTTTCATCATCGTGCCAAAGCGTGAGGGAACGAGCGACTGCGTACCGTCTGAAAAGGCCTCCTCGGGATTGGTGTGCACTTCAATGATCAAGCCGTCAGAGCCGCAGGCAACAGCTGCCTTGGCCATAGGCCCTACAAGGCCCCACTTCCCTGTTGCGTGGCTCGGGTCAGCTATAACCGGAAGATGGCTCAGTTTCTTTACCATCGGTACAGCACTCAGATCTAAAGTAAACCTTGTGGCATCCTCAAATGTCCTTATCCCGCGTTCGCATAAGACTACATTGAAATTGCCGTTGGCTAATATATATTCGGCAGACATAAGCCACTCTTTTATAGTAGACATCATGCCTCTTTTAAGCAGGACCGGCTTCTTGGAGAGGCCCACCTCTTTGAGGAGGTCGAAGTTCTGCATATTCCTTGCGCCGATCTGTATCATGTCAGCATATCTCTCCACAGCACCCAGGTCACGTGTATCCATAAGCTCTGTCACGACAGGCATACCGACCTCCTTGCCTGCCTGATGGAGATACTTAAGCCCTTCTTCACCCAGGCCCTGGAAGGCATATGGAGATGTCCTCGGCTTGAAGGCACCGCCTCTCAAGAGACTGGCACCTGCCTTCTTAACAGCCTTTGCTATCTTGAAAAGCTGGTCATAGCTCTCGATAGAGCAGGGGCCTGCCATAACCGCAACCTTCTTTGCCCCTATCTTCACGCCTCCTACAGAGACCACCGTCTTTTCTGACTTAAACTCCCGTGAGACAAGCTTGTAAGGAGCAAGGACGGGCATAACCCTATCAACGCCCGGAAAGACCTCAAGCGGCTGGACCCTCAGGACATCCTCTTCGCCGATTACGCCTATGATGGTCCTTTCTATGCCGCGGGAGACCATCGGTTTCAGGCCGAGTTTCTTTACCCTGTCGATAATATGCTTTACCTGCTTTTCTGTGGCATCAGACCTTAATACTATGATCATCTGCTGACTCCATAGTTTAATCTCTTTAATGTCTTGATGAGCCGCCTGTTCTCATCCATGGTCCCTACATTTACCCTTACCCACGCCGGCAGCCCGTATACCTTCATGTCTCTTATTATCACGCCATATGGCAGGAGGCTTTTAAAGAGATCTGTCCCCTTAACGCCCCTGTATGATATGAGTAGAAAATTCGCTGGTGTCTTGATTATATCAAAACCGAGACGCTTCAGATCCTTTTCAAGATATTCCCTGCCTTTCTTTATAACGGCCTTTGTCTTGGATAGGTGGGCCTTATCATCAAGGGCAGACTCAGCCGCTATCTGTGCCAGGAGGTTTACGTTAAAGGGCTGGCGCACCCTCTCCATCCAGCCGGCAAGTTTCTCGCTCGTTACGGCATAGCCTATCCTCAGGCCCGCTAAACCATAGGCCTTTGAAAATGTCCTCAGGATAATCACGCTGTGCTTGTCGATAAAATCTATGGGATTTGAGTAGTCACGCTTATCCACAAATTCGCGGTATGCCTCATCAAAGACCACTATCACCTTCTTCGGGCATTTCTTCAAAAAGTATGCAAGCTCCTTCTTGGTAAGATATGAACCGGTCGGGTTGTCGGGGTTTCCTATAAAGATCAGCTTCGTCTTTCTGGTTATAGACCTTAGGACATCATCGATGTTGTAGGCAAAACGCCTTGAGGAGCCCTTTCCGCCTAAAACCGACGGCAGCTCCATGGGGCTTGCCTTTATCCTGGCGCCCCTTGTCTTAACGATGATCCTGTATTCAAGGAAAGAGGGCTCAGATATGATAGCCTCTTCATCCTCTTCCAGGAATGCCTTTGTTACGATATCTATGATCTCATCGGAACCGTTACCCAGGATGATATTCTGCGGCTTGAGCCTGAGCTTGGAGGCAAGCTTCTTCTTGAGATAGAAGCTGCTTCCGTCAGGATAGCGGTGTATGAGATCGATAGACTCACGTATGGCCTTTATCGCCCTGGGCGAAGGGCCTATCGGATTTTCGTTTGAGGCGAGCTTTATTATATCGCGCTCGCTTATACCAAGCTCTCTCTCGAGCTCCTTGATAGGCTTGCCTGGTTTATAAGGCTTTATGTTGCGTATCTTCTTTCTTGCTAATTTTCTCATGGTAATGTTATCGGTTATGTCTCATTTAGGCTGCCGGGTATGAACCCAGGAATTTAAAATACGCGCAGTGCTTCTTCACCTGTTTCAATGCGCGCTCGAGCCTCTTCTCCTTGATATGACCCTGCATATCTATGAAGAAGTAGTACCTCCATGCCTTCTTCTTGGAAGGGCGCGACTCTATCTTCGTGAGGTTTACCCTGTTCTTCTTGAAAGGCACCAGCATATCATGAAGGACCCCGACCCTGTCCTTGGACGAAAGCATGATAGAGGTCTTATCGCCGCCGGTAGGGCCTGCCTCGGCCTTTGCGATCACCAGAAAACGTGTGATATTATGAGGCGAATCCTCAATCGATTCAGCGATGATCTTCAGGTCATACCTGTCCGCCGCCAGCCTGCTGGCTATGGCCGCAGAAGAGACACCTTTGGCTGCAAGCTGCGCTGCTTTGGTTGTGCTTGTCACCGGTATCAGATCTACCTTCGGAAGATTTGTTTCAAGCCATATCCGACACTGGCCCAATACCTGTGGATTGGAATAGATCCTCTTTATCGAAGATATCTTACCCTTGGCAAGCAGGTTATGCTCTATCGGAAGCAGGACCTCCGAATATATCTTGAGGTCCGACTCAGTAAACATGTCCAGTGTATGATTTACCGCCCCTTCGGTGGAGTTTTCTATGGGGACGACACCGTAGTCTGCACGGCCCCGTTCCACCTCGGTGAAGACCTCTGTTATGCTGCCGGCCCTGAGATAATTTACCGAAGAGCCAAACTTCTTAAGCGCCGCTATATGGGTGAATGTCGCCTCCGGGCCGAGATAGGCTATCTTCAGCGGCTTCTCGAGAGCCAGGGAACCTGACATCACCTCTCTGTATATCGCCTTTATCATATCATTGCTCAAAGGCCCCTTGTTGGCAGCCGTAAGCCTCTCGTAGACCTGCTTCTCCCTGTCCGGCGAAAAAGTGGGCCTTGCACTCTTCGCTTTCAGGCTTCCTATCTCCAGGCTCACCTCTGCCCTGTCGGTAAGAAGGCGGATGATATTATTATCTATCTGATCTATCTTCTTGCGTAACTTCTTTAGGTTCTTCATCTTTTGCTTCTCCAATATTGTTGGGTGCTTCACTGCCGCTATCGGCCTCTGTGTTTTCAGCTGGCCTCTCTGCCTCAACATTCTCGACCGGCCTTTCTTCTTCTCTGTTCTTAAACTTAAGATCTGCCTCCCTGAATTCAGGCAGCGCCGGTAATTCATTGACGGCATTTAAGCCAAAGTACTGCAGGAATAATTTTGTAGTCGCATAGAGAAAAGGCCTGCCGATAACATCCTTCTTGCCGGCTATCTTTATCAACCCCTTCTGAAGCAGGTTGCTTATGACGCCGTCTACACTCACGCCCCTTATATACTCCATATCGGCCTTGGTCACCGGCTGCTTGTAGGCTATTATGGACAGGGTCTCAAGGCTGGGGCCCGTCAGGTAGTCGCTCTGCTTTACATTGTATAACCTCTTGAGCCAGCGCCCATAGGCGGGATCGGTCGAAAACTGAAACCCTCCTGCCACCTCGGTTATACCGAAACTCCTCTGGCCCTGGGCATACTCATCCTTGAGCTCGTTTATGAGCCTGCGTATGACCCTGGTATCGACATCCCCCAATATATCCTTTATCTGCTGCAACGGCAGGGGCTTATCACTGGCAAAGATGACTGCCTCGATAACCCTCTTCATTGATTCATCGTCCAGCTTTACGTTATCACTGCTGTTTGTTTTCTGTTGAGTCTTTGTCTTGGGGTCTGTCATATTCTCCCTCTTGGATTTTCGGCGCTGTCATACGCTGTGAATTTCTTACTATCTTTATATCGCTAAACACCTTGTCCTGTTTTACCAGCACTTCCTTCATCCTGATAAGCTCAAGAAGCGCCAGAAATGTGGCGATGATCTCGATCTTGCTCCTGACCTTATGAAACAGCTCCAGAAAATAGATAGTGGGCCTCTTGACCAGGAGGTGAAATATCTCATGGATCTTCTCTGAGACCGTTACCTCGTCCTTGACGACCTCGTAGAACTTCTCCTTGGGCACTTCCTTGAGGATCTTGGAGAATGCCGTCAGCAGGTCAAATATATTTGCTTCAAAATAGAGGTCATCGTCCGGCGCATCCGGGGCGATCTCCCTGCTGCCCGGATTTGTAAAGACCTCTTTCTGCTTTGACTCCATATTCTGCAGCTGCCTTGCCGCCTCTTTAAACTTCTTATACTCAAGGAGCTTGCCTACCAGTTCCGCGCGCGGGTCCTGCTCCTCTTCAGCCTCCTGGGTCTCATCCGGAGGAAGCAGCAACTTGCTCTTTATGTGCATCAATGTGGCTGCCATTACCAGAAACTCGCCGGCAATGTCTAAATCAAGCATCCTCATCAGGTCCAGGTACTGCACATATTGATTCGTTATGTTGGATATTGGTATATCGTGTATGTTTAGCTCATCCCTCCTTATAAGATACAGGAGGAGATCGAGCGGACCCTCAAATATTTCGAGTTTAACCTTATACGTCATCTTATCCCCATGGCCTTGTATACCTCGCCGATAGTCTTGGATGTGACTGAAGAGGCCTTTTCTGCACCCTGCTTTAGGATCTTATCTATATACCCTCTATCCTTTAACAGGTCCTGGCGCTTTTTGCAAAAAGGCTTGAGATATTCTGCAAGCGCCTCTGAAAGCCGCTTCTTGCAATCTATGCAGCCGAGCTTCGCGTTCTCGCACCAGTCCTTTACCTCGCCTTCCATATCAGGCTTAAAGACCTTATAATAACTGAAGACATTGCATATATCCGGATGGCCCTTATCGCTCAGCTTTATCCTCTCCGGATCTGTGATCATGGAAAGAACCTTCTTGCCTATGACATCCGGCGTCTCGCCCAGCGCTATAAAGTTCTTATAGCTCTTGCTCATCTTGCGCCTGTCCGCGCCAAGGAGCTTTGGCACCTTCGTAAGCAGTGCCTCGGGCTCAGGAAAGATCTCTTTATACATACCATTAAACCTGCGCACTATCTCCCTGGTCAATTCCAGGTGGGGCACCTGGTCTATACCGATAGGCACGGCCGCTGCCTTGTAGAGTATAATGTCGGCAGCCTGCAAAACCGGGTACCCTAAAAAACCGTATGTCGTAAGATCCCGCCCTTTTACCTCACGCAGCTGCTCCTTATATGTAGGGCACCTCTCAAGCCACGGCAGGGGGACTATCAGGGATAGTATCATATATAATTCGAGGTGTTCCTTGACATCGGACTGCCTGAATATCACAGCCTTCTTCGGGTCTACGCCTGATGCGATCCAGTCTGCTACCATCTCGTGGATACAATCCGGCATGGCTGAGGGATCGGCGTATTCGCTCATCAGCGCATGCCAATCGGCTACCATGTAGTAACAATCGTATTTCTCCTGCAGCTGTGTCCAGTTGGCCAGGGCACCCAACAGGTGGCCAAGATGCATAGGCCCGGTGGGCCTCATTCCGCTAAGTAATGTCTTCTTCATAACCTTCTCGCTATCTTCTCGATAACAAAGGTCTCGACGATATCGCCTGCCTTTATGGCCTCGAAATTCTCAAGGCCTATCCCGCACTCAAACCCCTCTGCCATATCCTTTATATCGTCTTTAAACCGTTTCAGGGATGAGACCTTTCCTTTATAGACCTCTTCATTATCCCTGATAAGACGGCAGGTCGCGCCGCGCGTGATCTTGCCTTTTTGCACAAAAGAACCTGCTATTACACCATGCTTAGAAAGCTTAAAGACCTGTCTGATCAGCGCCTTTCCCATAAACCGCTCTTTTATGTCCGGCTCAAGAAGGCCCTCCATGGCTGCCCTGATATCAGCTATGGCCTCGTATATGATGCTGTATAGGCGCAGGTCCACGCGTTCTGTCCTTGCGGCCTTACTTGCCTCCGGTGTCGTCCTGACATGAAAGCCCATGACAATGGCATTGGATGCTGCGGCAAGGAGTATGTCGGATTCGTTAACATCCCCCACGCCCTTATGTATGATATTTAAGGTTATATCCTTTGTGCTAAGGTTCGTCAATGAGTCTGCCATCGCCTCCAAGGAACCCCTCACATCTGCCTTGAGTATGGTCTTTAGCTCCTTTACCTGGCCCTTCTGTATCTGGTCGTACAGGTCCTCAAGGGTTATCCTTGGCATCGCAGAGACAAGACCCTGTTCCTTGAAGTTCTGGCTGCGCACATTGCATATATCCTTGGCCTTCTTCTCATCCTCCACAACCATAAACGTATCGCCTGCATGCGGAGTACCGTTTAGTCCTAGTATCTCCACCGGCATAGAAGGCGGGGCCTCATCCGTCCTGTGTATCCTGTCATTTATAAGTGCGCGTACCTTACCATAGTATTGTCCTGTGACAACAATATCCCCTTTGCGTAGTGTGCCGCTCTGCACCAGGACCGTTGCTATGGGCCCGCCGCCTTTAGAGATCTTGCCTTCCACGACTATACCCCTGGCAGGCTTATTCGGATTGGCGCTTAATTCCAGCATCTCTGCCTCCAGCAGGATCATCTCCAAGAGCTTGTCGACACCCTCGCCTGTCTTTGCCGAGACATTTATCGTGATGGTCTTGCCTCCCCAATCTTCTGCGGCAAGGTCTACATCCGCAAGCTGCTTCTTTACCTTGTCTAAATCTATATTTGGCCTGTCTATCTTGTTTATGGCTATAACGATAGGCACCCCTGCGGCCCTGGCGTGGTCTATTGCCTCTGTGGTCTGCGGCATGATCCCATCATCGGCAGCGACGACCAGAATAACTATATCGGTGGCATTGGCGCCCCTCGCCCTCATGGCCGTAAAGGCCTCATGGCCCGGGGTATCTAAAAACGCGATCTTTCCTTTATCCAGTGAGACCTCATATGCCCCGATATGCTGAGTAATACCACCCTTCTCCTGATCTGTGATCTTGCTCTGCCTTATATAATCCAGCAGTGATGTCTTTCCATGGTCGACATGGCCCATAAATGTAACGACCGGCGGCCTGGGAAGGAGGTCCTCTGCTTTTTCTTCTTCCTTCTCATGCTCAGCAAGCAATTTCTCTTCAACTGTCGGAAGGCGCTTTAGCGCGTATCCAAACTCCTTGGCTACGGCCGTTGCTTCATCTTCATCTATTACCTGGTTTATGGTAGCAAGCATCTTCATGCCCATCAGGGCCTTGATCACAAGGCCTACACCCACATTCATCTTTGCTGAAAGGTCTTTGACACTTATAGGGATATTGACCTGCAATGGCTTAAGGTCGACCGCCTCCTCCTGAACTTCTTCCTTAACAGCTGCCTCAACAGGCTCGGGAGCCGGTTTTGTAACCGTCTCTTTTACGGGCACTGGAGACTCTTTAGGCTCTTCTTCTTTGACAACAGCCTGTTCTTTTGCCTTGGCGGGTTTTTTAGCCGCGCTGGGCTTCTTCTTAGCAGCGGGTTTCTTTGCCTTAGACGCTGCCTTCTTCTTTCCGGTCTCAGGTTTCTTCTTTACAACCTTCTTTGCGGTCTTTTTCTTGGCAGCTACTGCCTTGCCTACCTGCTCTTTCATATCCTTTACATTAAGCGCGGGCTTCTTCTTGGCTATTGCCGTAATAACCCTGTCCAGGTCATTATTGGCCAAAGGGCTCTGAATAGATTTCACCTTTATGCCCAGCTTTACAGCCTGTATAAGCAGTTCCTTGGACGGCACCTTGATTTTTTTTGCAAGATCTGATATCTTCATACTATTCACACAATTCCTTTGCTGCCTCATGTATCTTTTCGGCGGTCTTTGCACCTATGCCCTGGACCTTGGTAAGGTCCTCAACCTTGGCCTTGGCAATATCATCGACCTCTTTATAACCTGCTGCCTTGAGCAGCTCAACTGTCTTTTTGCCTACGCCCGGCAGAGCAGATATCGGCAAAACAACCTCTTCATCGGCCTTCTTCTTGCCCGGCTTTGCCTTGGGCTCTATATCGATCTCATAGCCTACAAGCTTGGATGCCAGTCTGACATTCTGCCCCTTTTTGCCGATAGCCAGAGATAGCTGATCATCGTTAACGACGATCCTTATCCTCTTCCCATCATTGTCTACGATAACCTCTGAAAGCTCAGCGGGGGAGAGCGCCGCCTTCACATACTCCTTTATATCATCACTATATCTGACGATATCGATCTTCTCGCCCTGCAATTCCCTGACTACATTCTTGACCCTCTGTCCTCTCATGCCCACGCAGGCACCGACAGAATCTATCTTATCGTCTTTAGAGGAGACGGCTATCTTGGTGCGTTCTCCAGCTTCACGGGAGATCGCCTTTATCTCTACTATGCCATCGGTTATCTCTGGGATCTCCATCTCAAAGAGCTTCTTTACCATGCCTTCGCATCTGCGGGAAAGATGTATATGCGGCCCCTTGGGGGTCTTGTCTACCTCGGTTACATAGGCCCTGACCCTTTCGCCCTGTTTATAGCGCTCGCGGGGGATAAGCTCGGGCCTGGCCAACACCCCTTCTGTCCTTCCCAGGTCGATTATTAGATTGCCCTTTTCAAAGCGGTGGAGGATACCTGTAATGATATTGCCCTTACGGGCCTGGAACTCCTCAAATATGACGTCTCTCTCAGCCTCTCTTATCTTCTGTATTATGACCTGCTTTGCAGTCTGCGCCGCAATCCTTCCAAATTCCGCTGAGTTTATCTCTTCTTTGCCGGAAAAGACCTTTATGGAACCCGTGGCGCCATCGAGCTTTACAGATATGTCCTCGTCATCGGCATCTATCACCTTGCGCGCGGCGCTGATCAGGGCAGATTCGACCGCTTCAATAAGGATCTCTCTCTTTATGCCCTTCTCTCGTTCGATATGTTCAAGTACTGATAAAAGTTCTCCGTTCATATGTCTCTCCTAATCTATATCTTGAGCCGTGCCTTCGTTATTATGCTGTATCGTATCCGGAACTGCCGTGCATCCTTGTTCTCTAAGATCAGATCTTCAGCGCCTGCTGCCTCTACCTTGCCCTCTAAATAAATCTCACCTTCCACAGGCCCTGAAAACCACGCCTCGATCTCTGCTCCTTTAGCGCGCTTAAAATCGTCTTCTGTCCTTAGCACCCTGTCGAGACCCGGTGAAAAGACCTCAACGACATGCCTATCTTCTATCAAGGCATTCTCTTCTATGATATGGCCTATACGCTTGTTTATGAGGGCGCATTCGTCTAAATTTATGCCGCCTGCCTTATCCACAAGGAGGCGCAGAATCAGCTTCTTCGAAGCCCTCTTTAAGGTAATTTCCACTATTTCGGCATTGAGTTCATCGAGCGCAGGCTGAATCTGCTGCTTAAGTGCTTCTAAAACCGCTTCATGCTCCATAGAATAAAAAAGTGGGTTCACATAGCTGCGCACCCACTTCTGATTCTCCTTTCACTACTAAATTTGTAGGAAGATTATATTATAAATGGTGGGGTCTTGTCAAGCACTTTTTTGGAGACGTCTACCAAAC
>JABMQS010000146.1 GCA_013202525.1 Candidatus Omnitrophota bacterium
AAATAATATAAAAGAGCGTGCCATATTAATCGGCATAGGAGCCGGCAGTATTGACAAGAGGCGTCAGTGGCCGGCGGAGAGATTTTCGAGCGTGATCAGAGGACTCCTGGAGGATGACAACTCTATTGTGGCAGTGCTCTTTGGTGATAACGCAGAGTCTGCCATAAGCGCCCATATAAGAGAGAGCCTCGGCAAAGAACTCGCTGGGCGCCTGATAGATACATCAGGCAAGACAGCGTTACGCCAGACAGCTGCGCTTCTAAAACATTGCAGGCTTTATATAGGAAACGATACAGGCATTATGCATATTGCAGCAGCGATGAAGGCCCCGGTTGTAGAGATATCGCGTTGGCCAAAGACAGATTTGCCGATAACCAATGCCTCGCCTCACTTTTTTGCCCCATGGAGGGTGAAACATAAGATATTGAATCCGGATAGGCCGACGCCACCCTGTAAAGAAGGTTGTCAGTCATTGGCTGCGCATTGTATCTTAGGGGTCAAGGTTGAGGATGTAGAAGAAGCGGCGAGAGAGATATTATCCGTTGGCAAGGGGCAGCAGGATGGCCGGTAATATACTTACGAAGGCCCTGGTCCGGGCCAGCAGGCTTAAAGGGTCTTTACATCAAGCATTATTTCATATGAGGTATGAGAAAGGGCACGCCGAGATAAGTGGTTTTCGTAAAGAATATTCGGTCCTGAAGCAGGCACTGGAGCCGGCTTATCAGGACTATATAACCAGCATATCAACTCCCGAAAGCGCTATTTCATTGGAATGCGCATGCCTTGTTATGTTTTTGGCTCGCACCTTGAAACCGAAAGTAATATTGGATATGGGTTCAGGCTTCAGCTCTTATATATTTCGCCTGTATCAGAAAGAGGCAGGTTCCTGTGAAGTCTGTTCGGTGGATGATAGTGCGCACTGGCTTGAGAATACAAAGGCCTATATCAGTAAACATGGGCTCTCCATAGAAGGTTTATATGAATGGGGCGACTTTAACCGAAAGTATCAGAGCATGCGTGCAGATCTTATACTATTTGATTTTTCCACGCCTTCTACCAGGCTGGCTGCCCTGCCTATGCTGATACGCTACTGCCATAAGGATACGCTTATATGCGCAGACGATGTACACAAAACCAGCATCAGGGAAGGGCTTGAGAATTTTATACGCCTGCACGGATTGCATTATATGGATACGGCCTCTATCGCTAAAGACAGTTACGGGCGTTATCAACGGATCTTATTCGGATTCGATGATTAAATTTTATTGCAGAGCATAAGGAGGTAACAGATGCCACGCGCAGGACAGAATCCTATGAGATGGGCGAAAGAGGTCCATCACCCGTCAAAGGTCAACATCGCAACCGCTGTACATATACCCTGCCTGGATGGTTATTGGAAGGAGGGCATGGATGTATTAAAACTCTGCCTTAAGAGCCTTCGTGAAAACACCGGCACAGAGTTTGATTTATTAGTCTTTGATAATGCAAGCTGCGCTGAGGTGCGTGAGTTTCTGACGGGCATGCGGGATAGAGGCGAGATAGAGTTTTTGGTTTTGTCAGAACACAACATAGGAAAGGTCGGGGCCTGGAACTTTCTCTTCTCCGCTGCCCCGGGCGAGATCATCTCTTATGCGGACTCAGACGTATTTTTTGCACCTGGGTGGTTTGAGGCCTCTTTAAAGATCCTGGAGGCCTTCCCAGAGGCCGGCATGATTACAGCACTGCCTGTTCCAGGAGACCTGTCGCAGGACGAGGTTACGCTCAAAGGTGTGCAAAAGGACGATTCTATCTCTGTCAAAGAGGCTAAGGATTTAATACCGCAAAGGTATGCTGAGGCGCATCGAAAGAGCCTCGGTGAGACAGAAGCTGCCTATGGCAAGCGAATACAAAAGCGAAGAGACGTGCTTATTAACAGGGGCGGGGTAGATGCCTATATATCGGCTTCCCACTTCCAATTTACGACCACCAAGAAGATCTTGGAGAAGCTGTTTCCTTTAGATACAAAGATCCCTTTAGGCGATGACAGGACAGGGATGAGCGAGGCCGGTTTTTGGCGCCTATCTACCACAGAATATCTTGTGCACCACATGGGAAACAAGCTGCCTTCTTTTAAGGATGAGTTGAACTGGTTGAAAATAGAGGATACTCCTTCAAGGAAAGGGTTGGAGAAGAAAAGATCAAGAAATAGATTCTTGGATAATCGCTTTACAAGGCCCTTATTAAAGAAAATAAACGCAGTGACATATAAGATCCTTTATGAGTAGCAAATAATAGGAGTATATCGATTGGGTCAAGGCACTAAGTCTATATGCATCGTTACGCCGTTTTACAAAGAGGCCATTACAAGGGATGAAGAGATCTCCCTTAAGCACCTGAGACATTTCCTGGGCAGATATGATAGATGTCTTGTGGCCCCGGAAGGCCTTAAGCTCGATTATCCCGATTTCAGCATTAAGCGCTTTGATGCAGGGTTTTTTGAGGATATACCTTCATATACCAGGCTTTTGCTTTCGCGCGAATTTTACGAGGCCTTTGCAGGGTATAAGCATATCCTTATATATCAGTTCGACTGCCTGGCCTTTTCAGATGAGCTTATGAGGTGGTGCGAGATGGGTTATGACTATATGGGAGGGCCGTGGCTTAGGTCTAAGAAAGAACCGCAGAGAGGTTTTTCAAGAGTTGGAAATGGCGGTCTTTCATTGAGAAGGGTTGAGAGTTTTTTAAAGGTCATCGATTCGCAGAGGTATATCAAGGAGCATGTTTCGTATTTGAA
>JABMQS010000147.1 GCA_013202525.1 Candidatus Omnitrophota bacterium
CGCGATATAATCTTTGCATATAACTTATGTCGCTTTGCTCCATAAGTTATGCAAAGGGATCGCCACGGTTGCTTTGCAGCAACCTCGCGATATAATCTTTGCATATAACTTATGTCGCTTTGCTCCATAAGTTATGCAAAGATTATACTTGACAAAATTTAGCGGGTATAGTATACTTTATATGAGGAACAGATGAAGATAAGCTCAAGAGTAGATTATGCATTATCGTGTGCGCTCAGGATAGCGGACAGGTTCGAGACAAAGAAGCCCGTTCCGATAAGCTATATATCCGAGAAGGAAAGAATAGAGCCGGATTATGCAGAGCAGCTTCTCATAAAGATGAAAGAGGCGGGTATCTTAAAAAGCGTAAGGGGCTCGGCAGGCGGTTATCTATTATCGAGGTCCCCTGCCAGGATTACGGCAAAGGATATATTAAAGGCAATAGAGAAAGACATGATAGAGCTGGTCTGCTCGAGAAAAAAGGGCCGGAGAAGGAATTGCGCTCATTTAAGAGACTGCAAGGTCAAGAGGTTGTGGATAGATTTAGGTGAGAAGATAGGTCTGTTTCTTGATAAATATACATTAAAAGAGCTGCTCGCATTAAGGAGAAGAGAGAGGAACTGGGCAGCATAGAGGGGGGGCAGGAGATGATAAGTGATAACATGATAAAGAAACTGAACTACCAGATCAACAGGGAGATATATTCCGGCTACTTCTATCTCGGCATGGCTTATTACGCGGCGTCGATCGGGCTAAAAGGGTTTGCCAACTGGTTTCATTGCCAGGCAAAGGAAGAGTATGAGCATGCCGGAAAGATAGCAGATTACGTGACACAGCAGGGCGCCAGGGTGATGCTCGGGGCCATAGAGGAGCCGCCTCAGGATTTTTCATCCGGGCCCGGACTATTTCAGAGGACGCTGGAGCATGAGGAGAAGGTCACGGGATTGATAAACGGGCTTGTCGTGGTAGCAAAGTCAGAAGGCGATAAGGACACAGAGCAGTTTTTACAGTGGTTTGTAAAGGAGCAGATAGAGGAAGAGGCGACCCCTACACGCATATTGGGTAAGATAAAGACACTTGGGGCTGAAGGCTTGTCAAAGATAGACGCACAGTTGTCAGCGAGAAAATAGAAAGGTTAGGGTGGAAGATATGAAAGAGCAAGTAGAAGCTGCGTTGGATAAGATTAGGCCGGCCCTGCGGGCAGATGGCGGCGACGTCCAGCTGATAGAGGTTACTGATGATGGTGTGGTAAAGGTAAAGCTGATGGGTGCCTGTTCAAGCTGCCCGATGAGCCAGATGACCCTGAAGATGGGCATAGAACGGACACTTAAGCAGGAGATACCAGGGGTAAAAGAGGTAGTCGCTGTATAACGGAGATGATCTCGTGAGCAAATTTGTATGTCATGACTGCTTTAAGCTTAAAAGATGTAAGGAGCCTATGATAGCGTGGGTCTTCTTTTTTGTCGCTCTTGTAGCCACAATCTCGATAAGAGCGGTAAACGTTGCCCTGGATGCTAATCCGATGCTTGCAAAGGCGTTTTGGTATACAGGCATAATAGGTTTTTCCGCGTTTTTCATCTACAAATTCAGAAATGATCAGATCCTTCACAGGGAGCTTCAGGCTACGCGGCTTTCGGAGAAGCTGCTCTCTAAGGAGAAGCTCTCAGAGCATGATTACGAGGTGTTGGGCACGATCGTCTGCAGGCTAAGTTCAAAGAAGGATAAGATAAACTACTTTTTTATATTCTTCTTTTCAGGCGTAGCTTTGGCCTTGGCAATATATGCTGATTTTTTTAGGTTCAAATAGGAAGCAGGAGATAAGGATTACATTGCTATGAAGCTGGCAGATGGTGTGATACATTTTTTTCATAAGCAGAGTTTTTTGATAGTTACCACTATCGATGATAAGGGAAGGCCGCATGCTTCCTGCAAGGGTCTCATTGATATAGATAAAGACGGCAAACTATATCTTTTAGATCTCTACAGGGAAAGGACGCATGATAATCTGGAGCATAGCAAGCAGATCAGTGTGACAGCAGTGGATGAGCACCGCTTCAGGGGTTATTGCCTGAAGGGAACTGCGCAGAAGCTAAGACAAAGAGGTCTTAGCCCGAACATAGTAAGGGCCTGGAATAAGAGGATCACCGGCAGGATAACGCAGAGGATTGTTAAGAATGTACAAGGACAGAAAGGGCATTCTCGCCATCCAGAGATCCTTTTGCCTGAGCCAAAGTATATAATTGCCGTGGATGTGAAAGAGGTTGTAAATCTTACACCGCATATGTTAAAGGAATAAGGAGGTATAGGAGATGGCAGCAAAGAGCATAAAAGGTACAGAGACGGAGAAGAACCTATTGGCGTCATTTGCCGGCGAGTCACAGGCAAGGAACCGCTACACCTATTTTGCGAGCGTAGCAAAAAAGGCAGGCTATGAGCAGATAGCGGCCATATTCCTCGAGACAGCCGAAAACGAGAAGGAGCACGCAAAGAGGTTCTTCAATCTCCTGGAAGGCGGAGAGCTTGAGATACAGGCCTCATATCCGGCAGGCGTAATAGGTGATACATCCCAGAACCTTGCGGCATCTGCGGCCGGTGAGAACCTTGAATGGACCAAGCTCTACAAGGAGGCCGAGGAGACCGCCCGGAAGGAAGGATTTGATGAAGTCGCCGATCAGTTTAAGGAGATAGCAGAGGTAGAAGAGGAGCATGAGGGCAGATACAGAAAGCTCCTTAAGAATATAGGGGATGGGGCGGTGTTTAAGAGAGACAGCGATGTCAAATGGAAATGCCGGAACTGCGGATATGTCCACAAGGGCAAAGATGCCCCTGAGGTATGTCCCGCCTGTGCGCATCCCCAGGCCTACTATGAACTCTTGTGCGAAAACTATTAAGAAATATTGTGATAACTGGATAGCCGGGACATTCTTGTCCCGGCATATAGCGGGGTTAGCCCCTCGCGCTGGCTCGGGATCCCTCAGCGAGAGGTCCCGAACGCAGTGAGGGAAAAACCCCGCCTATCCGCATTCTGGATCTTATACAAAAACGGAGGTGTATCATGAAAGGTGTAGTATGCAAGGTATGCGGTTTTATATCGATAGACGGAGCAGCCCCTGAAAACTGCCCTGTCTGTCATGCGCCAAAGACGGCCTTTGAGGAGAAGGACGATGCCATCAAGACTCCTGCAGATCTGAACAACCTGACGGATCCTGAGAAGAAGCACGTACCGGTCATAACGGTAGTCAAGACCTGCGGCCTGATACCAGGAGGCTGTACAGACGTGCATGTCAAGATGGGCGAGATACAGCACCCCATGGAGACGGACCACTATATCGTCCACATAGACTTTTATCTGGACACAAAGTTCATATCCAGGGTTGTGCTGACCCCCGACAGCTTAAATCCCGCTGCGGCCCTGCATCTAAAGGCCAAGAGCGGCGAGCTTACGGTAATAGAGCAGTGTAACCTGCACGGCGCATGGATAAACAACGTCAATCTGTCGGCAGAATAGGTATAGGTAGCAGCAGCAGAGATGGTCATTTTTGAGACAGAGGTTATTGATATAATAGAACGTGCCCCGGGCGTCAAGAGCTTTCGCTTTCTGCCCAAGGAAGGCGTCTCTTTTGAGCCGGGGCAGTTCTTTTTTGTAGGCATAAAGGTCAATGGTGAAGAGAGGACAAAACACTTCTCCTTCTCGAATTCCCCTACTGAAAAGGGGTATGTGGAGTTTACCAAGAGGATAACAGAGAGCGACTATTCCAGGGCCCTGGATCGGCTCAAGGCAGGAGACTGGGCAAAGCTGAAGATGAGCCTGGGTTCTTTTACGCTGCAAGAGGCAGACAAAAAAATAGCGTTTCTTTCCGGCGGCATAGGCATAACTCCCATAAGGAGTATGTGCAGGTATACAACAGACCTGGGCCTGCCTGTAGATATGGTTCTTCTCTATGGAAATAACAGAGAAGAGGATATCATCTTCAGGGAAGACCTCGATGAGATGGAAACGGCTAATAAGAATATCCGAATAGCCTACACACTGACCTCACCGGATATCGATAAAGGCTCATGGCAGGGCAGGCTTGGCTATATAGATGATAGGATGGTAAGGGAAGAGATATTGGATTATAAGGACAGGATATTTTATATATGCGGCCCACCCAGGATGGTGGAATCGTTGACGGCGACTTTAAAGGACGGGCTGGGCCTTGGTGATGATCAAATAAGAACAGAGAATTTCGCAGGGTATTAGTGAAGGGCATCGATCAATATGAATGAGAAAGAAAAGAGCTGCTGTGCAGCCGGGCATAAGGTGAAATGGTATAGTAATAAGACGCTCATAGTAGCGTCTATTTTAACGTTCCTTTGCCTTTTGTCATATATCCTGCCCGCACTGGTACCTTTTAGAAGCGCGCTGTTTATGTATCTTGGAAGGATCTGGTGGGCCATCCTGCTGGGCCTGGCCCTGGGCGGCGTAATAGACCGTTTCATACCACGGGAATATGTCTCGCATATTCTTTCTAAGCCAAAGAAGAGAACTATTCTTTATTCGGTGATACTCGGGTTTTTTATGAGCGCCTGCAGCCATGGTATCCTGGCGCTCTCTATGGAACTACACAAAAAGGGCGCTTCAAATCCTGCTGTGGTGGCATTCCTTCTGGCTTCACCCTGGGCAAATTTTCCACTTACCATTATGCTTCTTGGATTCTTTGGGCTAAAGGCGCTGTTTATTGTATTCTCTGCTATTATCATTGCTATTATAACCGGTCTTATATTTCAACTTCTTCAGGCAAAGAACCTGATAGAGACCAATAAGAACACCGCTGCAGTAGAAAAGGACTTTTCTGTATCGAGAGATTTAAGATCAAGGTTCAGTTCATACAGGTTTACCCCTTCTCAGGCAGCAGAGGATGCAAGAGGTATATTAAAAGGTGCTTTTTCACTGGCTGACATGGTATTATGGTGGATACTTATAGGTATGGGCCTTGCAAGTCTCGCTGCCGCATATATACCACAGAGTATATTTCAGAACTATATGGGGCCCACGCTGCTGGGTCTGGGTGTGACGTTAGTGGTAGCAACAATACTTGAGGTCTGCTCAGAGGGCACAGCGCCGCTTGCCTTTGAGATATACAGGCAGACCCATGCATTTGGTAATGCCTTTGTATTTCTCATGGCAGGGGTTGTCACCGATTATACAGAGATAGGACTATTATGGCACAACGTTGGCAGGAGGGTAGCCATCTGGCTGCCTATAATCGCTGTGCCGCAGGTAGTGGCACTTGGCATACTGGCGAATATGATATTTTAACGTTTAACTAAACCATGGGAGGTTATTATGGCAGTGGAGAAGGTCGGCGAGAAGTATACGTGTAATGTCTGTTCCAATGAAGTAGTTGTGACAAAGGCCGGGGGCGGAGAGCTCGTATGCTGTAATCAGCCGATGGAGAAGATCGAGGGATAACGGGATAGAGAACAAGGAGAGAAGATATGGATAAGAAGGTTACAGTATACGGTACCCCAACCTGCCCTTACTGCGTTAAGGTAAAGCAGTTCCTGAAGGATAACAGCGTGGAGTTTGAGGATATAGATGTGGCTGAAGATCCCTCAAGGGCTGAGGAGATACTTCAGAAATCCGGACAGATGGGAGTCCCCGTCCTGGAGATAGGCGAGGAGGTCATCGTCGGTTTTGATAAAGGCAGGATACAGAAGGCATTGGGTCTGTAATGGTCTATGATCTGATAATTATAGGTGCAGGCCCG
>JABMQS010000148.1 GCA_013202525.1 Candidatus Omnitrophota bacterium
GCTATATGTTATAGAGGATGCCGCCGAGGCCATAGAGACCGAGTATAAGAATCGGAAAGTGGGCGGCATCGGTGATATAGGGACCTTTAGCTTCTATGCGAACAAGACCATTACAAGCGGTGAGGGCGGCATAGTCGTTACAAGCAGCCAGGAGCTTTTTGAGCGCGCCGCGATGCTAAAGGATCAGGCCTTTGGCCAGCCGAGGTTTATACATGAAGATATCGGTTTTAATTTCAGGATGAACAATCTGACAGCTGCCTATGCCTATGCATCATTTGAAGAGGCATCGGAATATATTGAGAAAAAGATCAAAAACGCCCAGGCCTACAACAAGGCGCTCTCAAGCATAGAAGGTATAATATTGCCTCCTGAGAGCAAGGAAGGTTTTAAAAACTCTTATTGGATGTATGGGATCTTAATCGATGAGAAGAGGTTTGGCTCTTCGAAACAAAAGGTAAAGGAGCTACTTAAATCAGAGCATGGCATCGATACAAGGGACTTCTTTTATCCGATGCATAAACAGCCCGTTATGATAAAGATGGGTTATGCAAAAAAAGGAGATAATCTGTTTGTTTCAGAGAGGTTATGGGATGAAGGACTCTATCTTCCTTCCAGCGTCAACCTGAAAGAAGAGCAGATAACCTATATAGCAGATTCCCTAAGGAAGATAAAAGGATAAGGAGAGAGTAATGATAAAGGTCGCCGTGATAGGAGTAGGCTCTTTTGGAAAAAAGAGAGCCGCCGCGGTAAAGGAGTGCGCTAAGAGCGAGCTGGTTTTTGTCTGCGATGAAGACCAAAAAAAGGCAGAGGCAGCGGCAAAAGAATTGGGGGTTAAGCATTGCGATATAACAGATATGCTTTCTGACAGCGGGATAGAGGCAGTTATTATCTGTGTTCCGAATAAATATCACGCACCACTGGCAGTGGATAGCCTCAATGCCGGCAAGCATGTCCTCTGCGAGAAGCCCTTGACAAGAACTGTTAAGGAGGCAGAGGAGATGGTCTCTGCCGCAGCCAAGGCCAAAAGATTCTTAAAGACCGGCTCAAACCACCGCTATTTTGCAAGTGTGATGAAGGCGCACGAGGTGGTCAAAAGCGGCGCGATAGGAGAGGTGATCAGCCTAAACGGAAGGATAGGTAATGATGGAGAACGCCTCAGGGGATCGTGGTTCTGGGACAAGGAGATAAGCGGCGGCGGCACCATCCTGGATAATGGCTGCCATCTTTTGGATATAGCGAGATGGTTTATGGGTGATTTTGTTGAGGCGAGCGGACTCACCACCAATCTTTACTGGAAGGAATGTCCGGTGGAGGACACAGCAACCGGTATCTTTCTCACCGCAGATGGCAGGATGGCTACTATAAACAGTTCGTGGCGGCAGCTTTCGGGTTATTTTCACTTTGAGATAAACGGGACAGACGGTTATGTTACTGTAGACGGCAGATTCGACACGCACGGAGGGGACAATCTCTATTGGCAGTCTGCTAAAGAAAAGGGCAAAATACACCGTGAAAATTATGAAGGCATAAAGCCCAACTCCTATGTACTTGAACTAGATGGTTTTTTTGGCAATATTGAAAAGGGTGTTGACCCTGAACCATCGGGCCAGGACGGCCTTGAGGTGATAAAGATGGTCGAGGCTATCTATAAGAGCAACGCAACCAAGGTCAGGATATAGTTTAAGCATGAGCCCGTTTAGCAAAAGGTATTCGCAGATCTACGATATACTCTACGCGCAGAAGGACTATAGGCGGGAATCCGCTGTTATCAAGCAGATCATCAAGAGATACAATCCCGATGCAGAAAGAATTCTCGACTACGGCTGCGGCACAGGCAATTACACAGGCCTGCTGGCTTCTATGGGTTATGATGTATATGGCCTTGATAAGAACGCGAATATGCTTTCTCTCGGCAGGAAAAAACTAAAAGGCAAAAGAAAGATTCATCTATACAGTACTGCCAGAAAAGATATGATAAAGAAAGACTCTATCGATGTGTGCGCTACGCTCTTTGACGTTATATCTTATATGATTACCGATAATGAGATAGTTTCATTCCTGCGCTATATAAAGAAGGTGCTTGTGGATAGGGGCCTCCTCATATTTGATTTCTGGTACGGGCCGGGCATCAGAAATCTAAAGCCTGAGGAGAGGCGGAAATTGTATAATGTAGGTACAAGCCGGATATTGAGAAGGAGTACCCCTTCTCACGATAGAAAAAACCACATAGTAAAGGCCACTCACCGCGTAAGCCTTCTTAAGAAGGGTAAACTCCCGGAGAGCTTTACCGACACACACAAGATGAGGTATTTCTTCAATAAGGAGATGCGCTCATTTCTGCATCAAGAGGGCTTTAGGGTTTTAGAGTTTGGCACATGGGCAGACCTGCGAAAACCTCCCACGCCTGATGATTGGAGCGCTTTGATTGTAGCAGTGGCAAATTAACTTTTTAAGGATAAGGCGTATGAAAAATGATTTGTTAAATAAGATTTTCTCCTACTACCGCAAGGCCAGGATGAGGGTTTTGCCCCCGATAATAATCTATCAGGTTGGCAAGGTTGGTTCAAAGACCATAGAGGCCTCACTAAAAAATATAAAACTGCGCAATGCTGTTTACCATGCGCATTTTTTATCTTGGGATAATATGGAGGCTGTGGAGAAAGAGCTTCTCGCAGAGCCCAATGCCCAGCCGCCTCGCTGGCTTAGGCGATTGAGAAGCCTGCGCAGGTTGATTGATGAGAACCCGGGCGTGAGATGGAAGATAATCACAGGGGTGAGGGAACCGGTCATACGGGAGATCTCGGATGTCTTTCAGAATCTGGAACGTGATATGCCCGATCTTGATAAGGATGACGAGGAGGCCTCGCTGGAACGTATCAGGCGCCATGTGCTAAAAATATTTAAGGACTTTAACGAAACAACCGATTATACATGCTGTTGGTTTGACAAGGAGCTCAAGGATGTCTTTAGCGTGGATGTATATGCATCCGATTTTAATAAAGAAGCAGGCTACAAGATATACAGCTCAGATAAGGGGGATATCCTGCTTATAAGGCTTGAGGACTTATCGAGATGCGCCAGGGAGGCCTTTCAGGAATTTTTAGGTATAGAGAATTTTTCACTCTCTAAAGACAATATAGGTGATAAGAAGTGGTATAGCGCGCTCTACAGGTGGCTGCTCGATTCCATTATTATACCAAGGGATGACCTTGACAGGATTTACAGCTCTCGTTACGCACGCCGTTTTTATACGGAAGAGGAGATAGCGGGTTTTAGGAAGAGATGGACAAGAGAATAGTAATAATACACCCCGAGGGAAATATCCTCAATAACCCGAGCCTCTCAGGCATGGTCGAGATATTATGCGAGAAGGGTTATGGAGTGGATATATATTCCCTTAAACACAAATTTTATCAGGCTGCTCCCTGCGAAGGTTCCAGGCTTATGCTTCGCGAACAATCTAAACCTTCCGGCATATGGGCTTCTCTGGCGGGCCGGAAGGCCTTGCGCTGGATAAGAAAGCCTCAAGCGCAGCAATGCATAGACAGGGATCTTTACGATAAGCTAAATGCCGATCTGATTATCGGTGTGGACCGCGATGGCATTAGCGAGGCATCAGCTGTCGCCGAAAAAAGCCGCGCGCCTTACGGGTTTATATCATTTGAGATACTATTCGCGGAGGAGACGGGCAAAGGGTTCAAGGAGCCGGAGATAAAGGTCTGCAGGAACATATCCTTTGCAGTCTGCCAGGATGAGTTAAGGTCAGGACATCTTTCGACGGAAAACAATATCCGCCGGGATAAGATTATCGATATCCCCGTTGCCGGGCGAGGGGCAAAGAGGGGTGAGAAAAATTTCTATCTCCACGATAAGCTAGGCATCGGTCATGATAAGCATATTGCATTGTACATGGGCACAGTACATAATTGGTCAGGCACGTCGCGGCTCCTTACTTCCGTAAATGAATGGCCTGATGAATGGGCCCTTGTTATGCACCCGCGCTACGGCATGGACAGGATGGTAAGGCCTTTTTATGATGAA
>JABMQS010000149.1 GCA_013202525.1 Candidatus Omnitrophota bacterium
GCTCCGGAGAGAGCACCATGTAGGTGGCACCGAAGAGGGTGTCCGGACGCGTTGTGAATACACGAATGGAGGCGTCCTGTCCCTGGACCTGGAAGTCGACTTCCGCGCCAGTGCTCTTACCGATCCAGTTCCGTTGCATTTCCTTGATGCCTGCGGGCCATTCCACTGTGTCCAGGCCCTCAAGCAAACGCTCTGCGTAAAGGGGAATCCTTAGTAGCCACTGCTTGAGGAAACGCCGTTCCACTTCCTTGCTTCCGCACTTTTCGTGGGAACCGTCATTGAGCACCTCTTCATTGGCACAGACGATCTGACACTGGCGACACCACCATACCTGGGCTCCGGCATAGTAGGCCAGACGTCGGCAATCCCTGTATGCCCGCACAGCAGCAGGGCCCTCAGTCTTCACCTCAGCAGGGATAGGCAGTTCAGCAATGGGACGGCCCTTTTTCTGGACAGGGTCGTACCAGGTGTCGTAGATCTGACTGAAGATCCACTGGGTCCACTTGTAATAGTCCGGGAGGCAGGAAGCGATCTCCCTGCTCCAGTCATAACCGATTCCCCACTGGTTGAGCTGACGCTTCATGGTCTCTACATTACCAAGGGTCGACTCCCTCGGGTGCTGGCCGCCTTTTATGGCGGCATTCTCCGCGGGCAGTCCAAAGGCATCCCATCCGATCGGCGAGAGCACATTGTAACCCTTCATCAGCTTATAGCGCACAACGGCATCTCCGAGGATATAGTTCCTGCCGTGGCCCACATGCAGTGCTGCAGACGGATACGGAAACATGACAAGGCAGTAGTACTTCTCCTTTGGGCTCTTGGGATCCATACGAAAGAGCTTGGCTTTATCCCAATAGCCCTGCCACTTCTTCTCTATCTTATCGAACGGATATTGTCTTTCTTGCTCTGTCATTTTAGGCCTGCGAGGGTCCTTGCTGTCTTCATATTCATGACCTCATCTTTTTCCTTTTTCTTGGGCGTCTCCATCACAAAGGGCAGGTCCCGCAGCTTGGGATGCCGAAGTATCCTCTGCATACCTGCTTTCTTTATCATCCCTTTTCCGATGTGCTCGTGCCTGTCAAGGTTTGAGCCGAGCTTGCCCTTTGCATCATTTAGGTGTATAGCCTTTAGATTATCGAGCCCTACTATCTTATCGAATCTCTTTACCGTATCCTCGAGCCCCTTTTTGGAAGCGATATCATATCCTGCAACATATATGTGGCAGGTATCGAGGCAGACACCTATGTTCCTGCTCTTAACATTATTGAGGATATATCTTATATGCTCAAACTTATGCCCCAGGAATGAACCCTGGCCCGCACAGGTCTCAAGCAATATCATGGTCTTCGGCCTTGCCTTTCTGATAACTGCATTTAAGCCCTTGCAGAATCTCTCAAGCCCGGCCTTTTCCCCGGAACCGGTATGGGCGCCCAGGTGTGTCACAAAATATTCAGCGCCTAATGTATCGGTCCTTATTATATCATCTATATATGAATCTATTGAAGCCTTCCAGAGGGCCTCTTTAGGCGAGGCCAGGTTGATAATGTAAGGTATGTGAACAAGGACAGGCCATACATCCTCTTTTTTGCGCTTTCGCTTAAAGGCATCTACCTCTTTTTTGAGAAGCGGCTTGGTCCTCCAACCGCGGGGGTTGCGTGAGAATATCTGCATCGTCTCACAACCCAAAGCAGCGGCCCTGTCTACGGACTGATCGATACTACCCGCTATTGAGACATGTAGGCCTATTCGCATATTGACAACCTGCATTAATAATGGTATAATTTCAAACTATCCGTGGGGCTGTGGCGCAGCTGGGAGCGCGTCTGACTGGCAGTCAGAAGGTCAGGGGTTCGAACCCCCTCAGCTCCACCATTTTTTCTTTCCTGCTTTGCAAATAACCTATAATCCTATCTGCTCCTAAAAAACTTTTCCTGGATCGAGGTATTAAATTATATTAGAACACAGGCCTACAAAAGTCAAGGCATAATAGGCCTATTTCAGAAGAATTATTGCTCTTTTTTTCAGAACATCTTATAGAATAACGGGTTATGAAAGCAAATCGTGAAATATTGCAATATTTGGCCTGTTCTAACCGAACCATGGCGATTCGTCTGCGCGCATTGGTAATATAAAATCTGCACAAATACATATTGTACGCAAGGGCAGATGTGGTATAATATGAAAACGCGAAATTGCATAACGCCAGGGTGATGAAACTGGCAGACATGGCGGTCTCAAAAACCGTTGTCCGAAAGGACATGAGGGTTCAAATCCCTCCCCTGGCACCATAAGTTAGGCTGCGTGTTTCAGAGCCTGACTTTGAACAAGGAGTATGATATGAAGAAGAAGGTATTAGGGCTGGTAGGAAACCTCGAGATAGACCTGCAGGAGAAGGATGATATAATGCTGCTCGACCTATCAGGGCAGATAGACAGTTTCACATCAGAGGAGATTAAAAAGCTTATTGAGGCGCATATGGCCAAAGGTCATTTCAAGGTCATTGTAGACCTAAACAACGTAACCTATCTCGATAGTGCCGGACTAAGTACCCTGATAAACTTCAAGATGAAACTATTTAAGCAAGGCGGGAATCTGCGCCTGGTCGGCCTGAAGGGAAAAGCAAAAGAGGTCTTTGAGCTGGCGCATCTTCTGGATATGTTTGAGATATGTGATACCCGCGAAAAGGCCTTCGAGGACTTTTAGAACTCTACCTTGACACCTGCCTGTATCTCTCTTCCCGGAAGCGGGTTATCCTTTATATCCTCGTTTGTAGAATTAAAGATATTGTCTATATTGATAAACGCGTCTGTCCCTTTAATAATCCCGTAATTCAATTCCAGTCCCATAGTAAAATACTCCGCATAATCCTTCCTATTTTTATACATGAGCCTGACCGTCTGCGTGCCGCAGGGTAAAATAATATCAGCCTCCCCGCTCACCTTATGGTCCGGATGATTAAGGGCATACTTTGAGATATAATCCACATCATTATTTATGTCAGAATCAATATATGCATAGTTTGTCTTGAGCCGAAACCAATCTACGGGTTTAAGCCTGATCTCTATCTCCACGCCTTCAGCCTTTACCTCTGTCATATTCCTGGCCTGGTAATAAGTCTGCGATGGCGTCTCCTTCACCCAGTCTATCAGGTTATCAGCATCACGCCTGAAGACCGTACAGCTGAAACTCACCCTTCCCTTCTCTGCCACATCAAGGCCGATATCATAGTTCATGGCCTTCTCAAGGGAGAGGTCCTTACTGCCCTTGTTGGACGGGCTGTCATAGAGAAGCTCTGTATATGTCGGCTGCCTTGCTGACCTTGAGACCGAAGACCTGAACTTTACAACAGGGCTGGCCATAAGATATACCCCTGCCTGCGGAAGCACCTCAGCATCATACTCCGAATAATCATCTATGCCTAAAGAGGCATCAAACCCCCACCATAGCTCATTGTAATTCTGCCAGCTCAAAAAATATGTGTTCTTATAACGGGTATCCTTGCCTAAGAGATTGCTCTTTATATCCTCTCTCCTCATATCAACGGATGCCAAAAGCCTGCCGAAGCTATCAAGGCCTGCCTCTGCCTGCAGCATAACGCCCTCTATGTCGGTCCTATGATGATTGCGGTAGTAGTCGGGCCACTCTATCTTGAGCTCATACTTATCGTGGTGCCTTTTGAAATATGCCTTTGGCCTTATCAGAAACTTCTCATGCCTTGCCTCAAGCTCCCAGTCTATGAACAGGCCGTCTGTCCACTCCCTGGAATTATAAGGGCCGTAGAAATTCGCGGCGCCAAACTCCTTTTCGCCGTAAGAGGCGAATAAGCTGCTTGATATATTATCCCCGAGCTTAAGCAGTCCTGAAGAGGCCAGTGAAAACTCTTTGAAATCAGTATTATGCCTCCACCCGTTGGACGAGGCCTCCTCTGCCGAAAACCCGAAACCAAAGGAACCTGTATTGCGCGACAGGTAAAGGGAGGTCTTTTGTGTCTCGTCTGTTCCGTAGAGGGCCGACACCAGGCCTTCATTCTTGGTGGGTTTCTTGGTAACAAAATTTACTGCCCCGCCTATTGCGCCCTGCGCCCAGGCCGTAGGCCCGGATGCGCCCACTATGTCTATCCTCTCTATACTATCCAGGGGCATATTCAAGTCCAGATTATGATGTTCTGTCTGCGGGTCGTTTACTATGATACCGTTAACAGAGATCTGTACCTGATCACCG
Source organism: Candidatus Omnitrophota bacterium (assembly GCA_013202525.1). Taxonomy (GTDB): domain Bacteria; phylum Omnitrophota; class Gorgyraeia; order JABMRG01; family JABMRG01; genus JABMQS01. The sequence continues at coordinate 4,222 of JABMQS010000149.1, forward strand.
GTCGAACCCCTTATGCTTATATCCGACTGCACGCCCAGTATACCGCGCCTTAATATATCGACTTCGCTCTCATAGTCCAGGATCTCCTCTGCGGAGATCGGGGGATCGTATCTTACCTCGACCGTACTGGTAGCCCTGGTCGAGATCTCATCCGCTTCTTCGGACTGTTCGTGCGTAATCACTATGGGCTCAAGCTCGACCCCGGCTTCGGCGCCTAAGGCCTCTGCTGAAGATATTATGAGCATAAGTGGTATTAAAAACAGGGGGGCACTTCTTCTCATGTCTGTATTTTAAATCAGGGGGGAGTGAATTGTCAACCAAAAAATATTATGTGGTTGACGATACCTTGACCACGGCTATGGTGATATCATCGTGCTGGGGAGCCTTGCCTGTAAAGTGCTTGAGTTCATCGTAGAGCTTTGCGGTTATCCCTTTTGCATCCAGGCCCTTGTACCTTGTGACAACCTCTTTAAGCCTGTCCTCGCCAAACTCCTCTTTCCTGGTATTGCGAGCCTCTGTTACTCCGTCGGTATATAAGACGAATACATCACCGGGAACCATTGAGACCTCGCTTTCGCCAAACTCCACGCCGTCCATAATGCCTACTGCCATGCCGCTCGTAGAGGTGATGAGAGAAGTCTCTTTGTCGGCGCCGGCGTATATAACAGGGAGGTGGCCGGCATCGACTATCTTTAACTTCTTCGAATCCATATCGACCATCATATAGGAGAGGGTGACAAAGAGTCCTGAGCTCGACTCCACAGAAATCTGATCGTTTAACTCCGTAACGACCTTGACCGGCTCCTTCTCTGTCTTGGCGTGAAATCTGAAATCGCTTATGGCCTTTGCCATAAAGAGCGCCGCGGGCATGCCCTTCCCTGAGACGTCACCTACCATGATGCCCAAAAGGTTCTTCTCTATCTCGATAAAGTCATAGAGGTCACCTCCTACCGCCCTGGCCGGTGTCATGGCAACGGCTATATCCAGTCCCGGGATCTGGGGCGGGTCTTCTTTAAGAAAACTTCTCTGGATCCTCTTTGCGATATCCAACTCCTTTTCAACAAGGAGCCTCTTGTTGCGCTCAGCGATATACCTGCAGAAGGTGCAGAATATATATACGCCAAAGATGACCAGCAGAGGATAAAACAGATCCACCCAGATACCAAAATAGCCGAAGATGATAAAGGCCGTCAGCATAAAAGCAAAGGATATGCCTGCGGCCGATAGCGTGCCTATGGCCGGCCTGAACCTGAGAACGACCAGGGCGACCAGGGCCGAGAGCAGTATCAGTATCATGATATTGGCGGACTCGCTTGCCCTTACAATAAAACTCTTGGTAAGGATGGTGTTTAAAAGATTGGCATGCAGGCCTATCATGGGATAGCGTTCCTGCAAGGGTATAGGGTTCAGGTCGTGGGTCGCAACCGCAGTAAGCCCTACCAGGCATATCTTTCCGCGCAGTTGGTTTAAGTCAAGTGACGGGTCTCTGCCCTTCTGCAGGGCAACGTAGGACTTCAGTATCTCTATAAATGAATAGTGCGGGACTACTTGTCCCCAGCGGCCCGCAAAGTTTATCAATGTCTTTCCGTAATAGTCGATGGGAATCCTGAGATCAGGCCGCATCTGAATATAACGGGACCTCTCTACCTTTATATCACTAAGCGGTATCCCGAGATAATCACAGAGCGTTAAAAATGAGAGCTGGGGAATAAGCTCTCCTTTATAGTCAATGAACAGCGGAACCCTTCTTCTCTTTCCGTCTATATCAGTAGTAACATTTATGTGGCCCACGCCGCGGCAGGCATCCCGTAAAGCAGGGAAAGGCCCTATGGGCGGTTCATCCTCATCCGCCTCTTCCACAGGAAAACCCCCTTTCCTGTCGGTCTTGAACATACGAAAGGCCTTGGCCATATATGTTATGTTGCTTTTCTTAGCGGAATCTATAAGGGCATTATCGGAAGGAGCGGGCTGGCTAAAGAGGACATCGAAGACGACCGCCTTTGCGCCATGGGCCTTTAGTATATCGATTAAGCTGGCATAGAAGGCCCTGTCGATAGGCCATTCGCCTATCTGGTCCAGGGTGTCCTGTGCGATCTCTATGATCACTACCTTGTCTGTTAATCTCTGCGGCGGGCGGTGCTTGAAACGCAGATCGAGGGTGGCAAGCTCAAAGGTCTCGAATATCCTGAAATAAGAGGCGAGGATTATCAGCGCTATGACTACTGCTGCTATTAAAAGCTTGAAGGTCTTCTTTGGAATGCTGATCTTAAACATTTAGCCAAAAGCGATCCCTATCGCCTGTTGCGGTCTCTACGGTCTCTCTTTTCTTTTGTGGACTCATCTCTGCCCTTCATGAGGAGCTTCCATGGGTTCTTCTTTATGTCATCGCTGAACTCTTCAAAATTCTGGCTGGTCCTGGTAAGGTTGCCCAGTATATCATCTATGTTCTCTCTGTTTTCGACTACGAGCTCATCAAGATGCATGGAAAGAGAACTTATGTGCTTAAGCGTAACTTCTACGTCATTTACAACCTTCTCTGCCATCTCCATAAGTTTTTCCATCGGGATAGGATCTGTGCCTACGATAGTGGTGCCGGGCTTCAGGAAAGGCTTGCCCTCCGAGCCTGCCGTAAGTTCTACATACTTCTCGCCCATAAGCCCGAGGGTAGTAACATAGGCCTTGGAATCCACTCTCGGTTTTGCATGCCCGTTCATAAGGAGCTCAAGCATTACAATTGTCTTGCCATCCTTATATATAAGATCCACGCTTTCGACTTTGCCGGCGTCCACGCCGCTTAAACGCACAGGCGCGCTGTTCTCAAGACCGGCGACCTGGCTAAATGTGACCTTTAGTTTATATTGCTTATTGAAGACGGAGATCTTTCCGACTGAAACCGTAAGGACCACCAGTATAGTAAGGCATAATATAACAACAAACCCAGTCTTTACCTCATCCGTCAATATCTTTGCCATATCCTAATTACTCCTTCTGAGGGGGTGAACCCCTTTTTATTATTTCGTCAACTCCTCCAGGTAGCCTCCGGAATCCATAAAGAACTTGATAGGTCCATCCGGGCTACCCGTAATAAACTGCTGCACCCTCGGGTCCTTGGAATGCTTGATCTCTTCCATAGTGCCTTCGGCTATCACCTTTCCTTCATAAAGCATCGCGATCCTGTCTGCAACGGAAAAGACGCTCTTCATATCGTGCGTCACCACAATAGATGTTATCTGAAGCTTCTTGCCCAGGTCCAGGATAAGCTTATCTATTACCCCCGCGACTATCGGGTCTAATCCGGCCGTGGGCTCATCATAAAATATTATCTCAGGATCCATGGCTATGGCGCGTGCCAGGCCAACCCTTTTTCTCATGCCTCCGGAGAGCGCACTCGGCATAAGCTTTTCAAACCCTCTTAATCCCACCAGCTCAAGCTTCATCTTTACCATGATCTTAATGATATCTTCGGCGAGTTCCGTATGCTCTCTCAGGGCAAGGGAGAGATTGTCTTCAACGTTCATGGAATCAAAGAGCGCGGAATTCTGGAAGACCATTCCGAATTTCTTTCTTATCTTGTCAAATTCAGACTCCTCAAGGCTTGTGATCTCCTTGCCGAATATGGTTATGGAGCCGCTGTCCGGGACATAGGAGCCTATGATATGCCTAAGCAGCGTGGATTTGCCGCAGCCTGAGCCGCCCATAATAACCGTTGTCTCGCCCTTCCTCAGCTTCAGGTTGACGCCGTCTAAGACCGTACGGCCGTCAAAGGTCTTTACCAGATCCTTTACCTCTACAATCACATCCTTCTCTTGCATATAGTCACCGCACCTTACATGTTGCTAAAGTAGAATATCCCTGTTAAGACACAGTCCGACAGGATTATCAATATAAAACTCGTTACTACGCTTACCGTTGTCGCACGCCCTACTCCTTCGGCCCCGCCTTTGGTATTTAAACCCATGTAGCAGCCGATAAGGGCTATTATCATTCCGAAGAAGACCGACTTTATAAGTCCTGTATATATATCCTTAAGTGTTAAAAATTTCAAGGTTATATTTATGTACATGCCGGAATTGATATTAAGGTTAAATACGCCGACCAGATAGCCGCCAAGCATGCCCATAAGATCACTGAATATCGTAAGACACGGCAGCATGATGACCAGGGCCAGAAAACGCGGTACCACCAAATATCGCACGGGGTTAAGCGCCAGTGACTGCAATGCCTCCACCTGCTCTGTCACCTTCATGCTCCCTAACTCTGCGGTAATGGCAGCGCCCACCCTTCCTGCCACGACCAGGGCAGTTAAAACAGGGCCCAGCTCTCTTGCCATAGATACAGCGACAAGGCTGGCCACATACATAACAGCCCCTAACTGGGCGAGCTGATAGGCGCTCTGCATGGCAAGTACTATACCTGTGAATAAGGCCACAAAGAATACTATTATGAGGCTGTTGACGCCGCTGAATACCATCTGGGCGAATATGTTCTTGCGAGAGGGAGGTTTCTTCTTAAACGGGCCGATCACCAGCCAGAAGAGCGTCTGGACTAAGAGCTTAAATACCCCGCCGACATGAGCGAGGGTCCCCAAGACCACGCTGCCTACTGCTGATACAAAACTTAGCATAATCGGTCTTCTTTCTATTTAAAATCAGCGCATACCTGTTCTTCGGTATCGTATATATCAAATAGCTTTTCAAGTTTTGTTATCTCAAAGAGGCTCCTCACCTTTGCCGCCAGGTTGGATAACCTTATCTTGCCGCCATAACCCCTGGTCTTCTTCAGCATCTCTACCAGCGTGGCCAGCCCTGAGCTGTCGATATAGGAAACCTCTGCAAGATTAATAACTATCTTCATCGCCTTCTCATTTACCAGCTTCTCAAAACTCTCCCTGACCTGCGGGGATGAATTTATATCGATGTCACCTTTTATGCTGTATATTACTATGTCGTTGTCTTTTCTCTCTGTTATCTGCATATTACTATTCCCCCTTTAATAAAGACGTTGGTTTATTTTCGTTTTATATATTTCGTCATAGTAGTGCGGTTACCTTTATCATTGTATTGCACCCTGTCCATAAGGTGCCTTATCAAAAATACCCCTCTGCCGCCTGTCTTGAGCAGGTTCTCTTCATCTGTCGGGTCCGGCAGGCTGCGATGGTCAAAACCATCGCCTTTATCCTCGACCGCGATCACGACCTTGCTGCCGTTGTGCGTAAGTTCTATGTCGACGACAAGATCCTCCTTGAGCCTGTTTCCGTATTTCATGGCATTTATAACGGCCTCTTCAAGGCTCAACTTTATATCAAATGTAGTGGATTCATCTAAGCCTGTCTTATCCAGATGGCCCAGTATCGTATCCACTGCTTCCCTGACTCTTTCGAGACTGCTCGGAATGCTTATCTTCTTATTAATTTTCACTGCCGAAAACACCCATATTACGAAACTTCTGGTAGCGGGCCTGTACTATCTCTTCTGCCGACATGCCGGAGAGTTCTTTGATATGCTTATGGATCGCATTCTTGAGGTTTTCGGCAGAAACAGAAGGATCGCGATGCGCCCCACCCAAAGGTTCCGGGATAATATCATCTATAATGCCCATCTTCAGCAGGTCATCTGCTGTCAGCTTTAAGGCGCTGGCTGCCACATCGGCCTTTGCCCTGTCCTTCCAGAGTATAGCAGCACACCCTTCGGGCGATATAACAGAATAATAGGCGTTCTCCATCACGCATATCCTGTCCCCCACACCTATGCCAAGAGCGCCGCCGCTTCCACCCTCACCGATCACTACAATGACTATAGGCACCCTTATGCCGGCCATCTCTCGTAAGTTATATGCTATGGCCTCAGCCTGCCCTCTCTCTTCTGCGCCCACGCCGGGGTAGGCACCCGGTGTATCTATCAGGCAGACTATCGGCACGCCGAACTTCTCCGCAAGCTTCATCACCCTCAACGCCTTGCGGTAACCTTCAGGGTTTGCGCTTCCAAAATTGCGCATAAGGTTCTCATTGGTATCTCTTCCCTTCTGGTGGCCTATAACGACTATCTTGCCGGTCTCAAATCCTGCCAGTCCGCAGACCATGGCCTTGTCATCTGCAAATTTCCTGTCTCCATGCAGTTCTATAAAATCACTCATGATCATGTCTATATAATCGAGGGTATATGGTCTCTGGGGGTGGCGGGCGATCTGGACCCTCTGCCATGGGGTGAGATTTGCGAAGATCTCTTCTTTCAGCCCCTGGAGCTTCTCCTGCAGCCTGCTTATCTCAGATTGCAGGTCTATATTCTCAGAGCTGGTAAACTTCCTGAGCTCTTCTATCTTGCGCTCTAATTCCAATATTGGTTTTTCAAACTCTAAGCCGCTGCCGTTCACCCCGTAAAGACTCCTTTCAGTGTTCTATATTGCCTTACCCCCAAACTCCATATAATCTGGAGTCTGTCGGGGTTTACCCCGTAAAGACTCCTTTCAGTGCCATATAATCTGGAGTCTGTCGGGGTTTACCCCGTAAAGACTCCTTTCGGTGCCATATAATCTGGAGTCTGTCAGGGTTTACCC
>JABMQS010000017.1 GCA_013202525.1 Candidatus Omnitrophota bacterium
CTATAGAGGATTTTTTAAGAGAGAACAGAAAAGAACTCAGAAAAGGATAGGGATTTAAGCGCATGACAAAGGAGTTGGTATTCGGGGTATTCGGAGGGCTGGGACTTTTTATATACGGCATACATCTTATGGGAGACGGCCTGCAGAGGGTGGCAGGCGATAAGTTCCGCAATATACTCAAGGTCCTTACATCAAATCCCTTCAAAGGCGTCCTGGTGGGCACGGGCATAACCGCTCTTCTCCAGAGTTCGAGTGCCACTACCGTTATGGTCGTTGGTTTCATAAATGCGGGCCTTATGACGCTGAAGCAATCTTTAGGCATAATCTTCGGCGCCAACATAGGTACTACGATCACTGCCCAGATAATCGCTTTCAAACTTACAGATTACGCCCTCCCTATTATCGGAATAGGTATGGTACTTAATATATTTGCCAAGAAGAGATTCTGGAAGTTTATGGGCCTGTTTCTTCTTGGATTTGGGATCCTTTTTTTAGGGCTGAATATAATGACTAGCGCAGTCAAGCCCTTCGCAAAGGATCCTTCTGTCGCGCAGGTCTTTGTAGCCATAAATAACAGGGTATTGTACGGTGTGATACTCGGTGCTCTGGTAACTGCTATCGTACAGAGCTCAAGTGTCACCACTGGTATAGTATTGGGCCTGGCATCGATAAACCTTATAAATATCCATGGTGCCATTCCTATTATATTAGGCGCGAACATAGGTACCTGCGTTACGATTATGATAGCGTCTATAGGGACGAATATATCCGCAAGGCGCGCAGCCGTGGCCCACCTTCTTTTTAATTTTTTAGGCACTATAATTTTTCTTATTATACTGAAACCCTTTACCGCTGTCGTTGTGTACACCTCTCACAATATTGTAAGGCAATGCGCTAATGCGCACACCCTCTTCAATGTAACAAACGCCCTTATCTTTCTGCCTATGACAGGCCTCTATGCAAAGTTTATCGAGCGCATCGTTCCCGGTAAGGAGGTTATCATAGATGTTGGACCCAAGTATCTTGAGAAACATCTTATAAACACGCCCGTCTTTGCGCTCGATGCCGCCACCAAAGAGATAACGGTTATGGCAGTCCATGCCAAGGAGATGTTAAATGAGGCTGCCAGTGGTTTCCTAAATTCCGATGAGAAGATACTAAAGAACCTCCCTAAGAGAGAAGAGGCGCTCGATAATCTTCAGGAAGCGGTGACGAACTATCTCATGCTGCTCACCCAGCGCGATTTGAGTGAGGAGGAGTCAAGGAGGATCCCTGCCCTGCTTCACTCTGTCAACGATGTAGAGAGGGTCGGCGATCATTCGGAGAACCTCATGGAGCTGGCTCTGCGCAGGATAGAGGGGGGCCTGGATTTTAGTGAGACTGCAATTGATGAGATAAAACTGATGCTTGGAAAGGTAGATGCAATGGCCGACGGCGCCATAAAGGCGCTTAATACAAATTCTACTAAGCAGGCGGCAAAGGTCCTTGAGATAGAGGATGAGGTGAATGACCTCACAGAAAAATTCCGCCAAAACCATATAGACAGACTGGGCAGGAGGGAATGCAATGTCCGCTCAGGTGTGGTCTTTCTTGATATGGTAAGCAATTTTGAGAAGATAGGAGACCACTTCACCAATGTAGCTGAGGCCGTTATGGGAAGGCTTCAGTGGAATGCCGCAAACAGTAACTAAGGACAAAATCAGGAGGGATGAGATGGCAGCTGTAATAAGTGTTGAGACATGCACAGGCTGCAGCGCCTGCGTGGACGCATGTCCGGTAACCGCGATAAAGATGGAGAATGAGAAGGCCGCAGTCAGCGATGAGTGTATAGATTGTGGTGCCTGTGTGGACCAGTGTCCTGTCCAGGCGATCACGATGCCGGACTAGTAAAACGAGAGGTTTCATATGGCAGAATGCAAGATAAGAGAGAATAAGGCAAGGTGTAATTGTACTTATGAACCTTGCAGCAGGAAAGGTGTATGCTGCGATTGCATATCTTACCACCTGGATGCAGGTCAGGTGCCCGCGTGTTTCTTCACCGCTGATGTAGAAAAGACCTATGACCGCAGCATCGAGAATTTTGTAGCCACCTACAAGAAGAG
>JABMQS010000018.1 GCA_013202525.1 Candidatus Omnitrophota bacterium
AAATTCCACCCGGCGTTGCCTGTGATCCAGGTAAATGCGCCTTCGCCATACAGATACGGATGCTGCGGCCCGACGAGATACTCTGCATATGCATAGGGCTCGGTTTTGTAGAGATCATAATCCTTCTGGGCATTTGGCATAATCTTCTTAAGGGCCTTGTGGGCCTTTGTGCCCCTTCCTGCTATGCATTCCGCCACTATCTGAAATGTCACTGCATGGCAAAATACAGCAGCGTTCTCCTTTGTGCCTTCTGAAAACATGCTTATTCTGCCAAGTTCGGGGTTCCAATCCGTATATGCGGGATGAAACAGCGCTATGCCATGTGGCCCGTCGAGATATTTGTCTACTGACTTAAGAAGCTTCTTTTCCCTGTCCTTGCCGGCAACTCCGGAGAGGATCGACCAGGATTGTGAGTTTATGTAGATCTTGCCTTCTTTGTCCTTGCTTGAACCATAGGCTGTACCGCCATCTGTAAAGCCTCTCTTGTACCAGTTTCCGTCCCAGGCGATCTCATTTATCCTGTCTGCCATGGTCTTGGCCTTATGAAGAAGTTCATCGGCCTTGGACTTCTTGTCTATCAATAGGGCGAGCTCTGCCAGAATCTTTAAACTCCTTACCAACGCCATAGCGAGCCAGACACTTTCACCTTTTAGCTTTATGCCTGCGGCATCGATGGCATCGTTCCAATCGGCATGGCCGATCAGAGGCAGTCCGCGCCTGCCCACATCATTAAAGGTGGAATTAAGATTCTTCTCAAGGTGCTCGAAAACAGTGCCTTCCCCGTCGACAACAGCGCCGCCTTTGTGATTTGGATCTATGTCCCACCCTTTAATCCATTTGTCCTTTAGGTAAGGGGCATACTCCTCCAATATAGCCTTGTCGCCGGTCTCTTTTATGTAAGCGGCCACGGTATAGGTAAGCCATGCGGGATGGTCTTTATTCGGGCGGTGTTTCGCAGGGCCTGCCGTGTCAGAAAATCCCGGGGCGCAGGTTCCGTCGCGCCTTATTAAAGACAAAAGCGTTCTGATCTTTTTCTTTGCGTGCTCCGGATTTATAGACGTTATACTCTCTGCATCCTGGCATGAGTCGCGGTAGCCTCTACCGCCTGCGCCTTCGTGATAATAGCTCGGAGAACGCGACCAAAAGTTGCAGATATAGAGCTGATATTTCACCCATGTATTCATCATCGTGTTAAAGTCTTTGTCCGGCGTCTCTATTTCTATGTTGTCCGAGATGCAGACCTGCCATGCCTTCTTTACCCTCTCAAATTCCCTTTTGGCTGACGGGATATTGCGGTACTTTGCAAGCAGCTGTGGCAGATGGTCATCCTTATCGGTCTGGCCCAATACGACTGTAAATTCCTTTGTGCCTTTCGGCTTTAGCGAGAGGTTATGCTTTAAACAGGCAATGGCATCTTCACCTGATGTGAATCCGAAATTTTTAAACTTGCCCGTTGTAATAGCCTCGGGGTTCTCCTCGGTATTATTCCGTCCTAAGAATGCGTCCTTCTGCGTAGCGTAACCTGATACAGGCAGACTCGATCCCATAAAATCGACATACGGATAGGGCTTGATATTCATATCGCCCCAGAAAGCGGTCTTCTTGGCAAATATAGCCTTGTGCGGCTTGTCATACCAGACCCTGTTGTAGAGATTCATTATGTTGCGATAGCGCAGTTCCTGGTGGTAGTCGCCGAGGAGCCATTCTGCATAAGGAAAAAGCTCCAGGTTCCTGGCCTTATTCGTCTTGTTTGTGACGCTGACGAGCCAGACCTCACAGGTATCATGTACAGGCACAAAGAATGTTATCTTTATGTTTATGCCGTTGTATGTGGTGTTGGTGATGGTATAGCCTAAGCCGTGGCGCGACTCATAGAATTGGGGTTTCTTTCGAATGGGCTGGTAGGAGGCTGACCAGTAGCTGCCTGTTGCCTTGTCTCTTGCGTATATGTAGCGTCCGGGACGGTCGAAGTGCCAGTTTTCAGGTTTCCAGCGCAGTATCCTGTCGCTCCTGCAGTCCCTGTAAAAGCTGTAGCCGCCCGCGTTATGGGAAATGACGGCGCAATAGTCTTCGTTTGTAAGATAGTTTATCCATGGCCGCGGCAGCGTCGGGTTTGTAATAATAAACTCGGTTCCGTCTTTAGAAAAATGTCCGTATTTCTTCATATCCATTACAAAAAACCCCTCCCTATAAGTAGTTAATGTAGACTACTTTTATATCACATAGTCTTAAACCAAGTCAAGTATTTTCGATGGGGAGAGCCTTTAAAGATTATGCGGCTGAGTCTATTGCAGAAACCAAAGCGCGCCTTTCTAGGATTGTCCTTGCGTCGGGGGTACGTGGTGACGGTGGATAAAGAGCTGAGAGATCATGCAGGTCTCTAAGCCTGCCTATCTGCATGCCTACCATAAACTTAGCAAGGGCCTCTCTTGCAACTCTTGCCATATATACATCTTCTTCTTTCACAGCCTCCGCTATCACCATAGCAAGATTGACATCATCTATAAACGCCATCCTGCTAATACGGCTGGCTGCTGTTCTAAAGTATGTTTTTGCTTTTTTAAACTGCCCTATTCTGTTCTTTATCCTCTCAACATCCATAACAACCCTTAGTTTTGGCATAGAGCCAAAATTGACTGGTGTCATGCCGGAGGAATGCACAGGCTCTATCCGCTTGGCATGCGCTAATTTCTCTCTGCCAGCAAGCTTGAATGACCTGTGATGCCCGTCTAATATGTATGTCCTCCAGTCGCGCTGCTCCGGCTTGACCAAGAGTGTCGGGTGGATATATGTACCCATCTGGCCCTCTTCGAGCTTTTCGATGTCTAGTCTACGCAGGTGGCTCTGGAAAATCTGCTCTTGCGTAATAAAAAGCCCGCGCGGGTCAACCACAACATCCCTTATTCTGCAAGGGCCGTATATCTCCTCACATAGTTTAAGCTGCCTCTGAAGGTATGCCTGCTGCATAAGAGAAATTGTCACATACTCATTCTCCAGGACCTCTCTCATAACAGGCGTAAAATACTCAGGGCGCCTCCTGCAGACCCCAGCAAAGTCCTTAAGCCACACATACCTGGCTACCTCCGTCGTCGACTGCTGGGGGCTTAACCTCTCGTCTCTATCAGAAAGAACCACTATGAAAAGCGAGGCCCTCTGTTCCTTGCCAAAGGCATCCACCTCAATTATGTTCTTCTCGCCCAAACGCATAAGCTCATCGGGCTTTACCCTGATACCCCACTGCTCCCTTAGGCCTCTTGCTGCTGCCTTTTTATAGGTCTCCTTAGCGCCTACTGCTACTGAAACACTTGCATCAAAAAGACTAAGTGCGCCGCCGTTTCTTCTGACGGTCCTTCTCGGCAAGAGTATCTGCCCTCGGTAGCTGGCTATCATAACCGCTGCGATCTTTTCTGCTGTGGCTGTCTCATCAGCTTCGACCTCGGTCCTTTCCTCTTCTGGCCTTGCCCCAGATGAAACAAATAATGACTCATCAGATGAGGTGGCATCGGTGAAAACTATATCCTTCTGGGCTATGTCGAGTTTTCCAAGGGCTGCGGTTATTCTCGCTCTATCGGCATCCTCTCCACCAATCTTATCCCCCAGGACTATTACCTTGGTAATGTCTGCAAGCCTGAATATATAGGCGCAGGCACCTGCTGACTCGCCTCTCATCCGTCTTAGCCTATCCTTGGTAGCTACAATACCATTATTATCTGCATATAAACGCAGGGCCTCATCCACCATCCAGGCATAAAAATCACCACCCAAAGAAACTACCTGCGCCCTCTTTGGGCAGGCCCTTGCCTTCGGTATATCTAGGAATGTTACTCTTGTAAAAGTGCTCTCTTCTGCATCTTGCAACTCTGGCCCCAACAGGGTAAGGCCTTTTCCTTGTCGAGCCATCTTCATATCGCGATAAAGCGCCCTCTGGGCTGTATCATCAAGCTCTGTCCAGGGCTCGCGTGCTCTTTGATGAAAAAAGGTTGCTGAGCTGTCTGCAAAACCTACCACCTGCTGATATAAACTTATATATTCTTCTAATCTTTCAGCTAATGACATATCGGGAGATAGGCTCGTCTTGGCCTGCCTGTTTAGGCGGGACAGATCTTCCTTTAAGGATGGGGGCAGTCTGTTTGAAGGGTGGCTGCTGCCGATCTGGATACTTCCTCTTGAAAACGTGCCTGTAAAATTCTTTTCAAGCCACAGAAGCAGCTCGTCCGTTGCACTTAGAAACTGCTCAAGGTCTTTTGTGGCCATGGGCTCAAGGGTTTTGGCATCAAAGGCACTGATCATCCTTGCTGAAAGCGCTCTGGGGTCAGTTTCCAAAGAGAGCCCCCCTGCGCCTTCAAAGAAAAGCGGCGCTATTGAGAAGGTCTTTAGAAGCTGCATGGTATCATATGTAAGGCGCCGGACCTCATCCTTTCTTGAAAAAAAGAGGTTTCCTGCATCCGTTGTCCTTACATGGTCGCGGGCGATCTCTGATACCCTCTGTGACCTCAGGTCGGTTATCTCCGGGATATGGGCAAGCTGTATCATTGCGCGTCTTCTTGTATCTGCTATAAGGAAATTTATGAATTTATCCCTTTCAGCATCAAGTTCTACACCCTCTTCATCTGTCTTTACAATATCTTTGCGCAATCCGTCAAAGATCCCTTCTGCGCCCTCTCTTAGGTCTTCCTCTATGGCCTGCAGGGCTTTCTCAGAAAGAGGTTGCCTATTCTCAACGGCATCCTTTATCCTCTGATCAACAGAAAAAAGCAGGCCAGCCACCTGCGTCATCGAAAGAACCATGGCCTGCCCTACCCTCATCTGCATATTCTGCAACATTGCTTGCTTTCCGGCAAGCATGCTGGGAGGTTCACGGAAAACAGGATCTCTCTTTTCATATCGATCTTCACGATATGCTGCTGGCGCGGATCGTGCTTCTCTCTCCTGCCTCCTTAACCACTCCTCGCATTCACCGATTATCCTGTTAAGAAAATAGGGCTCTTCACCATCAAGGGCTCGTATACATGTCTGCCTGTTCTTGCTCTGCTTGTTCCTCAAATGATATACATGGTCAACCAGCCTATCGATGTATTGGTCTATGATCTTCCACGCATCTAAAGGGTGTCCCGGATTTTGTGCAAACCAGATAGATAATGCGGAGCTCATACCCCTTAGGCGTGCCCTGACTCTGTCTCGCACATATCTAACGTCTCTGTCGCTATAACCATACAGAGAAAGCTCAACCGCAAACTGCGTAAGGTCGATAAGTAGATCCTCTCTCGATTTGGCGGCTTTCTCGGGCAGGCGCCAACTGGTTCCTATGATTGCCTCTAATCCTCTTTTAAAGCCAAGATTTTCCAAAAGAAGGGCGTTTGCTTCTAACTCACGCCTAAAACTTGCCTCTTCCTTTTTACCTGCAGCAGAAGGATTTTGGGGGTCTGGAATACCCATACATTCCTCTATCGCGTCTACCATAACCCTTGTAACGTGTTTAAGGGTCTCACTCTCTTCAAGGGAAGAGCTAAATCCAGTCCTTCCAAAAAGTCCCGACAGGGGCCTTATATCTTCCATTAAGGCCTCTGCTATATCCTTCCTGCCTGCATAATCCCGCTTCTGCCTTATATCCTGCCTGACCGTATCTAAGACTCTGCAATGCGGGTCAAACCTATCAAGCAACTCTTCGCAAGTCCTCTTTGAGGTCTCATCTGCATAAGGCAGAGAGGCCAGATCATCGTCCATCTTTCCAAGAAAGTTCCTTAGCGCCTCGGACACTGGTGAAGGAGAATATTGCTTCTTCTTAAGGCTTAAGTAGTAGACGCCAAATCTCTTCGCGCTCTCCTCCAGACAGGCTTTGAGCCTTTCACCAACATAGCCTTGTGCCTCATCATCATAGCCATAAAGGGTAAGCCCTAAGACAGTAAAGGCCATCCCGAGCGCACTCTCCTCAAAGTGCTCGGTCCCTAGATACTGCGGCTTGCTATCCTTAAAACCGCTCAAGACAGCTGCCTGAAGTTCTCTCTTAAATCTTAGGTTTGCCAAAAGAATGCTGAAGGTCTGCAAATTCCTCCTTAAGACCTCCGAATTCTCGCCCCCTGGAAGATTCTGCCTTTTCTCATCTATGTTGTCGCATATATTCTCCCTGAAATAGGCTATCATAGATTTCCTTATACACCTTTCCTCGACAGAAGATTGAAAATCTGTACGAGCAAAGGCCCGGGCAACAGGCTCTACTTCTTGTAAAAGCTCTCCAGTCATAGCTATCATTTTCGGGGGTAATGCCGATGTAGTTTTTGTGTACACGCTGCCTTAGGCTGTCCATTAAACTCTTTGCCTTGGGTAAAAGCTTTCCAGAAGATGATTGTTTTGAGGGGATGGGTGGCTGTTGCCCTGATATCTCTGTAGCGAGCGGACGCAGGCCTTCCTTTGCTAAGGCTGTGGAGGGCAGGTGGTTCCTGCCTGCAAAATCCTGCAAGCCCACACAATTAAAGATAAGTGTGATGGTAAGTATATAACGCATCATTATTTTAGGCATAGTATGAGATAGTTATATGGCCAGGTGTGATTATTGGTTTTGGTGGTGAAGCTTAAATCTGTATCTTAATATTTTATAAAAGTGTTTATATACTACCACAAGACACCGTCCTTGTCAACTAAATTTTGGAGACGTTTACCAACTTGTTCGGGAAAGTGTCCCGTTTCTAAGCACGAAACTGTACCTTATAAAAAAATTTTTATTTTTTTTCGTTTTCTTGAAAGAAAATGGCGAGTTTTGGTGTCTTATTATATGAGGGGGCATATAACTAAAAGGAGGTGGCATTATGCCAGCTGGACCAAGATTGATAGTGGATGAAGCTTGCTACCATATCGTAGCAAGGGGTAATCAGAAACGACCTATATTCAAGGATGACATAGACTTTAGGGAGTACCTTGAGAGGGTAAAAAGGTATAAGCGAAAGCACGGATTCAGGCTCTATGCTTTCTGCCTTATGCCTAATCACATACATATATTAGGGCAGGTGGCAAATAAGCATAGCTTGTCTAAATTTATGCAGAGCCTAACCCGTTCCTACACAGCTTATTTTAACCATAAGTATGAAAAAGTAGGCTATTTGTGGCAGGGCAGGTTCAAAAGCAAGATTATAAATAGGGATAAATATTTGCTGGATTGCATAAACTACATTGAATTCAACCCGATTAGGGCCAATTTAATCAAATCGCCCCACAACTATCTTTGGAGTAGTTATAAAGAAAGGGTCTTTGGAGGAGATCAAGAAAAGGCTACATTAGACCCCTTGAGATTTTAAAAGACACTTTCCCGAACAAATCTGGGACAGTTTCGTGCTTGGATTGGTAAACGTCTCCAAACTACGTCTCCAAACTATCCTTTGAGGGGATTGTAGCGTTTGAAGGCGAAGATGTAATATGCAGTGGCGGCGACGGAGCCTGTGCGGCGGCCTTTGGGCGCGCGCCAGCCATGGCCAGTATCCACATCATCCATCGAGGCATAGGGGAGGCAGCCTTCACCCTGGCCTGTCGGCGAGGGTGATGCAATTACCATCCTGCCCAGCTGGGAGAGATAGTACTCGGCCTTTGCGCGGTAGATACCCGCCTTCTGCTTGTCGCCGGCCTCCTTGTAATAATCGGCCATTATCTCAAATGCGACTATCATCTGCGCGGTCCACTCGCATGAGACGATGCCGCCGCGGCCCAGGTTTCTGGCCTTTGCAAAATCAAAACCCACCACCTTGACGTGGCTGTTGTCAGGCCTGTAGAAGTTTGCCGTAACCTTACATTCATTCTCGGCAAATTCCATTATGCCGTCGGGATTCATACCATTTTCAGAGAGTGTCTTTGGCCCTATAGCGGCTATGGCCCATGAGAATGTATCTGTTGCGATGGTGGCATCGCCGCGGCCCCTCATAAATCTGCCCTCCGGCTTATTATAACCAATGTCCCTAAGCCAGGCAAGCGCTGTTGAGGCGGCAGCCCTGTACTTGTCTTTATTGGTAAGCTCATAGAGCAGGTTGAATAATGCATAACCATCAAGGTTGTGCTCGGTGCTGACCCACTCGGAACCGGGCCCGCCCTTTATGCCCTTGTCCCTGGATGAGCTCTGGGAACGGATCATGGAATCAGCAATCATCTCGGCGAGACCAAGGTACTTATCATCGCCGGCATGCCTGACATACTGGCATGCAGATATAGCAAGCCAGATATTGGGTCCGCTGTGTATCATGTACTCGGTCGGGGAACCGGTCTTTACATCATAGGCATTATAGAATAGGCCCTTCTGGGCCTTGGCCTTATCCTTATAAAAATTCAATACTGCCCTTGCCCTTCTGTGGTCACCCGATATCAGAAAGGCCTGGCACGCGAGCGCCTGATCATATGTAAAGCCCCAGTTATCAAGCGCCTTATCACCTTCATAGCTCATTACAAGGCCGGTGGCCTTTGACTGGTGTACCTTTATCCATTCGAGCATCCTGTCGGCGCTTGCCTCTTCCAGCATACCTGATTTTGTCTTGATGCTGGCGAGCTGCTGCTCCAGAGAAAGCTCACCCTGTTTTACAAGGTCGAGTTTTTCCTTTAAGGCGGCGTTCTCTTTTTGGAACTTTGCGGTCTCTACCTTGAGCGCATCAACAGAGACCCGGCTTCTGTTAACTACCTCTCCCATCTCCATGCCCAGGGCATCTATCTTTGCCTTTAGCCCGTCGAGCTGCGACTCTCTGCCGCGGCGTGCCATCCTTGATGCCATCGCGCGCTCTACCGAGAACTTTGCTATCTGTGTCTCAAGCGCCTTTTGCTCTGCCAACGCCTTGCCGAGCTGCTTTCTTAATCTATCCGTCTCTGCCCCTGTCCTGCTCTCGACACTTGCTATCTGGCTTTGTATACCCTCTATATCCTTTTTGCCTGCCGCGAATTTCTTCTCAAGATCCCTCTTGGAGTCCCTCAGTTCGCCCAGCTGGCCTGAGATATTGTTCTTGACCTCAAGTGTTGCCACCAGCTCCTGCACCAAAGCGACATTTTCTCTTTTTACCTTAACATGGTACAAAGAGACTGCGGCGAGTATTGCTAAAAGTAAGATGATGGCAATGGAAATCAGGCGGGGCATCCATTTTAATCGACGGGCATAATTGAAGATCCTACTTCTGTCCTGGGGATCGATATCCAGGTATGACAGGCCTATCTGGTAGACCTTGCCGGAGGGGTCTTTCTCGTCCTTCTTGCTCCAGACGATCTCTGCCGTGGCCTCGGCAGGCTCTGCTGCCATAGGTATGTTCGTCTGTATCTTAAGCTTTGCCTTTCCCTGGAGTACGAGCTGCGCGTCCTCACCTTTTAGATTCCGCACAGTCACGCAGAGGCCACCCTCTGAGACATTGCAGGTAAAACCCTGGTATTCCTCGGATATGATCTTACCCGGGATCAAATAAAGGCTGAACCCCACCGGAAAGCAAGAGTTCAGCCTTATATACTTCCTGCGACTTTTATGATCGTCACGTCCCATAGAAACACCTTTTAGGGTCAGGCACTGAGCACGAACCTTCGTGCTCAGTGCCTGACCCTAAAGCGTCTAAAGCATTATTCGTAGCGGATGTCGTCTATATAGAAAGTGGCACCGTCTGGATTGACATCCAGGTTAGTGGCCCAGCAGAATCCCCCGCTTATATAGGAGAGATCCAGGCCTTTTAGATTGACCTCATGCTGCTGC
>JABMQS010000019.1 GCA_013202525.1 Candidatus Omnitrophota bacterium
AAACATAATGTACGCGCCTTACCTGGTAGGCATGAGTGACGATGAGCTGCGCCAGGAGGCACAGCACCTTATCTTTTCAGCGTCACAGAACGCCTTTTCGCGCGGCGGCCAGAGCCTCTTTACCGATCATAATGTCCATACAGGCATACCGGGTTATCTCAAGAAGATTCCGGCCATAGGCCCCGGCGGAAAGTATACAGGCAAGACCTACGGTGATTATGAAGAGGTGGCGCAAAAATTTGCCAAGGCCATGTTGAGTGTATGGCGGGCAGGTGATAAAGACGGCCGCCCCTTTGCCTTTCCCAAACCGGATCTACATATCAGCGAGGAGACATTTACAGATCCGAAACAGCGGGAGATATTGGAGTATGCCTGTGAGATAGCCAGCGAAAACGGTTCACCCTACTTTGTCTTCGACAGGGACGAGGTGACTCTCTCGGCATGCTGCCGCCTGCGCACCAAGATAAGCGACAACTACATGATCGAGCATCCGGAGTCGATGAGGTTCTGCGGTTTCCAGAATATTACCGTAAATCTTCCGCAGGCTGCTTACCGTGCAGGAAGGGGTAATTTAGACGGACTGTATAAGGAAATAGAACGCTGTATGCAGCTCGCCATCAAGGCCCATCTTCAGAAGAAGGAGTTTATCTCCAAGCTCATGTCTGAACCGGGCCTTCCCATGTGGGAGGCCGGAAAGCTTGCGCTCGACGGCAGGCCGTATATAAACCTTGAGAAGGCGACCTATATAATAGGGATAGTAGGTTTAAACGAATGCGTTCAGCACCTGACAGGCAAACAGCTCCACGAGGGTGAAGATGTCTTCAAGATGGGGCTTAAGATAATATCGTTCATGTACTTTAAGGCGAAGGAAGCAGAAAAAGAGCTCGGCCTTAAATTTTCCTTAGAGGAGTCGCCCGCTGAATCAGCGGCGAGGAGGCTTGCCAAGGTCGACCTGAAGCAGTTTCCGGAAGATGCCATCAACGTAATAAAAGGCGATGTTGACAACGATATGTATTATTACACCAACTCCATACATTTCGCGGCCGATGCACCGATAGATCTGGTCACCAGGATACAGAAACAGTCCAAGTTTCATACCATGATAGAGTCCGGCGCCATAATACACGCGTTCGTCGGCGAGAAGCTTCCCTCGAAAGAGTCTATCCTGAACCTGGTGGAGAAGACCTATCACAATACTCAGGCTGCGCAGATCACCATATCGCCGGAGTTTACAATATGCAATACCTGCAACAAGATGGATAACGGATTGCATGATACCTGCAGGAAGTGTGATTCAGATGACGTCTATGGCATGACGAGGATCGTAGGCTATTACAGCCGCATCGATAACTGGAATAAGTCCAAACTGGGAGAGCTTGCAGACAGGCGGCATGGCGCTGAGAGTTACTCGCTTAAATAACCAAGGGGATTTTGATGAAGATAAAGGTATTTGGCAAAAAAGGCTGTGCAAAGTGCGAGACCACGAAGAATAAATTCGACCATTTTTTCAAAAAGAACAATTGCCACGAGATGGCGAACCTGGAATTCCATGACATGGACACGGTGGATGGCATGGCCGAAGGCGCATATTATGATGCGTTAAAGATACCGACGAGCGTAATAGAAAAAGAAGACAAGATCCTTGCGCGCTGGGACGGCGAGGTCCCCAAGACAGAGGAGTTTAAGGCCTATTTTGAAGAAGTGCTTGAGAAGGTTTAGTATAAAAGGTTTTCAAGAAGTAACGCTCATCGACTGGGATGGTAAGATAGCCTCTATAATATTCTGCGGTGGGTGTAATTTCAGATGTGGCTTTTGTCATGCCCGGGGGCTGGTGCTGGACGAAGAGGGCATCGAGGCTGTACCTTTCGATTCCGTAGAATCCTTCTTAAAAGAGAAGAAGGGCTGGATCGATGGGGTGGTGATAACAGGCGGAGAGCCCACACTTGACGAGAAAGAACTTATCGGCCTGATCGAGGCAATAAGAGGCCTCTCCCTTCCGGTAAAGCTGGATACCAATGGTTCAAGGCCCAATGTTCTGAAAGACCTCATTGCCTCAAATAGCGTAGACTTTATCGCCATGGATGTAAAGGCGCCCTTCAATGCGCAGGCCTATAGTATGGCGGTAAATGCACCGGTCGAGATCAAAGATATAATAGAGTCCAGGGATATCGTACTGGATTCAGGCATAGAGCATGAGTTTCGCACTACGGTTGTGCCCGGCATCGTAGATATATCCGCCATAGCAGAGATAGCAAGGTCGATAGCCGGCGCCAGGAGATATTGTCTTCAGCAGTTCGTCCCGCGTGACACCATCAATCCTTCCTTTCTCGATATAACACCCTACCCGGCAGAAGAGCTGAACAGGATGGCCACTGTTGCTTCTGAGCACCTCAACGACGTTGTAATTAGAAATAATTAGACCTGCAGCACCTCTACACTATACCTTATACCTATACATCTACGAATTATTCCACTAACCCATAAGTAATCTACTTGACATGCATAGCCTTTAATATGTATAATATTTAGAGTTATTATAAGTTATTTCAAAGGGAAAGTCTGTCTTGTGAGACAGCGAGTGGGGTAAGGGATTTTTTGTATCTAATTTAGAGAGAAGATGAAAGAAAACAAGAACGAAGAATATATAAGTTTTTCATCCGTGTCCCATATCATCTTGAGAAGATGGAAGGTGATAGCGGCTGTCTTTCTTGTGACCTTCCTTATTTCCTTTCCATTTATCTCCATACGTTCTTTTCAGAAGGCAAAGTCCGAGAAGCCCGTATTTACCGCGGAGACAAAGATCATGATCGGCCCGGTTGCCTTAGAGGCGGTCTCGAAGGAAGGCCAGGTAATAAGGCGTTTCTATTCTTACGGCAGTGAGATCGCTATTTTAGAGAGCAATATAGTAGCAATCCAGGCAGCGGGCATACTAAAAGATATGGGTTATAAAGAGCCGCAGAAGCAGCTTATTTCAGAGATAAGGTCATCGTTGGAAATAAGTTCCCCGGGCGGCAAACAAGGCCCGAGCCGGGGGCGTGGCGGCAATATAGTGGTCATATCAGCTACCTTAAGCAGTCCGCAGAAGGCATATGACATGGTCCGTGCCATTGCCGATGGCTACCTCAAGCAGAAGAAGCAGGATGAGAATAAATTTTTCAAAGATACATATGAGACATTTACCAGGCAGCTTGAAGACGCCAAAACAAACCTCCACGTTGCGGAAAACAAGCTGACAGATTTTGTAATGACCAATGAGGAGATAGCTGAGATCGCAAAGAATTACGGTATAGGCGCTCCGGGCAGAGGAGGCACCCTTTCCGAGGATGTGGGAATAAGTGAAAAATACCTTAAGATCAAATCCGAGATCTCCTCGCTGGAAGATCTTATGGAAGGCATAAGGACCATCGCGCGCAGCGATGCCATAGCAGCCCTTTCTGCGATAGCCAAAAGGAATGACACTCTTGCAGATTTGAATCTGAGAAAGATACTCTCTGAAAGAGAAGAAGATCTGGAAAGGCTACTTTTGGTAAATGAGGATGCGCACCCGGCGGTTATACAGGCGCGGAGCGAGCTCAGGTCTATCCAGAACAAGATAAAAGAGGAGATAGAGAGCGCTTTAAACAGCCTGCGGGCAGACCTGGATACACTGAAGGCTCAGGATGAAGGCCTTGCTAAATTGATAGAGTCCGATGTCCATAAGAAGATAGTTGCCTATAATCTGCTTAAAAGGGATATAAAGGTAAAAAGCAATATATATAATAAACTTGCAGAGGAACTGCAACAGGTCAATCTTGGAGAAAAGCTGAAACGCTACAGCGAATTAAGGGTGCTGGAACCTGCCCAGGTTCCCACAAAGCCATCTAACCCTACGTCGGCAGACCTGTCGCAGTCGGTGCTGCTGAGTCTTTTTATTTCATTCGCCTGTTCCATAGCAGCGGTCTATGGCTTGGAGATGTTTGATACGAGCATAAAGGATGTAGAACAGCTTGAGAAACTTATAGATATACCGGTACTGGTGAGCATACCTTTGCACAGAAAAGACCATAAGGAAAAGCGCGCCCATAGCACCAAGGGGAGTTAAGAGATGGCAGATATTATAAAGGAGCTGGTGGCACAGACTGATCCCAAGTCACCGACATCTGAAGCGGTCAGATGCCTGCGTACCAATATACAGTTTTTGAATGCCGGCAAGAAGAATCAGATAGTCGTTATTACCAGCCCGCTTCCGCAGGAAGGCAAGACTTTCATCGCCGCAAACCTGGCTGTAGTCACTGCCCAATCTGATAAGAAGACCCTGCTGATAGACTGTGACCTGAGGCGCCCAAGTGTCCACAAGATGTTTGGGGTATCCAACAAGAAGGGTTTAAGCACTCTCCTTGCTTCTGACGTGGCCGCATTAGATGAGACCTCCTTTGTTAGCACTGATATAGAGAACCTCAGCATCCTGACCAGCGGGCCTATACCTCCCAATCCGGCTGAGCTCCTGGAGCGTAAGGCCATGGACAATCTGCTTTTAAAGGCAAGGGAGATGTTCGATATGATATATATAGATACCTCACCGCTTCTGTCGGTAACAGATCCTGTCATCATGTCCAAGAAGGCAGACGGTATAATATTGGTTGTTATGGCAGACGTGACACTGGAGAAGGTCGTGACCAGGGCCTATAGCATACTGAAGGATGCAGGCGTCAATATGCTCGGAGCTGTATTTAATAAGCTCGATACGAGTGGAGGCGGTTATTACAGGTACAGGTATTATAGGTATTCATACGGTAAATAGATGATTAAAAAGTGCGTTGTATTAATTATGATTTTTAGTCTCACCTTTGCTAGCGCGGCGGTTTGCTATGAGGTTGAAGGGGAGAAGGTTTTGATGGGGCCTGAAGAGGCAGGAGCAGAGGCCCCTGTGGAAGCAGAAGCCGCTGCACCTGTGGCAGCAGAAGCCACTGTGCCTGAAGCGACAGAGGCTGTGCCAGCGGATATAGACAAGGAACCCGTATCGCCGATAGCAGATATAGATCTGACCGATGATGGGGATTCAGAGCATGGGGATAGTCAAGAAGCGGCGCCTGTGCCATTGATGAATGCAGGTGTTTCACAGGCGGAAGGCGCGGATCTTTCTCCGCAAGAGGTAACCTACACATCAGCGCCGCCCCCTGTTGCATCAGAGGCCGCGGCTGTAGAGGATGCAGGTGCTGTAGAGGCGCCGCAGCCTGAGCAAAAAGAGGTGCCGCCTCCAGAGGAGCCCAAGCCCGCAGTAGACACGGTAAAGAAGGATGAGCCTGTGTCGGAGCCGACAACGGAGAATGCATCGGCAGGTGTCGACGACAAAGAGGCTAAAGTAGAAGAGGGCGAAAAGGACAAAAAAGAAGATAAGAAGAAAAAAGGCAAGAAGAGTGCTCTTAAGGGTGAGATAAGGGTGATATATGCCAAGGATATAGTGGATACAGGGTGGACGATAGAGACCTATCGCGTAAGCTCCGGCGACATATTGGAGATATCTGTCTGGCAGGTCGAGGAGTTGCACAAAGAGGTTGTGGTAAGGCCCGATGGCAGGATATCTTTTCCCCTGATAGGTGATGTCGAGGTCGAGGGATATACGTTGGATCAGATACGGTCTGAGATCGCAAATAAGCTAACCACTTATATCAAGAGCCCTCAGGTCACGGTAATGGTAAGAGATTTTGGCGGGAAAAAGGTGGTCATATTGGGCGAGATCGGCACCCCAGGGGTCTTGAGGTTTACTCAGCCGATAAGGATAATGGAGGCCATGGCCCTGGCCGGCAGCTGGGCTGATAGCGCAGGACTCAAAAACGTTCTTGTCATAAGAGGCGATTATGAGAACTACACAGAGATCATAGTGGTGAATGTGATTGATATCTTAAAAGGCAAATTTAAAGAGAATATATATCTTCGTAAGGACGATATCGTTTATTTCCCGCGCAGCTTCCTGGGCAACGTAGCCTACCTCATACAGCAGATAGCCCCGCTTCTGGGCGCGGCAGCTACATACTATGAAGTAAAGACCACATACTACAACATTAAGGCTAAAGCGTACCGTACCGCTTCCATGGGAACGAGTGTAAACGTGCAGACCACTATTGAGTAAGGCGATGAAAAGAATAGGTTATTTTATAAGACGAAGGTATCTGGTGCTTGTGGCGCTTTTTCTTATCCTTTCAGTGCCGCTCTGCATTTTTATATCCCAAAAGAAGATCCTGTATAAGGCGCAGGCCCAGATAGCCTTTACAGGAAATGTGGGTTCTTTCAGGCCTGAGATCGAAGCCAGGAGGATAATAGCCGACGATCTTCTTACAAAACTGTCCAAGGAGTTCCCCGGAGTCGATAAGACAGCTCTGAAGGAGGACCTCCAGCTCGATTTTGACAAGGAGCACATTCTTGCTGTTGGTTTTGTTTCCCCGGA
This sequence comes from Candidatus Omnitrophota bacterium, assembly GCA_013202525.1. Classification (GTDB taxonomy): domain Bacteria; phylum Omnitrophota; class Gorgyraeia; order JABMRG01; family JABMRG01; genus JABMQS01. The sequence continues at coordinate 6,425 of JABMQS010000019.1, forward strand.
TCCCAAACTTGCCAGAGAGGTGGCAAATGCCGCCGCAAGGCTTTTTATCGGTGAGAGGGATAACGTAAAGAAACGCACAAGGAGCCAGCGGCAGGAAAAACTGGCCAGCGCAAAAAGAAAGATAGGCAAGGCCAGATATGCCCTAAACTCGACCAAGAAGAAGCTGACGAGGTTAAAAGATAAGAACGCGGCTGTAGACAACAGGGTCGCGGATCTGCAGAAGAGGCTTGGTGAGCTTGAATCACGCAGAGAAGAGTTCCTGAAGATCTTTACATATAAACACCCGGACGTTGTCTATCTAACAAGTAGGAGGGATTCTGTCAAGGCGCAGCTTGAAGGCTTGCCTGACAACTCCCCCATATATAAAAGCCTCTCCGCACAGATAGATGAAGAGGCCATTGTCTTTTCAAAGGCAGAGAGTGAATATGAGAGTCTGAACAGTTATTATAAGGGCATGCCGGATGATTGGGACGTAAAGCTGA